>CAZONU010000020.1:16880-25261 GCA_964581145.1 uncultured Planctomycetia bacterium
CAGTTCGACCATCTGGGGGCCTTCACCTACTCGCCCGAGGCGGGCACCCGCGCGGCGCGGCGCCAGCGGCAGGTCTCGGAGCGCACCAGGCGCAAGCGGTTTGACGAGCTGATGAATTTGCAGAAGCTGATCGCCAGCGGCCGGGCCAGCGAGCGCATCGGGGCCGGCCTCACCGTGCTGGTGGAGAGCGCCGGGGCCGGCCCCGCCCGGGGGCGCGCCGAGTTCCAGGCGCCGGAGGTCGACGGGCAGGTGATCATCACCCGGCCGCACGCGGGGCTGGCCGCCCTGCGCCCCGGGGAGTTCCACAGGGCGGTGGTCACCGGCATCCACGACTACGACCTGGTGGCCCGGCTGGTCTAGCGGCCCGGCCGGCCCGCTTGCAATCCCCGTCCCAGGGCCTAAAATCCCCCCGGTTCGGAGAGGGGACGCGGATGTCTATCTCGCTGGATTACACCAACTTCCTGGCCGGCGCGGTCGGCGAGGAGAGCGGCCTGACCGACGCCGACCTGGCCGAGGCCGCGCCGCAGGCCGCGGCGGCCTTCGAGGCGGTCAAAGCCGAGCGCGGGGCCGGGCCGCTGGCCTGGACGGAGCTTCCCGGACGGACCGAGCTGGCCGGCGAGTGCCAGGAGCTCTGGGCGGAGCTGGCCGGGCGCTTTGACAGCGTGGTCGTGATCGGCATCGGCGGCTCGGCGCTGGGCGCGGTCGCGCTCAAGACCGCCCTGTGCCACCCCTTCCACAACGAGCTGCCCCCCGAGCGCAGGGGCGGCGCGCGGCTTTACATGTTGGACAACGCCGACCCCTCGCGCGCGGCCGCGCTCCTGGAGATGCTGGACATCAAGCGGACCCTCTTCAACGTGATCAGCAAGTCCGGCTCCACCGCCGAAACCGCCGCGCAGTTCCTGGCCGCGCGCGCCGCAGTGGAAAAGGTCGCCGGCAACTCCTGGGGCGAGCACTTCGTCTTCACCACCGACCCGGAGAAGGGCGACCTCCGCAAGCTGGCCGGGGAGGAAGGCGTGGCCGCGCTGCCCGTGCCCGAGGGGGTCGGGGGGCGCTTCTCGGTGCTGAGCCCCGTGGGGCTCTTCCCCGCCGCCGCGCTGGGCATTGACGTGCGCGGCCTGCTGGCCGGTGCCGCGCAGCTCGACGCGCGCTGCACGGCTTCGGCGTGGGACGGGAACCCCGCGCTGGCCCTGGCGGCACTGCTCTGGCAGCTCGACGTGAAGAAAGGCAAGCACATCCACGTGCTCATGCCCTACGCCTCGGCGCTGGCCGACGTCGCCGACTGGTACCGCCAGCTCTGGGCCGAGTCGCTGGGCAAGAAGCAGACGCTCGCCGGCGAGCCCTGCGCGGTCGGCCCCACCCCGGTCAAGGCCCTGGGAGCCACCGACCAGCACTCCCAGATACAGCTCTACACCGAGGGCCCCGCGGACAAGGCGGTGGTCTTCGTGACGGTCAAGAAGCCGGAGCGCGAGCTGGCAATCCCCGCGACCTACCCGGACCGCGCGGCCTTCGGGTACCTGGGTGGTCACGGCGTCGGCGAGCTGCTCGACGCCGAGCGCCGCGGCACGGAGATCGCCCTGGCCGCCGCGGGGCGCCCCAACGCGACCATCACAATGCAAAAGCTCAGCGCCGAGTCGGTCGGCGGGCTGCTTTACATGTGGGAGCTGGCGGTCGCGTATGCCGGGCGGCTATATGACGTCAACGCCTTCGACCAGCCCGGCGTGGAGGCCGGCAAGCGCGCGGCCTGCGCGCTGCTGGGCCGCGCCGGCTATGAGGACGAGCGCGCGCGCATCGAGCAGGCCCTGTCCGCCGAACGGCGCACGGTTTCCTGAAGCTAAGTCGGTCCGCAGAAGTTCTGAGGTCGAAGCCGCGCCCCCGGCCTGGGGAGCTCCCGGGCCGTCCCCAACGCCGGGCCGGCCCTCCAGGACATGCGCACTCCTTGAGAACTTCTGCGGCCCCGCTCAGATTTCGACCAGCTCCACTTGACCCCAGGCGGCGAGGTCTTCACCCATAACCACCAGCGCGCCGGAGAGGCCGGCCACGCCCTCGGCCCACTCCATCGCCCGGGCGAGATCCGCGGGGCTCTTCACGCGATTGCCCAGCGCGGTGGCCGCCGCGTCGGCCAGGGCGGCGTCCGGCGCCAGCGCGGCCGCGGCATCGGCCTTTCCCCTGCTCAGCGACGGCCCCACCGTCCCCGAGCTGGTACACAGGCCCAGCCCCTCCGGCGCGGCCGGCAGCTTGAGGCCCAGCTTCATGGACAGCGGCGAGTCGCCCGCGAAGATCGCCGCGACCCGCCCGCCCCGGCCCGCGACGAAAACGTCCCCGCCGTTCTCGACGATGAGCTCGGGGCTCTCGGGCAGCAGCGCCCGGCCCACCGCGGCGGCCACCGCCCCGGCCACCGCGGCCATCGGCCCCACGCCGGCGGCCCGGCCCGCGGCGATCATGCCCGCGACGATTGCCGGAGCAGCCGGGTCCGCCGGCCAGGGCGCCAGCGCCGCCTTGAAGTCCGGACGGGCGGCGATGTAGGTCTCTATGTCCGCGCGCGCGGCGGCCAGGGCCTCGTGTGCGTGGTCCGAGAGGTCCCGCCCGGCGCTGATGTGTAAATCGCTCTCGGCCGCGGAGACGGCGAAGGAAACCAGCTTCCCGGCGGCCACCCGCCGGCGGTAGATGCTGCGGTCGGAGAAATCCTTGCCCCTCACGGGGTTCCATTATGGCCGGCCCGCCCGGCGATTACAAGCCGCGGGGAGGAGGCACCGGCCGGCAAATTGGACTGATTCTGGTACGGTCCGAAAATGGGCAATCGGGGATTTGCGGTGTATATACTGTCGAGATTTCAGGATTTTCGAGTCAGCACGGCGGGGAGCGGCGGACACTTGGTAATGAAGTTGTGCGGTCGGGACCCAGGCGTACAATCAACCTCTCGAGCCGAAGAAGCGCAGAGCGGGACGGCGGGAGACCGCTGAGCCGACGGAAAGGCGGAAGCAAGTGAAGCGCAAGACCTTCTGGTGGTTTGCGGGCCTCTTCGCAGTGCTGCTGGTGGTGCTGCCAGCCTGCGAGGCCTACGCGGTGGTCCCCGCGGTGGTCGGGCCCATTCAGGCGCTGGTGGCCATCCTGCCCCAGCTGCTGGCCATGCTGGTGGCCGCGATTGTGGCCCTGACCAAGCCCGACACCTACAAGGGGCTCTTCAAGTTCCTCTGGCACCAGAAGATCCTGTCCCTGTGCATCGTCGCCGGCTGCGTCCTGCTGGTCTGGGGGGGCAGGAAGCTCTTCGGGGGCAGCGTGGCCGAGGAGCAGTCCGGGGCGGCCTGGACCGCCCAGCGCGGCGGGCCCAGCCGCACCGGGGCGATGCCCGGCGCGGGCGGCCCGATGGACGCCGCCAAGGTGCTGTGGAGCTACGCCGAGAAGAAGCGCGAGCGGGTGGACTCCTCCCCGGCGGTGGTCGGCAACCGCATCTACACCAGCAGCGCGGTGCTCAGCCTGTTCGTCGGCCGCAAGATCACCGGCTCGGGGACCATCTACTGCCGCGACGCCGCCGGGGGCGGCGTGGTCTGGGCCTACAGCGGCGAGGGCATGGGCGACTCGCTGACCTCGGTGTTCTCCTCGCCGGCGGTGGGCGGCGAGTTCGAGGGCCAGGGCCAGGACGGCAGGCCCGAGGAGGGCCGCTACCTGGTGGTCGGCGAGGGCTACCACCAGGACATGAACAGCCGCTTCTTCTGCCTGGACCTCGATCCCGTCAAGAAGGGCGGGCGCAAGCCGGCGCTCAAGTGGTTCAAGCAGGCCACCAGCCACGTGGAGAGCAGCCCCTGCATCCACAAGTGCGTCGACGACAAGTACCGCATCTACGTGGGCGCCGGCGACGACGGCATCTGGTCCGTCGAGCTGGAGAGCGGGGAGCTGGCCTGGATGGTGGAGGGCACCGCGGCCTACTACCTGCACGCCGAGTGCCCGGATATCGAGAAGGTCAGGGCCCTGGCCGGCAAGACCGTGGCGGTCAAGTGCACGGTCGAGCGCTTCGGGGGCACCGTCACCGACCCCGGCCAGGTGCTGGTGACCGGGATTGACCCGGGCGGCATCAGCGAGGTGGCCGACCCCGGGAGCGTGCCGGTCAACGCCGGGAAGGGCTTCAAGCGGACCATCGTCGGCCGCGTGGCGGTGGGCGAGGTGCCCGGCGTGGAGGGCGACACCCCCGGCAGCCGCCGGACGCTCAAGGAGGCCTCCGGGGTCCGCATCGAGATCCCCCGCTACTACGCCGACGTGGAGAGCGCGCCCATCGCGGTGGACCTGCCCGAGGACCCCGCGGTTCGGGAGGGCCGGCAGCAGACCCTGGTCTTCTTCGGCTGCGGACTGAAGATCAAGCACGAGAACTTCGGCATCGAGGCCCCGGTGGCCGTGAGCGCCGGGGCGCGCGTGCCGGGCACCTCCGGGGTGGCCTGCGTGGACGGCGTCACCGGGGAGGAGAAGTGGTTCTATCCCGTCAAGGACCCGGTCTTCTCCGCGCCCACGGTGGTCAGGAACGTCAAGGTCAAGGACCGCGTCACCGACGTGGTCATCGTCGGCTACGGCAAGGGCGACTTCGTCAACGTGGCGGCCAACCCCAAAGGCTACATCCTGTGCCTGGACGTTCACGACGTGACCGACGGAGCCCCCAAGAAGCTCTGGGAGGTGGAAACCGGCGACACCATCCTGGGCGCGGTGGCGGTCTGGACCAAGGACCTGACCGCTTACGCCTGCGCCCGCGACGGCAGCCTCTACGTGGTGAACATTCTGGAGGCGGTCGAGAACCCGCAGGCCGCGAAGGCAAAGAAAATCCCCCTGGGCACCTCGCTGGTCTGCGCCCCGGTGGTGACCAAGGGCGCCGTCTACGCGGTCTCCCTGCACGGCATGGCCTACTGCGTGGACCGCCTGAACCTCTCCCTGCGCTGGAAGCTCTCCATCACCCCCTGCGGCGACATGTTCGGCTCGCCGGTGGCGGCCGGCGGCAAGGTCTACGTGGGCACTCCCGGCCAGGGCCTCTTCTGCCTGGGCGCGGACACGGCCGGCGCCGGCCGGGCCGCGAAGCTCTGCGGGGGCCCCGGCGGAGGGGCGGACCGCGGCGGCGCCGCCGACAACCTGGGCCTGCCTACCGTGGAGGCCGAGGTCGCCCGCCGCAAGTGGCGGGGGTTCCGCTTCCGCGGGCGCACCGTTGAGGGGCCGCTGGCCGCCTGCGGCGGCGCGCTGTACATGTCCCTGGAGACCGACGGGGGGATTCGCCTGGCCGGGGTGGACGCCGCCCGCGGCAGCGAGAAGTGGTCCAAGAACCTGGGCGGGCCGATAACCGCGCTGGCCGCGGCCGGGGACCGCGTTTACGCCCTGGTCGGCGAGAACGGCCGCGAGCAGAACCTGGTCTGCCTGGATGCCGCCGACGGCGCCAGGAAATGGAAGACCCCGGCCCTCTACGTCAAGGAGATGCTCTCCCTGGCCGGCGACCGCCTGACCGTGGTCAAGTCCAAGGGCCCCGAGCTGGTCTGCCTCAGCGCCGGGGAGAACGGCGCCGAGCTCTGGAAGCGGGAGCTCCCTGAAATCTCCGGGGCCCCGGCCATGACCCAGGGACTGGTGATCGTCGCCGTCGGCGGCGAGAAGCCGCGCCTGGTGTGCCTGGAGGACGGGCTGGGCCGCGAGGTCTGGAGCTCGCTGCTCCCCGGCCCGCCGGTCGGCCCGCCGGCCTGCGCCAGCGAGCGGGTGATCCCCGGCCCGCTGGCCAGCACCAGCGGCAAGGTGGTGGTCGGCTGCCTGGCCGGGCGCCGCGGGGCGGAGGCGGACGTCAAGGGGTACCTGGTCTGCGTGCGCCTGCGCAACGGCAAGCGCCTCTGGAAGGCCAAGCTGCCCGCGGCGCCGGTAGCCTACCCGGTGATCGACGAGTCCTACGCGGTCGTCGCCGCCGCGGACGGCAAGCTCTACGCCTTCGAGGCCATGCCTGGCAGGCTGCCGGCAGAGCCCAAGCCCGCCGTGCTGCGCGGGGGGTCCTGGGCCAGCCGGCCGGGTGAATGCCGCTCAGCGATGCGCGGCAACGAGGACCCCACGAACCGGAGCAGCCACGGCGGCCTGCGGGTGCTGATGGTCCTGCCCTCCGGAGCCGAGTCGCCCCCGCCGCCGAAGGAGGCGGAGTGGCCCTTCGACGCCCAGGAGGCCAAGCGCCGCCAGCAGCAGACCGCCAGGAAGCTGGGAGTCCCGGTTGAGAGGACCGTGGACCTCGGCGGCGGGGTGAAGCTGGAGCTGGTGCTGATCCCCGCCGGGGAGTTCGTGATGGGCGGGAGGTACGGGCCCGAGGAGATCAGGCGCCGGGGGGGTGGCGATATCAACTTGTGGAGGCGCGAGCATCCCCGGCACAAGGTGCGGATCACGAAGCCCTACTGCCTGGGCAAGTACGAGGTGACCCAGGCGCAGTGGGAGCGGGTGATGGGCCGGAACCCCGCGAAGTTCAAGGCCGGGAGGAACCCGGTGGAGCAGGTCAGCCGGGACGACTGCCAGAAGTTCATCGGGAAGCTGAACGAAACCTTCAAGGGCAAGCTGACTTTCCGGCTGCCCACCGAGGCCGAGTGGGAGGGGGCCTGCCGCGCAGGCACGGACACGTCTTTCCACTTCGGGGAGAAGATCACCACCGACCAGGCCAACTACAACGGCAACAGGCCCTGGGACGAGAAGAAAGGGACCGCCCGCAAGAAGACGACGGAGGTGGGCAGCTTCGCCGCGAACGCCTGGGGCCTGCACGATATGGCCGGCAACGTGTGGGAGTGGTGCGAGGACGGCTACGGCCCCTACGCCGAGGAGGACCAGACCGACCCCCAAGAGCCCGACCCGCTCCCCGAGGTGGACGAAACTCTCACGGGCGAGGCCCGCAAGAAAGCCGAGGCGGCCAGGGAGGCCAAGGTGAAGGCCTACGCGGAGCACCGCAAGAGAAACCACCACAGGGCGATGGTGAAGTGGGACAAGCAGGCCCGCAAGGAGGCCGCCGAGAAGGTCTTCGAGGCCCGGGCGGTCCGCGCCGAGGGCATGAGCGTGGGCCGCGACGTGCAGGCCCCCGCCCTGGTCGGCGGGGTGGTGGTCTACGGCGGCTACAAGCGCCTGGCCACCTGGAACCTGGCGGCCAACACCTGGCCCTGGCGCTTCCGCGACCAGGGGCTGATGGGCAAGGTCCTGGCGCCGCCGGTGGTGATGGGCGAAACCGTCTTCGTGGTCACCGAGAAGCGCGGCCTGATGGCCGTGGGCGAGCACGAGGTCGTCAAGTTCCTGACCAGGCTCCAGGGCGTGGAGGTCATCCGGGGGGCCGCGCGCCTGGCGGCCGACAGGTTCCACACGGTCGAGGACCTCAAGGCCGCCAGCCTGGAGGACCTCCAGAAGGTCCTGGGCGGCAAGTATCCCGGGCTGGCCGGTCAGATCTACGAGGAGCTGCTCAAGAAAAGCAAGGAGGCCGCCAAGTGAGTGCCGCAGCAGAGAACATTTCCTCGCGCATCCACTTCTTCGGCCAGGGCCTGCCGGGCTGCGAGCCGGCCGGTCTGGAGGTCCTGGGCGGCAAGGGCGTCAACCTCTGCGAGCTGACCCGCGCCGAGTTCCCGGTGCCGCCCGGCTTCGTGGTCACCACCGCGGCCTACCGCGACTTCGTGGCCGCCGGCGGCCTCGGCGAGCGCATCGTGAGCACCGTCTCGCGGATCGAGATGGAAGACCCCGCGTCGGTCGAGAGCGCGTCCGCGGAGATACGCGCGCTCTTCGAGGGCTGCGAGATCCCCGAGTCGATCTCCTCCGAGGTGCTGGCCGCCTACCGGAAGCTCCAGGAAACAGGCGCCGGGAGCGTGGCGGTGCGCTCCTCGGCCACCGCCGAGGACCTGCCCGAGGCCAGCTTCGCCGGCCAGCAGGACACCTACCTCAACATAAGCGGCGAGGGACCCCTGCTCAAGGCGGTGCGCTCCTGCTGGGGCAGCCTGTGGACCGCCCGGGCCATCAGCTACCGGGCCCAGCAGGAAATCCCCCTGGAGGGCCTGGCCCTGGCGGCGGTCGTCCAGAAGATGGTCATGGCCGATGCCGCGGGCATCATGTTCACCGCCAACCCGGTGACCGGCGCCCGCGACGAGGTGGTCATCAACGGCTCCTGGGGCCTGGGCGAGGCGGTGGTCGGCGGGCAGGTGACCCCCGACACCGTGGTCGTCGAGAAGCACACCGGGAACGTCCGCGAGGTCACCGTCTCCGAGAAGACCGTCGAGACCCGGGCTACCGCCGAGGGCACGGTTGAAAGCGAGATATCCGACGAGCGCCGCAACGCGCGGGTGCTGGACGACGGCCAGGCCGCCCGGCTGGCCCTGGTGGCCTGCGAGGTCGAGGACCACTACGGCTCGCCCCAGGACATCGAGTGG
>CAZONU010000021.1:0-4078 GCA_964581145.1 uncultured Planctomycetia bacterium
GGTAGGTGCCCTCCTGCTCGATGGGGTTCTGGGTGGCCAGCACGAAGAAGGGCCGGGGCAGGTCGTACCTGACCCCGCCGGAGGTCACCTGGCGCTCCTGCATGGCCTCCAGCAGGGCCGCCTGGGTCTTGGGCGGGGTGCGGTTGATCTCGTCGGCCAGGATGATGTTGGCGAAGATGGGCCCCTGGATGAAGCGGAAGCTGCGCTTGCCGGCCTCGTCGGTCTCGATGACCTCGGTGCCGGTGATGTCCGAGGGCATGAGGTCCGGGGTGAACTGGATCCTCCGGAAGCTGAGCGCCAGGGACTCGGCGATGGTCGAGACCATCAGGGTCTTGGCCAGCCCGGGCACCCCCACCACCAGGCCGTGGCCGCGGGCCAGGACCGCGATGAGGATCTGGTCGATGATCTCGTCCTGGCCGATGATCACCTTGTGGATTTCGGTCTTGAGGATGTCGTAGGCTTGGCGGAGCTTCCTTACCGCGTGGACCTCGCGGTCCCCGGCTTCCCTGGCTGCTTCCGGCACGGTGCTTTCCTCCTCACGTCCTGGCGGGAAGTCTCTCCAGCGGGGGGAATGTTTGCAAGTATCCGCGGGGCGCGAAATCAGGAAGAGGAGGTCAAGGCGTCAATCCGGGACGTTTATCACTTCTTCGACCTTCCTCCACGCCCAGAGCTTGCCCTCCTCGGCCTCGGCCCTTCTGAGAAACTCGTCGTAGGAATCGCCGACGGCATCGGGGGGCAGGAGGTTTATTTTCCCGGCGAAGGGCGCTTCGCCCAAGTCAGCGGTCGTCGGGCCTTGTCCCGGGCCTACATAGTGCGGGGCGGAGGTGTAGTAGATTCGCTCCGGCTCGGTGGAGAGGTAGGCGAGGGTGAGCTGGGCCTTGCCTGCATTTTGAGGCCAGGAGAATATTACGAAGTCCTCCTCGTTCTTCGGGCTGGGACAGAGGCGGAGGAGGACCGGCGGCTGGAGGTCGCAGGACCAGAGTATCTCCCGCTCATGGCTCTCGTGTCCGGGGGCGGACCAGACCTCGATGTTCCCCAGCCTTCTGAGCGGCTCCGCTTCCGGGTCCGCCAGCTTCCGGAACTCGGGCCGTTCGGCGAAGCCGCGCAGGAACATTTTCTGAACGGGAGAGAGCTCTCCCGCCTTCGCCGGACGGACCAGCTCTCCCAGGCCCTCCGGGCGCTTCTCGGCCTCGGTCGCCGCCGCGGCCAGCAGCTTGATGAAGCTGACCCGCCGGGCGTTGACCAGCTGCAGCGTCTTGGCTTTCTCCTCGATATACTCCGGGCAGGAGCGGAAGGCCCACAGCGAGCAGCCCACGATCACGATCATCAGCAGCGGGATGCGAACGGCCGGCCTCTTGAGGGCCTCCATCAGCTTCACGGCGCTAGCCTCGCAGGCTCTTGATGACCCGGATGACCTCGCCGGGCTCGGCGGCGGACATCAGCGCGTCGTGCAGCCAGTCCTCGCGGCTGAAGGCGTGGGCCAGCCACTTGTAGAGGCGCAGGTACACCGAGTCGTCGTAGCTCGGCGCGGCCACCCCGAAGAAGAGATGCACCGGCTCGCCGTCGGGGCTGAAGTAGTCGACGCCCTCGCGCGAGCGCGCGAAGCAGAGCACCAGCCGGCGGGGCTGCATGGAGCGCACGTGGGGCACGGCCAGGCCCTCGCCTATCGCCGTGGAGGCCTGCTTCTCGCGGTTGACCAGGTCCAGGTAGAACTTGTGCTCGTTGCGGATCTCCCCGCTGGCAGCAAACAGCCCGGCGAGCTCGGCGACCACCTTCTCCTTGAAGTGCCAGCGGTGGCGCTCCCGGGCCTGGGGGGTGGGCTCCACCGATTCGGACAGGGGCTCCGGCCGGCTCTCGATATCGAGCTTGACCAGCTCCTCGCGGAGGTAGCGGCCCACGTCCATGATTACGGGGTCTGGGGTTCGGGGTTCGGGGCTCGGGAGCCGCCGCCGGGGCGGATCAGCTCGCTCTCGGTGGCCACCAGGTGCACCGGGAGGTCACGCTTTCCTGTGGGCAGCTGGTCAAAGATCTGGATGTCGAGGGCCACCGCGGCCGCGAGGCCGCCCCCTTCCAGGGCAGTGTGGAGAAAGCGGTCGTAGAAGCCGCGGCCCCGCCCCAGCCGGCGGCACTGGCGGTCGAAGGCCCTGCCGGGGGCCAGAATGAAATCGACTTCTTCGGCGCCAGCCGCTTCGAGCTCCGGGCGCGGCTCGAGGATCCCGAAGCGGCCCTCGATCAGGTCCCGGCCGCGATCGGCGATGCGCACCGCGCGCATTTCGTCCTTCGTCTGGTGACAGGTCGGCAGGAACACCTTCTTGCCGCCGGCCAGCAGCTCGTCGATCAGGGTTGCGGTGTCGATCTCGTCGGGCAGGGACGCGTAGAGCAGGCAGCTCCGGGCGCTCCGGAAGTCAGGTGTGGACTTGAGCCGCTCGACGGCCCGGCGGCCGCGCCCGGCGAGCTCCTCGGGGCCCAGTGACCGCAGGCGCGCGGCGACCTCCCGACGCAGCCGGTCCTTTCGTCGCGGGAGGTCGTCGCCTTCGGCGGTCATGAGCGCAGCGCCGCTCCCAGCTTGGCGGTGAGGTGCTCCACCAGCCCGGCGTGGAGGTCGTTGACCTCCGCGTCGGTCAGGGTGCGGTCCGGGGCGCGGTAGGTCACCGAGAAGGCCACCGACTTCTTGCCCGCGCCGGCCTGCTTGCCGCGGTAGACGTTGAGGAAGTCTACCGACTGGCGCAGCTGGCAGTCGACCTCCGCCGCCGCGGCGGCCACCTGGGCCCAGGTGACCGTCTCGTCGAGGACCAGGGCCACGTCGCGCTTGATGCCCGGGAAGCGGGGCAGGGAGCGCATCCCCCGGCGGGCCAGCCCGCGGGCGACGAGCAGATCGAGGTCGATCTCCAGCAGGGTCGGGCGGGAGCGCAGATCGAAGAGCCCGCGCAGCTTCTCGTTCAGCCGGCCGGTGACGCCCAGGAACTCGCTGCCCAGGAAGACCCGGGCGCTCTCACCCGGCTGCAGGTAGGGCAGCTCCGAGGGCTCGATGCGCAGGTTTTCGGTGTCCTTGAAGAGCCCGCAGGCGGCCTCCAGCGCGGCCCGCAGCCGCCCGAAGCTGATCTCCGCCTCGGTCTCCGCGCGGTCGTCCAGCGCGGCCAGCAGGCGGCGCTCGTCGACGGACCCGTCCGGGCGCGCCAGGTAGGCGCGGCCCAGGTCGAAGACCGACAGCTCGCCCCGGCCCGCGGCGGCGTTGACCCGGCGGACCTCCAGGAGCGAGGGCAGCAGGCTCTGGCGCAGCACGTCCTGCCCGGCCCGGGGGGGGTTGGTGATCAGCACCGGGCGCGCGCTGCGCCAGGGGCGGACCGCCTCGCCGTGCTCCCGCGGCAGGATGCTGATGGTCACCGTCTCGGACAGGCCCATGCTGGTCAGCCGGTCGCGCAGCCGGCGGCAGGCCTCCTCGCCGGCGCCCCTGGCCGGCAGGCGGACGCTCAGGCTGGTCTCGGCGGGGATGCGCTCGTAGCCGTAGTGCCGGGCGGCCTCCTCTATCAGGTCGACCTCGCGCGCCAGGTCCGGCCGGAAGCTGGGCACCAGCAGGGTGATGCCCTCGCCGGACTCGTAGACGCTTTCCAGGCCCAGGTCCAGCAGGACGCCCCGGATGCGGTGCTTCTCCATGCGCTGGCCCAGGAGCTTGTCTACCCGCCAGTAGCGCACCGTCACCTGTCTGGGCTTGGGGGCCGCGGCGGCCACGTCGATGGAGCCGGAGGCCACTGACCCGCCGGCCAGCTCGGCGATCAGCGCGCAGGCCCGGCGGCTGGCGTACTCCACGCCGTTCCAGTCCACCGAGCGCTCGAAGCGGTAGCTGGACTCGGTGGCCAGCCCCAGCTTGCGGCCGGCCCGGCGCACGGCGGCGGGCAGGAAGCTGGCGCTCTCCAGGAAGACGTTGGTGGTGTCAGGGCCCACCTCGGTGCGCGCGCCGCCCATCACCCCGGCGAGGGCCACCGCGCCGCGCTCGTCGGCGATGAGCAGCTCGCTGCCGTCGAGCTTGGCCTCCGTCCCGTCGATGAGCTCCATCCTCTCGCCGGGGCGCGCGCGGCGC
>CAZONU010000021.1:4088-5909 GCA_964581145.1 uncultured Planctomycetia bacterium
CACGTAGTTGGTGACGTCGACCACGTTGTTGACCGGCCGCAGGCCCACGGCGGCCAGCCGGCGCTGCATCCACTCGGGGCTCTCGCCGATCTTGACCCCGCTGATGGCCCGGCCCACGTAGCGGGGGCAGAGCTCCTGGTCCTCGACGGTGACCTTGGCCAGCGCCGAGGTGGAGGTCCGGCCCTTCTCCAGGGCGGCCTCGGGGACGGCCAGGTCGGCGCCCAGGATGGCGGCGACCTCGCGGGCCACCCCGATCACCCCCAGGCAGTCCGGGCGGTTGGAGGGCACCTCCAGGTCCAGCACCCAGTCCTCGCCGACCGGCTCGAGCTCCTCGCAGGGCAGGCCCACCGCGGTGAGCTTTTCGGCCAGCTCCTCCGCGGGCGTCTCGAAGTCAACGTACTGCTTGAGCCACTCCAGGCTGACTTTCATCAGAACTGCTCCAGGAAGCGCATGTCGTTGTCGGTGAAGCTGCGGATGTCGTCGATCCCGTACTTGAGCATGGCCAGGCGCTCGACGCCGATGCCGAAGGCGAAGCCGGTGTAGCGCTCCGGGTCGTAGCCCACCGCCTCGAAGACCGCGGGGTCGACCATGCCCGCGCCCAGCAGCTCGATCCAGCCCGAGCCCTTGCAGATGCGGCAGCCGGCGCCCGAGCAGAAAATGCAGGAGACGTCCACCTCGGCGCTGGGCTCGGTGAAGGGGAAGAAGCTGGGCCGGAAGCGGGTCGCCGTGCCCGGGCCGAAAACCCCCTCCATGGCCATGGTCAGCACCGCCTTGAGGTCGGCGAAGGAGACCTCCTCCTCGACCATCAGCCCCTCGCACTGGTGGAAGCAGTAGTGGTGGGTGGCGTCCACCGCGTCGGGCCGGTAGACCCGCCCGGGGACGATGACCCGCACCGGGGGCGGCTGCGATTCCATCACCCGGATCTGCGTCGGGGAGGTGTGGCTGCGCAGCAGCCCGCCGTTGTCCAGGAAGAAGGTGTCGAAGCTGTCCCGCGCGGGGTGGTCGGCGGGGATGTTCAGCGCGTCGAAGTTGTGGTGCTCGGTCTCGACCTCCGGGCCCTCCACGCAGCTGAAGCCCAGGGAGCCGAAGACCTCCCGGAGGGTCTCGATGGTCCGGGTCAGGGGATGCACGTGGCCCACGCTGAAGCGCGCCGCGGGCTGGGTGAGGTCGGCCCGCGCCCCGCCCGGCCCGCCTCCGGCCAGCTCCTCGCGCCGGGCGGCGAAGGCCGCGGCCAGCTGCTTCTTGAGCTGGTTGGCCAGCCGGCCGGCGGTGCGGCGCTTCTTGTCGGGCAGCTCCTTGATTCCGCTCATGAGCTCCTTGAGGCGCCCGCGGGAGCGGCCCAGGTACTCGATGCGGGCGGCCTCCAGCTCTTCGGGCGTGGCGCACTCCCCCACGGCGGCGAGCGCCTCCCGCTGAAGCCCCTTGACCCGCTTGTCCAGACTCTGGCTCAAGATGTCATCCTCTCAGCTCAGCTGCCCCACCGCCTTCTTGGCCGTGGCCACCAGGCCGTCGAAGGCCGCCGGGTCGACCACCGCGATCTCCGCAAGCATCTTGCGGTCCAGGGCGCACCCGGTCTTCTTGAGGCCCTGGATAAACCGGCTGTAGCTGAAGCCGCGCTCCCGGCAGGCCGCGGTGATGCGCGTGATCCACAGCCGGCGGAAGTCGCGCTTGCGGCGGCGCCGGTGGGCGTAGGCGTAGCGCTCGGCGCGCTCCACGGTCTCGCGGGCCTGGCGGTAGTTCTTGCGGCGGCCCTGGTAGAAGCCCTCGGCTTTCTTCATCACCCGCTTGACGCGCTTGTGGCGGGCCACGTTGGTTTTCACG
>CAZONU010000021.1:5919-18986 GCA_964581145.1 uncultured Planctomycetia bacterium
CGCGTACCATGGTCGAGTCCCTTTCTAAGCCGGCCCCCCCGGCCGGGGGCCTGCCGGCACCTAGCCCTGCCTGAGCATCTTGCCGAGCCGCTTCTGCTCGGGCTTGCTGGCCGTCTTGGTGCCGCGCAGCTTGCGGACGTTCTTGCCGCGGGTGCCGGCCATCAGGTGGCTCTTGCCGGCCTGGCCGACGATCACCTTGCCGCGGGCCGAAACCTTAACTCTCTTCTTCAGTCCCTTGTGGGTCTTCTGCTTGGGCATCGTCGCCCTCCACTTTAGCGGGTTCCGGCGCATCGGCGGGAACCTCGATCGTGTTCTCCAGCGGCTTGCCGCCGTCGACCTCCACGGCCTTTCTGCGGACCGATTCGCGGCGCTGCCTGGACTTCTTGCGGCGGCCCTTCGCCTCGGCGGCGTACTTCTTGGCCTGCTCCTCGCGCTCCTTGGACTTGGCGCGGACCACCTCGACCTTGGGCATGAGCATGATGTTCATGCGCCGGCCCTCGCGGTTCAGCGGGCGCTCCAGCTTGGAGACCTCGGAGAGCATCTCCGCGGCGCGCTTGAGCAGGTTGTGGCCCAGCTCCAGGTGGGTCATCTCCCGCCCGCGGAACATGCAGGTTATCTGCAGGCGGTAGCCCTCCTCCAGCAGCTCGCGGGCCTTGGCCAGCTTCCTTTCCAGGTCGTTCTTGTCGATCTTGGGCCGCATGCGGATCTCTTTGATCTGCCCGAAGTGCTGCTTGCGGACCTTGGGACCGACCTCCTTGCGCTTGGAGCCGTACCGGAACTTGCCGTAGTCCAGGATGCGGCAGACCGGCGGGTCCGAGTCGCCGCTGACCTCCACCAGGTCCAGCCCGGCCTCCCGGGCCTTGGCCATGGCGTCGTCGAGGGGCAGGATGCCCAGCTGACTTCCGTCGGGCGATATCAGGCGCACCGCGCGCGCCCGAATCTCATCGTTGATCTTGTTCCTTTTCTCCGGAATATTCGTTCCTCCTAACTCTGCCCCATGACCTTGTCGCGGACCTCACCGCGGGCCCGGTCGACGAACTCCTTCACGGTCGGTTTCTGCTGCTCCTTGACCCCGCGCGCGCGGAGGTTGATGACGCCCTCCTCGATCTCCTTGTCGCCGAGCACCGCGAGGTAGGGAACCTTGGCCAGGGTCCACTCCCGGACCTTGTAGCCCAGCTTCTCGTTGCGGAAGTCCTCCTCGACGCGGAGGCCGGCGGCGCGCATCTCCCCGACGATCCTCCCGCCGGCCTCGACGTGCCGGTCGGCGAGGGTGACCACCCGCACCTGGACCGGGGCCAGCCACATGGGGAAGGCCCCGCCGAAGTGCTCGACCAGGCCGCCCACGAAGCGCTCCATGGAGCCCAGCAGCGCGCGGTGGACCATGGCCGCCTCGTGCATGGCGTTGTCGCTTCCCACGTACTGCACCTTGAAGCGCTTGGGGAGGTTGAGGTCCACCTGGATGGTGGGCCCCTGCCACTCGCGGCCCAGGCTGTCCAGCAGCTTGAGGTCGATTTTCGGCGCGTAGAACACCCCGCCGCCCTCGTCGACCTGGTAGTCCATGCCGCGGCCCTCCAGCGCGGTGCGCAGCGCCCTGGTGGACCACTCCCACTCCTCGGCGGTGCCCAGTGATTTTGCCGGCCGGGTGGCCAGGTAGGTCTTGTAGGTGTAGCCGAAGGCGCTCATCAGCACGTCGGCGAGGTCCAGCAGCGCTTCGATTTCCCCGGCGAGCTGCTCGCGGGTGCAGAAGATGTGCGAGTCGTCCTGGGTGAAGCCGCGCACCCGGAGCATGCCGTGGAGCGTGCCCGAGGGCTCGTAGCGGTAGACGGTGCCCAGCTCGGCATAGCGCAGGGGCAGCTCGCGGTAGCTCCTCTTGGAAGTCTGGTAGATCTTGATGTGCGCCGGGCAGTTCATGGGCTTGACCCGGTAGGGCATCTTGTCGATTTCCATCGGCGCGTACATCATCTCGGCGTAGTTCTCGAGGTGCCCGCTGGTCTGGTAGACCCTCTCGCTGGCGATGTGCGGGGTGTAGACCGGCCAGTAGCCGCGGGCCAGGTGCTCGGTCCACCAGAAGTTCTCGATGAGGTGCCGGACCAGGGCCAGCTTGGGGTGCCAGAGGATCAGCCCCGGGCCGATCTCCGCGTCCACGCTGTAGAGGTCCAGCTGCCTGGCCAGGGCGCGGTGGTCGCGCTTCCTGGCCTCCACCAGGAAGGCCAGGTGCTTCTTGAGCTCCTTGGGATCCTCGAAGGCCGTTCCGTAGACGCGCTGGAGCTGCTCGCGCTCCGCGTCGCCGCGCCAGTAGGCCCCCGCCACCGAGAGCAGCTTCACCGCCCGGACTCTCCCCGTGGAGGGCAAGTGCGGGCCGCGGCAGAGGTCCTCGAACTCCCCGCACCTGTAAAAGCTGAGCGTCTCGCCCTCGGGCAGGTCGCGGATCAGCTCGGCCTTGAACTTGTCGCCGGAAGACTCGGCCTCGGCCAGCGCCGCGGCGCGGTCGCGCTCCGAACGCGTGAAAGGTTCATCGGCCTCGATCAGCGCGGCCATTTCTTTCTCGATGGCCGGGAAGTCCTCCTGGGTTATGCGCCGGGGCGCGTCGACGTCGTAGTAGAAGCCGTTCTCGATGGCTGGGCCGATGGCCAGCCTGGTCCCGGGAATAACGCGTTGAATGGCCGCGGCCATGACGTGCGCGGCCGAGTGGCGCAGCATCCCGCGCCCCTCCGGCGAGTTCTCGGCGACCAGCCTGACGGTAGCGCCGTCGGGGAGCTCGCGGCCGAGGTCGCGGAGCTCGCCGCCGGATTCCGCGCCCACCGCGCGGTCGGGCCACTTGCCGCCGAGCTCTTTGGCCAGGTCGGCGCCGCTGGCCCCGTCACGCAGGGACAGTTCCTTCCCGTCAGGCAGCGTGACTTTCGCTGTACGGACTTACCTCCATCCGCCGGGCTCCTCTACGGGTCGGCCGCCCAGGAACGGGGGCCGTGCTTCGACCGCGGGCGCCTCGGCTTTTCGCGGCTCCCCCGGGGGAACGCGCGAGCAGGCAGTGGTGGGCGATGCTGGACTTGAACCAGCGACCCCCAGCTTGTCGAGCTGATGCTCTAGCCAACTGAGCTAATCGCCCACCGGCCTTGCGGTTAGAGATTATAGGCGGGGATCGGGAGCGTCAAGGGGATTTCGACGGGAGGGGGCGATTCGGGCAGGCACTCATTCATGGACAACCAGGCGCCGCGGCGGGATATTGCGGGATTGCCTACTTGTCCAACTGGTCCGCGCCCAGGTCCACGCGCCCGGCCCGCGGCTGGCCGTCGAAGTCTGTTACGCCCTCCGGGACCGCGCGACCCTTGCCCCTGGCCGCGGCGGCGCCCTTGGGGGCGAGGTGCAGGTCGCCCTTCTCCGGCGCCCTGAAGAAGCCGGCCATGTCCCCGGTGAGGTTGCCGGCCACCAGCCTGGCGCCCTTCCCGTCGACCCGCAGCCTGCCGCGCACCAGGTTGTTGAAGACCTCCGCGCCGGCGGTGCCCTGGAAGAGGTGGAAGGTCCGGTCCCACCCCGCGTCCTTGCTCCAGACCGTGTTGTTGTAGACCTTGCAGTCCCTGGTACGGACCAGCTCCACGGCCTTGTAGGCGCCCCGCACCACGAAGTTGTTGCACACGGTGCCGCGGATCACGTGCAGCTTGGCCCCGGAGGGGTTCCCCAGGGCGATGCCCGTGTCGCAGCCGGCGATCAGGTTGCGCTCGACCAGCACGTCCTCGGAGTTGTTCCATATGAAGATCGCCCCGCGGCCCTCGCCGGTCCTGCCGCGGATGCCCAGAAACACGTTGTCGCTGATGACCCAGTTCTTGAGCCACATCATGTCGATGCCGCCGATGTAGTTGCCCCCGGTCCAGTCCTTCTGCTTCTTGGGATGGTCCTGCTCGAAGAGGCACCACTCGACGCGCCCGCCGGCCGGCCGGACCTTGAGGACGGCCTCGTCGGGCGCCTTGGCCGGCCTGCGCTCCTTGTCGTAGGGCGCGGTGCCCTTGACGTAGCGCTCCCAGCAGTTGCGGACCCGGCAGTTGTAGATGCGCACCCGCTGGGCGCCCGACTCGCCCTTCACGGTGAAGCCGTGCACCCGCGCGTTCTGGAGGGTGAGGTCGGCGACGGTGACCCGGTCGCAGCTCTCGAACCAGATCAGCTCGCCCTTCTTGACCCCCGAGCCGTCGAGAATCACCTTGTTCCGGTCGCCGGACTTGCCGCGGATAGTGACGTTCTTCATGCCCCGCAGCCGGATCAGCCGGGTGAGGTTGTAGCGGCCGTCGGCGAGGGTGACCGTGGTGCCCGCGGTAGGCCGGTCGCAGGCCTTCATCAGCCCGGCGACGGTGCGGACCTCGACGACCCTGCCCTCCGGCGCGGGCAGCGGCGGGGCCTTCCTTTTGTAAAACGGCAGCGCCGGCACGGGGAGCTTCTGCTTCTCTCCGCCGGCCGCCGCGCCGCCCAGCGCGGCCAAGGCCAATGTCACTACCGCGATTCTCGCTCTCATGTTCGCCTCCGGGGGGATTCTCGCCGGAGGCGGTCGCGCGTCAAGCCGGCGCGAGCTGCGTTTGACTTCCGCGGCCGGGCGCGGTATAGGGGCGGCGAGGCATTGGTGAAGGAGCTAATCATGCCCGCTGAACGCCCCCCGCTCGATCGCCAGACGGTGATCAAGGCCATTGAGAGAAGAAGCCCGGGAGTCGTGCCCACCTGCCTGTGCACCTGGTGGGGCGAGGGGCTGGCCGAGCATCACGGCGAGGCGGCACTGCGCGGCCTCGAAGAGCGCTACCCGGACGACGTTGTCCGCGTAATGATGCCGTCCATCGAGTGGCACGAGGTGCCCTTCTCGTGGAAGAAGGAGGGGAACAGCGGGCCCCGGGCCCACGACTCGGCCGCGCTGCTTCCCGACTGGGCCGGCCTGGACGAGTTCATCGAGAGAAGCCCCGCGGCGGACGACCTGGACTTTTCCGAGGCTGCAGAGAAGGCACAGCGGGCCCGCGATGGGGGCCGCTACGTCCTGGCCGTCTACTGGCGGCTCTTCTTCGAGCGGCCCTGGCAGGTCCGGGGCATGGAAAACTTGATGTTGGACTACTACGACCACCCGGAAAAAGTCCACCGGCTGCACCGCTACCTGGCCGACACCTACGTCGCGGTCTACCGCCGCGCGCGCGAGGAACTCAGCCCCGACGGAATCCAGAGCTCCGACGACCTCGGCAACCAGCGCGCGCTGAACGTGACCCCCGGCCAGTTCGGGGAGTTCATGCTGCCTTACTACAAGGAAGTCGTCGGCGCGGTCCACGAGATGGACATGCACTTCTGGCTGCACTCCTGCGGCAACAACACCGACGTCATGGAGGAGCTCATCGCGGCCGGAGTGGACGCCTTCCACCCGGTGCAGAAGCACACCATGGACTGGCCCCGGGTCGCCGAGCGCTTCGGCGGGCGCATCTCCTGGTGGGCGGGCTTCGACGTGCAGCACCTTCTTCAGGAGGGCTCGCCCGGCGAGGTCCGCGCCGAGGTCCGCGAGATGATAAAGACATTCAACCGGCCGGAGGGCGGGCTGGTCCTGGCCTCCGGCAACGGCATCACCGGGGGCACGCCGCTGGCGAACATAGAAGCGTTCCTGGACGAGGCCCACGGCCCGGCGGCGCGGGGTTAGGCGTTGAAAGCCCAGGTCCTCCGCGCGCCCCGGCCCGTCGAGGAGCGGCCGCTGGAGCTGGTCGACCTTCCCGTGCCCGAGCCGGGGCCGGGCCAGATACGCATTAAGGTGGCGGCCTGCGGGGCCTGCCGCACCGACCTGCACACCGTCGAGGGCGACCTGGCGCTGCCCAGGCTCCCGGTGGTCCCCGGCCACCAGGTGGTCGGCGTCGTCGATGCGGTCGGCGAGGGCGTAAGCACGTTCAAGAAGGGCGACCGCGCCGGGGCCATCTGGCTCGGAAATACGTGCGGAAAGTGCGCCCCCTGCACCACGGGCCGCGAGAACCTCTGTGAGGGGGCCGAGTTCACCGGGCTTCACCTCGACGGCGGCTACGCCGAGCGCATGATCGCGGCGGCGGACTTCGCCTACCGGTTGCCAGGGGACCTCTCCGACGCCGAAACAACGCCGCTGCTCTGCGGCGGGGTGGTCGGCTATCGCGCTTTCCGGCTCAGCGAGGCGAAGCGCGGCGATGTCCTGGGCCTCTACGGCTTCGGAAACTCCGCGCACGTGACGATACAGGTCGCCCGGCACCTGGGCTGCCGCGTTTTCGTCTTCACCCGCTCGCCGGAGCACCAGGAGCACGCCCGGCGGCTGGGCGCCGAGTGGGTCGGCAAGGCCGGCGAGGCCCCGCCCGAGAAGCTCAATGCGGGGATCATCTTCGCGCCGGCGGGGGAACTGGTGCCCGCGGCGCTCGCGGTCCTGGCCCCCGGCGGGACGCTGGCCCTGGCGGGGATTCACATGTCTCCGATCCCCGAGATGCCCTACGAGCTGCTGTATCGGGAAAGGACCGTGCGCAGCGTGGCCAACTCGACGCGCGAGGACGCCCGCGAACTCTTGGAGCTGGCCGCCGAGATTCCCGTCCGCACGGACGTGGTCACGTTCCCGCTGGAGGAGGCCAACGCGGTCCTGCTGGCCGTGAAGGAGAGCCGCGTTTCCGGCGACGCGGTGCTGGTTATCTAGAGGGAGACGCTGCCTAGCGCCGCTCGGCGATGTCCCAGCCGTCGGGGGTGACCCAGACCTCGAAGACCACGCCCTTCTTGGGCTCCCGGTAGACGCCCTTGCCCCCGACCCCCTCCACCCCCGGCAGGCGGTATTCGTTTTTCCGGAGGTAGGTCCAGAGCCAGTCTCTCTCGCCGCTCTCGCCGCCGAGGGGGTAGGCCCTGAGGCGCTTCCCCGGGGGGGGCTCGACGCTGTAGAAGCGCCCGTCGAGGCGGGTCAGCCGGTAGCAGGTCTTGAGCCCCAGCAGGCGCAGCGGCTTCGACCACCTGAGGATGTGGCCCTCCATGCGCCACTGGTCGCCGTTGACGAAGTAGGTCTCCTTGGGCTGCTTCAAGCCGTCGACCACGGGATAGTATTCCAGGTATATGCGTTGCGGCTGGTTCTTGATCGGCCAGGCCAGCACCTCGGCGCACTTGGTCCTCTCCGAGAGCGCCCGGTAGCTGGCGATGGCGGTCATCAGGCTGACCCCGGCCACCGCCACGGAGATGAGGGTTATGCCCCCCAGCAGCTCCGCCGCGCAGGCGCTCAGGCCGGGGCGCGCCGCGCGCTTCTCGGGGTCCGGGCCTCCCCGGGTCCTGAGCCAGCGCCAGGTGCCCCGCAGCGGGACCAGGAGCAGCACCAGGCCGACCAGCGCGGAAAGCGCGGTCACCAAGTACAGCGGCCAGAGATCGACGCCGAGCATGGGTTCCTCCCGCGGGGATTCTATGCCCGCCGGGCCGGGGAGTCAACAGGCCAGCGGGGCTCACATCTGCAGGAGCTCCGCGATCTTCCTGAGCTCCTCCGCGCTCATCTTGGGGTGGCCCTTGACCGCGTTGATGAACCAGCCGGTCCGGAAGTTGAGCTCGCCGGAATCGGTGTACCAGCCGGTGCGCTTCTTGACCTGGACCTTCCGGGCGTCCTGGGAGGCGGCCCTGGAGATGGAGTAGAGCCCGTCGTAGACCCGCACCGCCTTGGAGACGTCCTTGGTGTTGAAGTAGGCCACCTGGATGAAGTTGCCGTTCCTGTTCATGTAATAGGCGTCGGTGCACCAGGTGCCCAGCATCTCCCGGGCCCACTGGGCCTCACCCTTCTCCTCCACGTAGTTCTGGTCGATCTGCCGGGCATACAGCCCCAGGAAGGTCAGGCCCGCCGGCTTGAGCGAGCTGGGCAGCGGGCGGATGCTCTCCCGGGTGCCGGGGTCGCCTTCCAGGCCGCGGTTCCTGCCGCACTGCCGGGCGAGCTTCTCGACCTCCTTCTCCATGGCCCGGCTGGCCCTGAACACCAGGAAGACGCCGGCGTTCACCCGGTAAACCAGCACGGTGACGTGCTTGCGGCTGACCACCTTGTAGCCGGCGTAGACCCTGCCGCCCGCGGCGGTGACCCGCACGCTCGTGGATCGGGTCGAGGAGTCGTAGCTGCGCTCGGCCTGGAGGGTTTTCGCGTGGAGCGATTCCACCCTGGCGCGGGCCGCGGCGGCGGTGCGGGTCTTGCCGGCGCAGACGTACACCGGGTCGCCGGAGAAGCGCTCGCTGTAGCGGGAGGGCTGCCTGTAGGCCGCAGGGCTTCGCCGATAGCCTTCCGACTTCCTGCGGTAGACTGCCAGGGTTACGTCGGCGACGGCGGTCAGGTTCCGCTTGGCCACGCCCCGCGGCAGCCGCCTGCCGGGCAGGACCTGCTCCAGCTTCCGGCGCACCAGCCGCCTGGTTTCGGGATTGGCCCCGCCGGCGGACTCCGCGCCGGAGAGGTCGCTGTCGGCGACGACGCCGGTGACGTTGACGACCTCGAAGCCGTCGTCCAGGGGGAACTCCTCGAAGGTGCCCTGGACCCCCTCGTCGATCTCCGGCTCCGCCTGGGCCGGGGGCTTGTAGAAGAGCAGGTCGCCGACCTGGTCCCAGTAGATGCAGGCGACGACGCCCCCGGCGACCAGCAGGACCAGTACCAGCGCGCCGAAGCATCCCAGGCAGCAGGGCCACTTGCTCTTCTTCTTGGGCTGGGCCGGCGCCGCGGCCGGCTGGGCGACCACCTGCGCCGCGGTCGGCACCGCGGCTTGGGCAGTGCCTTCCGCCGCCGGGGGCGGAGGCGGCGCCGCCGCCGGCTGCTCGGGAGCCGCGGGCGAAGCCTGCTCCGGGGGATCTCCTGCGCCCTCGGCGGGAGCGGCGGTCGGCTCCGCGGATGGGGCTGGCGCCGGGGGGGCGGGAGCGGGAGGCGGTGGCGGCGCCGCCGCGGCTGCCGGGGCCGTGGGGACGGCCTGCGCAGTGGGGGGGTCTTTCTTGCGCGTGGCCAGCCAGATGATCAGTCCGATGCCCCCGGCCAGAAGGACCAGGAACACCAGCCCGGCGACCACCGCCACTATGATCGTGACGAACGTCATAGGTTCTCTCCTTCTCCCGCCGCCAGCTTGGGCGCGCGAGGGTCCTGGTTCATGCGACCGGACGGCGGCACGATACTGCCCGGAGCGGGGCCATTCTAGGTTTGGAGGCCGCGGCGTCAACCGGGCGCTCCTCCCGCGCCTTTTGCCCGTTGAATCAGCGCCCCGGCGCGCATATAAGTTGCCGGGCGTCTCAGCGACACTCACCGAGCGAGGGTGGAAGGCGTGGACCGGAGAAGCGGCTGGCAGTTCTGGATCGACCGCGGGGGGACCTTCACCGACTGCCTGGCGCGCTCGCCCGAGGGGGCGGTCACCTCCACCAAGGTGCTCTCCTCCGACGAGGCGCCGCTGGAGGGCATCCGCGCGCTCCTGGGCCTGCCCGCCGGCGCGCCGATTCCCGCGTGCGTCGCCAAGATGGGCACGACCATCGCCACCAACGCGCTCCTGGAGCGCACCGGCCGGGCCCACGCGCTGGTCATCACCAGGGGCTTCGCCGACGCGCTGGCCATCGGCACCCAGCAGCGCCCGGAGCTTTTCGAGGTGCGGGTCACTAAGCCCGCGGTGCTCTACAGCGCCGTCGTGGAGGTGGCAGAGCGCGTCTCCGCCGCCGGCGAAGTCCTCAAGGCCCACGACCCGGAGGAGGTCCGGGGGCAGCTGGAGGGGCTCAGGGCCGGGGGCATCACCGGGCTCGCGGTGGTCTTCCTGCACGGCTACGCCTTTCCGCAACATGAAGAGCTGGTCGCGGATATCGCCCGCGAGCTGGGCTTCGCGCAGGTGTCCACGTCGCACGAGGTCTGCCCGGAGATCGGGCTCACCGCGCGCGGGGACACCACCACCGTGGACGCCTACCTCACGCCGCTGCTGACCGCCTACCTGGCGCACCTGGCCGAGTCGCTGCCCGGCTCGGAGATAAAGATGATGCAGTCGGGCGGCGGGCTGACCGAGGCGGCCGCCTTCCGCGGGCACAACGCCATCCTCTCGGGCCCGGCGGCCGGGGTGGTGGCCTTCGCCCGGCTGGGCGGGTGGTTCGGCTTTCCCAGGGTGATCGGCTTCGACATGGGCGGCACCTCCACCGACGTCTCCCGCTTCGACGGGGCCTTCGACCGCGTCTACGAGAGCGTGACCGCCGGGGTGCGGGTCAGGGCGCCGATGATCCTGATTCACACCATCGCCGCCGGGGGCGGTTCGATCTGCAAGCTGGCCGCCGGGCGCCTGGTTGTCGGCCCGGAGAGCGCCGGCTCCGACCCCGGCCCGCTGTGCTACGACCTCCGCGACGAGAGCGGCGCGCCCAAGGCTTCCGAACTGGCGGTCACCGACGTGAACCTCTTCCTGGGGCGCCTGCTGCCGGAGAACTTCCCGTTTGAGCTGGACCGCGCGCGGGTCGGGGCGCGCGTCGAGGAGATACGGCGGGAGTGCTGCGCCGGCGGCCGGGAGATGAGCGCTTACCAGGTGGCCGAAGGCTTCCTGGAGGTCCTCAACCTCCGAATGGCCCAGGCCATCAAGGAGATCTCCGTGGCCCGCGGGCACGACGTGCGCGAGTACGTGCTCTGCTGCTTCGGCGGCGCCGGCGGCCAGCACGCCTGCGCGGTGGCCCGCCACCTGGGGATCAGGAAGGTGCTGCTCCACCCCCTGGCCGGGGTGCTCTCCGCCTTCGGGATGGGCCTGGCCGACACCATCTGGGAGCGCTCGGCGCCGGCTGGCGGACGTGAGCTTGATGGCGGGACGCTGGCCGCGCTGGAGGGGGTCTTCGCGCGCCTGGAGGGCGAGGGCCGCGAGGCCGTCGCCGCCCAGGGCTTCTCTCCGGAAGACATACGCCTGAAGCGCAAGCTGGACCTCCGCTACCGGGGAACGGAAACGCCCATCACCGTGACCCGGCCCGCCGACGGCGACTACCTCCGCGAGTTCACCGCGCAGTATCAGCAGCTCTACGGCTACGTGCGCGAGACGCGCGCCGTGGAGGTGGTCCAGTGCCGCGTCGAGGCCGCCGGGCGCTCCGACGTGCCCGCCCCGGAATTGTCTCAATCCGGCCCGGCGGAATACGAGCCTGCGCCGGAGCGCTTCACGACCGCGGTCTTCGGCGGCGAGGAAATGCGCACCCCGGTCTTCCGGCGGGAGGAACTCGAGCCCGGCGCGCGCCTGGCCGGGCCGGCCATCATCCTGGAGCCCATAGGCACCGTCGTGGTCGAGCCCGGCTTCACCGCGGCGCTCGACGGGCGGGCCAACGTGATCCTCGAGCCCGGCGCCGCCAAGCCGGCCCCGGCGCCCCGCAGGACCACTCAGGTCGACCCCGTGGCCCTGGAGGTCTTCAACAACCTGTTCATGTCCATCGCCGAGCAGATGGGCGGCATCCTGCGGCGCACGGCGGTCTCCACCAACATCAAGGAGCGGCTGGACTTCTCCTGCGCGGTCTTCGACTCCGGCGGACGCCTGGTGGCCAACGCGCCGCATATCCCCGTGCACCTGGGGGCCATGGGCGAGAGCGTCCGCGCGGTGACGGCCGCCTGGCCCCGGATGCGAGCGGGCGACGTCTTCGTGACCAACAATCCCTTCCGCGGCGGCACCCACCTGCCGGACATCACCGTGGTCACCCCGGTTTTCGACCCAGAGCGTGAAAGGCCGGACTTCTTCGTGGCCAGCCGCGCGCACCACGCCGACGTGGGCGGCATCACCCCCGGCTCCATGCCGGCCTTCTCGAAGACGCTCGAAGAGGAGGGCATTCTTCTCGAGGACGTCCGCCTGGTGGCCGGCGGCAGCTTCAAGGAGGAGCTCTTCGCGGAGTTCTTCCGCACCGCGCGCAACGCGACCGACAACCGCGCCGACCTCGAGGCCCAGATCGCCGCCAATAACGCCGGCGCGGGGCTGGTCGCGGAGCTCGTCGAGCATTACGGCCGCGAGGTGGTCACCGCCTACATGGGCCACGTGCGCGACAACGCCGCCCGCCAGGTCCGCGAGGCCCTCTCGCGCATCCCCGACGGCGAGCACGCCTTCGAGGACGCCATGGATGACGGCACGGCGATCCGCGTGACGGTAACCGTCTCCGGCAGCTCGGCGACGCTGGACTTCACCGGCACGGGCCCGGAAAGCCAGGGCAACCTCAACGCCACCAGCGCGGTGGTCCGCGCGGCGGCGCTTTACGTTTTTCGCTCATTGGTTCACGAACGCATACCGCTCAACGAGGGCTGCCTGGAGCCCATCACTATTAAAGTCCCCGAGCGCTCGCTGCTCAACCCCTCGCCGGGGCGCGCGGTGGTCGGCGGCAATGTAGAAACCAGCCAGCGCATCACCGACGTGCTCATCGGCGCGCTGGGCCTGGCCGCGGCCAGCCAGGGCACCATGAACAACGTCACCTTCGGCGACGATGAGTTCGGCTATTACGAGACCATCAGCGGCGGCGTCGGCGCAGCGGAGGGATACGCCGGCGCCAGCGGCGTCCACACCCACATGACCAACACGCGGATCACCGACCCCGAGGTGCTGGAGGTGCGCCACCCGGTGCGGCTCAAGGAGGTCGGCCTGCGCCGCGGCTCGGGCGGCGCGGGCCGGTGGCCGGGGGGCGACGGGGTCGTCCGGCATTTCGAGTTCCTCAAGCCCCTGGAGGTTTCGATACTTTCTGAGCGTCGCGAGCGCGCCCCCTACGGCATGGCCGGCGGAGAGCCCGGCCGGAAGGGCGAGAACGTCCGCATCAGGACCGACGGCACTGAGGAGCGGCAGGCCGGCAGGGCCTCGTACCGCGCCGAGGCCGGCGAGGAGCTGATAATCCGCACGCCCGGCGGCGGCGGCTGGGGCAAGCCGGGGTAAGCAGCGCTACGCCTGGACCTCTTTCCTCTTGACAACCCGGGCGAGCAGCGCGGCCAGGCCCCCTCCGGCCAGGACCTCCAGGAAGGGCCAGGCCGGCATCCGGTAGCGCACCGAGCCTATGAAGAAGAGATGCGCGGCGATCACCACCAGCGCGGGAAGCAGGCACCAGAGCGCCCGCGCGCGCCGGCCGCGCGCCAGCCACAGGCCGGCCGCGGCCAGGAGCAGCACAGTCGT
>CAZONU010000021.1:18996-24800 GCA_964581145.1 uncultured Planctomycetia bacterium
GGTGACCGAGCGACGCCATTGGGCGTGCAGGTAGGCGGCCTCGTTGGGCACCGGGCTCCAGGTGCGGCCGAACTTGACGGCGGCCAGCTTCGCGAAGCGCCCGGGGTTGGCCGCGATCCAGCCGCGGGCCTCGGCGCCCAGGAGCTCGTCGCGCTCCAGCTCGTCCATGCGCGGCTCGCCGCGGAGGCGCGCGCCGACGGTCTGGGGCACCCTCGGGCCGCCGGTGGCCTTCGGCGAGTTGCCCTCATATAGCGCCTGCCCGCCGCCGGTGCTCAGCGGGACAAAGGCGTTCAACACGTAATAGTTGCGCACCCACCAGGGGCTCATGACCAGGAGCAGCGCGCCGACGGCGAGCAGCCCGCGGAGCGCCGCGGCTTTGCGGTCCGGGCGATCTTCCCCGGGCAGGAGGAGCGCGCCCGCCGCCAGAACCAGGCCGGGGAGCAGCCATCCCGGCCGGACCAGCGCGGCCAGCGCGCACAGCGCCCCGGCGCAGGGCGCCGCCCAGACATTCTTCCGCGCGTGCCAGGCGGCCAGCGCCGCCCAGACCAGCAGGCACAGCGCGGGGCCCTCGGTGAGCTCCAGCGTTTCGAAATAGACGACGAAGGGGTCGAGGGCCGCCAGCGCGCCGGCGGCCAGGCCGGCGCGCTCTCCCCACAGGCGGCGGGCCAGGAGGTAGATGCCCAGCACGGTCCCCACGCCCAGGAACAATTGAGGAAAGCGGTAGGCGAACTTCGACTCGCCGAGGGTCTCCCGGCAGGCGGCGATGAAGAGCGGGTAGCCAGGGGCCACCGCCGCGCGGTTCCCCCCCGCGTCCTTCAGCTCGCCTTTTTCACGTATTGAAGCGGCCAGCCGCTCGTAGGTCCCGGAGTCGGGGAAGCGCGTCTCGGGCAGCGCCAGCGTCGCCGAGAGGCGCGCCGCGGCGGCGGCGGCCAGGAGCAGCGCGAGGAACAGCCGGCCGCGGCCGAGCGGCTCTTGACGGGAAGTCTCCACGCCCGACGATTATGCTCGGGGAGGGCCGGAACCGCAAGGGTGAGGCCCTCGCGGAAGGAAGTCGCCCATGCCCGGGTACGCGCGCCGACTGGCGGTGGTCAAGCTGCTGCGAATCGCCCTGGCCGCGGCCCTGGCCTGGGGCACCGTTGAGCTCCTGACTTCGCTGGGGCGCTCCGGCGGCGGCGCGCCCCTCGACGAGGCCGCCCTGCTGGCGCGCGCGCCGGCCTACCTGGGCCTTGAGACGCGCGCGCTGGCCGCCGCGTGGCGGGAGCAGCTGCAAGCCCGGGAGGAGGTTCTGCGGGCCTTGCGCGGGGCGCTGGGCGCCGAGCCGCGCCTCGAGGCCAGGAAGGCGGCTGCCGCGCGGGCGCTGGCCCAGCTCGACTCCGGCCGCCGCGAGGCCGATCTTCGCGACATGGCCGGGCTGCGCCCGGCGGCCCGGCGCCTGGAGTACGCCCGCCGGCTGCGCTCGCTGGTGAAGGGAACCAGCATTGATCCGGTGGCGCTCGGCGGGGCGCTGGGCCGGCTGGCCCGGGAGCGCGCCACCGACCGGGCGCGCCGGCGGGAGGTGCCGCTGGTGCTCGACGTCTTCGGGAAAGAGCTGGTCGACTGGCTGGCCGGAGGGCGCTGAGCCGGGGGCTCCCGCGGCGGGGCGACTGGGCAGCTTCGCCGGCCGGGCGCTGCAATCCGCGAAGCCCGGGAGGAAGGGAACGTCGCAATGGCCGACCTCGCCGCATCGGGCAGGCGCATCTGCGGGACCTATCGCCGGGAGGACGTGGACCGCGTGCCGGTCATGCCGCCCATCCCCTGGCGCCCGCACCAGGACATAAACTCCGAGCGCTTCGACGACTGGCGCGACGAGGAGAACTTCCGCAAGGTCGCCCGGCTGGTGGAACGGCACTGCGACTTCAACAAGACTTACAGCCCGGTCAGGTTCCCCCCGGTCTTCGAGCCGGTCAGCTACCAGCGCTTCCTGGAGGCCCCCGCGGAGCACGTCGAGGAACTGCCCCCCGAGAAGCTGAGCGAAACGCGCACCCGGCAGACCACGCTGCTGCACGCTCCCGGGGGCGACCTCAAGTGGGTCTACGACCAGGAGGAGGGCGTCTTCACCAGGTGGGACATGCACAAGCCCATCCGGTCGGCCGACGACGTCGAGAAGATGCTGGGCGTGCCCTACGAGTTCAAGCCGCCGGACGCGGCCGGGTTCGAGGCTTTCCGGAAGCAGCGCGCGGCCCTGGGCGAGAACGCCCTCGGCGGCGCGGGCGTCAACTCCATGGTGGCCATGCTGGTGGGGATGATGGACTACGGGCAGCTCCTGGAGTGGGTGCTGACCGAGCCGGGGCTTCTCAAAGACCTGGCCGACGAATGGCTGAGGCGCACCGGCGAGAAGGTCGACTTCCTGCTGGAGCAGGGCGTCGGGCCCTTCTGGCACTTCAACGGCGTGGAGCGGGCCTGCCCGCCGATGATGGGGCCCAGGCAGTGGCAGGAGCTGGTGGTCCCCTACGACGGGGAGATCATGCGCCGGATCAAGGCGGCCGACTCGCGCAACCGCATTCACGTTCACTGCCACGGCCGGGTGGCCGGCTTCCTGGACTCCTGGGTCCAGATGGGCGTGGACTCCATCGACCCCACCGAGCCCCCGCCGCAGGGCGACGCCGAGCTCGCCGAGATCAAGGAGCGCTACGCCGGCCGGCTGGTCTTCTTCGGCAACATCGAATTCCTGGACATGGAGACCCGTTCGCCCGACGAGATCGAGGAGCTGGTCAGGCACGCCATCGAGGACGGCGGCAGGCAGAACCTGGTCCTGGACGTTTCCGCCGGACCCCACGAGCGGCCCGGCGATCGCTTCACCGCCAACGCGATTCGCTACATCGAGGCGGGGCTGAAGTACGGCGAGATGTAGCAGGCCCGCTCAGGAGGCGGCCAGGCCGCCGCTGCGGACGTGGATGTCCCGCTGCGGGAAGGGTATCTCGATGTTCTCCTGGGCGAAGCGGCGGCTGACCTCCATGTTGATCTCGTCGGTGGCGGCGAACTTCTCCTTGTAGTCGCCCACCCAGCATATCAGCTTGAAGACCAGCGCGCTGTCGCCGAAGTCCGTGAAGTAGACCGCCGGCGGGGGCTCGGCCAGCACCTTGGGGTGGCCCCTGGCGATCTCCACCAGCGTGGCCTTAACCTTGTCCAGGTCCGAGCCGTAGGCCACGGTGTAGTCCTTGCGGATCTTGACCTTGGTGTCCGGGTAGCTGTGGTTGATGATCCGCGCGGTGGAGATCTGCTTGTTGGGGATGATCAGCTGGGTGCTGTCGAAGGAGAGGATCTTGGTGCTGCGCAGGCCCACCTCGGTCACGTCGCCGACGGTCCCGTCGGCCAGCTCCACGCGGTCGCCCAGCCGGAAGGGGCGGTCCACCAGGATGGTGAAGCCGGAGATCATGTTGGCCACCGTCTCCTGAGCGGCCAGGGCCACGGCCAGCGAGGCGAAGCCCGCCGCGCCCAGCAGCGAGGTTATCGGCACGTCGAAGTGCCCCAGGATGACGGTCACCCCCACGAAGAGCACCACCACCTTGGCCATCCGCCGGAAGACGGGCACGAACTCGTTGTCCAGGGTGGTGCTGGTCTTGGAGGCCACGTTGAGCAGGTACCAGTCGCAGACCGCGGTGACCAGCGCGTAGCCCAGCGCGCAGGCAGCCAGGGTCACGGCCACGTACAGGGCCCCGTTGGTGAGGGTGATCGCGAAGCCCCGGGTCCAATGGCCGACGAGCTCGGTGCCCTCCTCGCCGGCCCGCTCGGCCAGCGCGGCGGCGGCCTTGAACTGGGCCTGATGCACGATCCAGCTGAAGAGCAGCTTGGCGCTGCCCGCGAAGGCCAGGGCCAGCGCCGGCCTGCGGATGCTCTGAACGATCAGCCGGTCCAGGCTGGTCCGGGTGCGCTTGGTGAGGGGCACCAGCGCCCGCTTCCATATCTGGTCGAGCAGCCAGGTGCCCAGCGCGATCCCGGCCAGGCCCACGACGGCCCACAGCGCCCAGCGCCACTCGCCAAGGTCATCGACAAGGTTCCGGTAGAACTCAAGCAACTCGCTTCTCCCTCGAAGGGGCCGGCAGGCCGGGCTGTTTCACACATTATCGGCGCCGCCGCGCGCGGGCTTGAGAGGGCCTTTTTGACCTTCACCTCGGCTTTGACACGGCCCGCGGGGCGGCCTATAATCCGGCCGGAAGGAGGGCGGCAGGAGCATGAGCTGTCTGGTAATCCTCTCCGGGCGCACCAAGGGCCGCACTTTCCAGGTCAGTCCCGACCGGGACAACGTGGTCGGCCGGGTGAACGACTGCGAGGTCTGCATTGTCGACCCGCGCATCAGCCGCCGGCACTGCGTGATCAGCGCCGGCCAGACCGGCTACGTCATCAAGGATCTGGGCAGTTCCAACGGCATCTTCGTCAATGACGCCAAGGTCGTCGAGGGCCAGATACAGGACGGCGACAAGCTCCGGCTGGGCCTCACCGAGCTGGAGTTCCACCAGACCGAGCGCTTCGAGGACGCCGAGACCAAGCGCATGGCTCCCGGCGAGACGGCTCCCCCCGACCTGGGCAAGGCGGGCCCCAAGCCGCCGGAGGGCGCCGAGGCCCGGCCCCTGGAGTTCTGCGCGCGCTGCTCGGGGAGCATCCCCGCCCCGGACCTGGCCTCCGGCAAAGCCCGGAAGGTGAAGGGCGAGCTGGTCTGCAAGGAGTGCATGGCCAAGGAGCTGGCCGCGGCCGACGCCGCCGCGGTGGTGGCCACCGCCGGGGAGCGGGCCGAGGACTCCAAGGAAGGGACCTCCGCCGAGGAGGTCTCCAGGCTGGCCGCGGAGCTCGCCGAAAGCGAGCCCGCTCCGGCGGAGCTGCAGAAGCCCAGCGGCGCCAAGGAGCCGGCCGAAGCCGGGAAGCCGGCCCCGCCCGAGCCCGGGGAGTCCGCGAAGACCAAGGAGCTGCCGGAGGCGGAGAAGCCGGCAGAGGACGAAGCGCCGGCGGAGCCCGAGGAGCCGGCCCCCGCCGAGGAGGCCGTGCCGGTGGAGGTCGAGGAGGAGGCCGACGACTACAGCACCGACGCGCTGCTGATACCCGAGGGCGCCTTCGACGAACCCAAGCCGGCCGAGGACGCTTCGGAGAAGGAAGAAGCCGGGGAAGAGGCCAAGGAAGCAGCCAAAGAAGAGGCCGAGGCTCCCAAGCCGGAGGAAGCGGAATCGGCAGAAGCTGAGCCCGAGGAAGCCGAGCCGGAGAAGCCCAAGCCGCCCAAGGCCAAGCCGGCGAAGGCCAAGCCGCCGAAAGCCAGGCCCGCGAAAGCCAAGCCGGTGAGAGCCGAGCCGGAGAAGGCGAAACCGGTCGCGGCGGAGCCGGTCAAAGCGGAACCGGTCGCGGCCGAACCGGAGGGGGCCGAACCGGTCAAGCCGGCCGAGGTCGCCGAGGAAGCCGAGGCGGAGAAAGTCACGGAGCCCGCGGAAGCCGCGGAGCCCGCCGCCGCCGACCTTTACGATGAAGCGCTGCTCGAGCCCGAGGAGGTCGTCGAGCTCGACGACGACGGCCTGCCCAAGCTGCCCGACGAGAAGAAGGGCTCCTCCTTCGACGAGGACGCCAAGACCCCGCGACCGGGCCCGGAGATACAGGTCCTCTGATGGACGCCATTCTCAGCGACGTCCACGGGAACCTCGCGGCCCTCGAGGCGGTCCTGGCGGACATCGAGAATCGCAAGGTCGACCGGATCATCAGCCTGGGCGACGTGATCGGTTACGGCCCCAAGCCCGCCGAGTGCCTGAAGATAATCAAGGAGCGCGCCGCCTTCACCCTGCTGGGCA
>CAZONU010000022.1:0-15923 GCA_964581145.1 uncultured Planctomycetia bacterium
CTCCATCCGCGAGCACCAAGCCGACGTGGAGGTCCGCGCCGCGGAACTCCGCCAGGTGAAGCAGGAGGTGGAGAAGCACCGCCGGCGCGCCAAGCTCCGGCACGAGTCCGCCAAGCTCAACCACGAGCTGGAGCGTTCCCGGCTCAAGGAGCTGCTGGCCCGCCCCACCGCGCGCGAGCTGGCCGACGCCGGAAGCAAGTTCAAGCTCGCCGAAGCGCTGGTCAAGGCCGCGAGCGAGTCGGTGGAGCTCATCAAGGAGCTGGTCGAGGCCGGCTATGCCGCCCGCGACGAGCTGCGCTCCGTGGAGCTCGAGCTGGCCCGCGCCCGCGCGGACCTGGCCGCCGCCCGGGCCAGCCTCAAGCGCGTCCAGGCCGGGCCCACCGCCTCCGCTAAGCAGGAGGCGGCCATCCGGGTGGAAACCGCGCGCCTCTCCGAGCGCTCCGCGGAGAAGAACATCCAGGTCACCAAGGAGTGGACCGGCACCAAGCTGGCCCGCTTCACCCGCCGCCTGGAGCGCGAGAAGGAGAAGCTCGCGGAGGCCAAGCGCCAGCTCTTCCAGTACCAGGCCCGCGCGCCCAACGACGGGGTGGTGCTCCACGGCAAGCGCCGCTGGGGGGGCGCCTGGCAGCCCGGCCGTCACGTCTGGCAGGGCGCCACGGTAATGAGCATTCCCGACCTGTCCCGCATGAAGGTCACCATCCAGGTGCCCTCCAGCTCGGTGCGCCAGCTGGAGGCCCTCGGCAAGGCCCGCGCGCGGGTCCGGGTGCGGGCCCTGCCGGAGGCGGTCTTCAAGGCCCACCTCGCCAAGATCAGCACCGTCGGACGCGACGAGTTCGAGGGCCTGGACCCCTCCACCGCCGGCAAGCTGGGCCGCGCCGAGCGCCAGGTCTTCGAGGCCGAGGTCGAGCTGGACGGGGCCCACCCCCGGCTCAAGCCCGGCTTCAGCGCCGAGGCCGAGCTGATCCTCCGCCGGGTCCAGAACGCCATCATCGTCCCGCGCACCGCGCTGGTCGGCCAGCGCTCCGCCGCCGCCCCCCGCGGCCCCGGCAGCTCCGCCCGCAACAGCGGCCGCCGCGGGCGCAAGCCCGACGGCGCCCCGCCGGCCTCCACCGCCACGGTCTACGTCAAGACCGGGAAGGGCTTCCAGGAGTGCGTCGTCAAGGTCCTGGCCGCCACCAAGTTCGAGGCGGCCATCGCCGGAGCGGTCCGCGAGGGCGACCTGCTCTACCCCGGCCGCCCCCCGGGCGCGGCCCCGCCGGCGGCCGCTCCGCCGCCCGCCGAGGGGAGGGAGCCGAAGTGAAGCGCGCCCTCATCGCCGCCGCGGCCCTGCTGGCCGTCGTCCTGGCCATCGTCGCCGCCTGCGGGCTCGGCGGGGACCGGGCCTCCGGCCGCTTCATGACCGTCCGGCCGCACCCGGTGACCGTGCGCCTGGTGGAGTTCGGCGATCTCGAGGCCCGCTCGGTGCGCGCGGTGCTGGCGCCGCTCTCCGGCGAGGTCATCTGGGTGGCCGGCGAGGGCACCAAGGCCAAGACAGGCCAAGCGGTCCTGAAGATGAGCACCGAGAGCCTCGAGGCCCGCCTGGACGAGGACCGCCGCGCCGGCGTGGGCCTGGCCGGGCGCCTGGCCACCAACCAGGCGGTGGCCCGGGCCATGAAGAAGAAGGGCGAGGCTGCGGTGCGCATCGCCGAGCTCAACCTGGGCATCGCCCGCCAGCGCCTGGCCGAAGCCAAGGGCCGGCCCACCGCCGACGAGAAGAAGCTGGCCGACCTGAACCTGGCCGCCGACCGCCTGCGCGCCGAGCGCGCCGAGGCCGACGAGAAGTCCCTCCGCGACCTGGCCGCTAGGGGCTTCGTCTCCGAGGCCAAGGCCAAGGCCGCGCGGCTGGCCCTGCTCCGCGCCCGGGCCCAGCTGGTGCGCGCGGCTGCCGCGCACCGCGAGGTCACCGCCGGCACCGCGCCGGAGACGGTCCGCGCCCGGGAGGTCTCCGTCAAGAAGGCGGAGATGGCCCTGGCCCAGGCCAAGTTCGGCGCCGTTGCCGACGCCGCCGGCGCCGTCGAGCAGGTGGCGGTGGCCAAGGTCCGCCACGACGTCTACCGCAAGCGCCTGGCCCGCATCGAGAAGGACATCGCCGGCGCGGCGGCGCTCAGCCCCATCGACGGGGTGGTCGCCCTGGTCGACGTCTGGAAGGGGGGCAGCGACCTCAGCCCCGTGCAGGTCGGCGAGACCCACCGCCGCGGCCGCGAGCTGATGAAGATGGCGGACATCTCCGAGCTGCGCGTGCGCGTGCACATCAACGAGCGGGACATCGTCAGGGTCGGGCTCGGCCAGGAGGCCGCCGTGCGCCTCAAGAGCCACCCCGGCAGGGTCTACCGCGCGGAGGTCTCCGAGATCGCCATCTTCGCCGACGACAAGAACCGCCTGCTGGGCTCGCTGGCCATGGAGAAGAGCGGAAGCGCCGGGGTCAACGTGGTCAGGGTGCTGCTCGACCTGGAGGTCCCCGCCGGCGCCGAGCAGCCCCGGCTGGGCTCCAGCGCCGAGGTGGAGATCGTCGTCCGCCAGTTCGACGCGGCCCTGACCGTGCCCCTGGCCGCGCTGGTCTGGAAGGAGGGCCGGCCCTTCGCCCGCGTGCTGGCGGGCGGCCGGGCCCGGGAGGTGTCCGTCACGGTCGCGGCCAGCACCGAGGACGAGGCGGTGATCTCCTCGGGGCTGGCGGAGGGAGACAAGGTGCTCTTGCCGGAAGGCAGGAAGGGAATAACCCAGTGGCCGGCGACGGCGCCCTAGTCGAGATAGTCGAGGCCACCAAGACCTACGGGTCCGGGACCGGCGAGGTGCTGGCCCTGGCCGGGGTGAGCTTCACCGTGCGCAGCGGCGAGTTCGTCTCCATCATGGGCCCGTCCGGCTCGGGCAAGAGCACCCTGCTGCACGTCCTGGCCTGCCTGCACCGGCCGACCTCCGGCCGCTACATCCTGGAGGGCCGCGCCATCGAGAGGCTCAACGACCGGGAGCTCTCCCGGCTGCGCGGCCGCCGCATCGGGATGGTCTTCCAGCGCTTCAACATGCTCTCCGCCGACGACATCCTCACCAACGTGCAGCTCCCGCTGGTGTACATGAGGGTTCCGCCGGCCGAGCGGCGGCGGCGGGCCGAGGCGGCCCTGAACGCCCTGGGCCTGGGCGACCGCACCAGCCACCTGCCCACCCAGCTCTCCGGCGGGCAGATCCAGCGGGCGGCCATCGCCCGCGCGCTGGTGACCGACCCGGCCATCGTCCTGGCCGACGAGCCCACCGGCAACCTCGACAGCGAGTCCGGCCTGGCGGTGATGGACATCTTCCGGGCGCTCAACCGCAAGGGCCGCACGGTCATCCAGGTGACCCACGACCGCGAGAAGGCGGTCTACGCCGACCGGATTCTGCATATCAAGGACGGGTTGATCGACGACGAGGAGCTCATCGAGAACCCCGTCCAGGGCGACGCCGGGGGCGTGGACCTCTCCTATCTGGAGTAGGCGGCCCCGGCCCGCCGGCTCCCGGGCGGACCCGGGAGCTATTCTTCCTCGAACTCGGTGGAGAGCTCTTCTTCCCCGGCGGGCTTTTCGGCCGCGGCGGCCTCCCCGGCAGGAGCGCCCTCGGCGGCGGCCTCCCCGGGAGGGGCGCCCGCGCCGCCAGCGGGGGCCGCGGCCTCCCCGGCGCCCGCTGGCTTCTCCGCCTTGGGCCGGGCCTCCTCCTGGGGCGCGGCCAGACCCAGCTTCTCCCTGGTCACCGCGTCGAGGTGCTTGATGTTGGCGTTGAGCTGGCTGACCTCGTCGTGCCCGCTCAGGCAGCGGTGGTACATGGTCCCCTCGTGCGCGTGGCTCTTGGTGGGGCTGCGCCCCGAGCAGTAGGTGGCCGCCTCGTGCCGGGCGATGGAGCCCTCGAGGCCGCACACCGCGGTGGCCGGGTGCACGCCGTCGGGGCTGAGGATCACCCCCGCGCAGGGCTTGTTCTTGATGGCCTCCACCTGGCGGTAGTACTCGAAGAGCGAGCTCAATCCGCAGATGCGCATCAGGGTGTGGATGGCGTTCTCGCGGTAGGCTCCCCGGCGCGCGGCGAAGAGCATGTCCCGGCAGGCCTCGCGGAGGTCCACCTCCGCGGCGCTCATCTCCAGGGCGTCCCCGGCCAGCAGCACCCCGTTCTTGCGGGTCATGTTGTCGAGGTCGTTGACCACCTGCACGACGCGGGTGACCGCGTCGAAGGGCGAGTTCCACCCGCCGGCGGGCTTGTGGTGGTCGCGGGCCGCGTAGCGCACCGCGTCGGGCAGCTTGGCGCCCTTGAGCACCCCGAAGCCGTCGGCGGCGTGGGTCGCGTAGCTCCTGGCGAAGTCCTTGGTGCCGTACTCAACGCCCTCCAGCGCACCCACGTCGTGAAAGAACCCGGCCAGGGCCAGGACCAGCGCGGTGTGCTCGCCGAGCCCCCCCCCGCCGGCGGCGGCCAGGTCGCAGCCCACCAGCACGGCCAGCAGGGCCACGGCCAGGCCGTGCTCCGCGGGCAGCCCGTTCTCAGAGGTCCGCGCCCGGTAGAGCTCGAAGACGGCGTCGGCGTGCCGGACCAGCGCGTGCATCGCCTCCATCGCGCGGCTCAGCCCCTCGTCGAGCTCGCCGTCCAGCAGCATGCGGCACAGCTTGTTGCGGCGCAGCAGCGCCCTCAGCGCCTCCTCGTCGGGGAGCAGCGAGGCGGCCAGCCACTCGGCCAGCTGGGGGGTGCGCTTCATCAGCAGGGCCTTGACCTCTCCGCCGGACTCGTCGACCACCCCGCCGTAGCGGTCCTGGCAGAAGCGCTGGAGCACCTTGAGCTGGCCGGGGCCCAGCCGCGCGCCCTTGCGCAGCGCGGGCTCGCGCCCCTCCAGCTTGCCGATCTTGCCCAGGTCGTTGACCGTGTGGTAGCCGGCGGCCAGCTCCAGCCCCTCGCCCTCCAGCCGCGCGGGGTCCGCGGCGGCCAGCTTGAAGACGTCCTCCAGGGCCACGGACACCGCCCCCTCCAGGAGGGGGGCGACCAGCCCGTCGCCGGCCAGCGCCGCGGCGTACTCCTCGGGGAGGTCCAGCTCCGCCAGGGAGCGCTCTCGCTTCAGGGCGCTCTCGGCCAGGCGGCGCAGCCGGGCCAGGGGCACCGGCTTGGTGAGGTAAGCGCTGACCTTCAGGTCGCGGCTCTTGAGGATGCTCTCCTTGCTGGGGTGGCCGGTGAGGATGACCACCTTGATCTTGGGGAACTTGCGGCGCAGCGCGCGCGTGAGGGTGATGCCGTCGGCCCCGGGCATGGCCAGGTCGACGACCGCCAGGCGGGTCTGGCCGGTGACCTTGCCGAGGGCCTCCTCGGAGCTGGCCGCCGCCGCCGCGGGGATGCCCAGGCCCTCGAAGTAGTCGCAGACCATGGAGGTGATGGCCGCGTCGTCGTCGACTACCAGCACGCCCCCGGCCGGCGCCGCCGCGGCGGGCTTCTCCCTGGCGGCCTCCGCGGCGCCCTGGGGCGCTTCCGCTTGTTTCTCTTCCTCTTTTTTCTCTTCGTCAGGCACTGGTGATACCCGCCGTCCTGTGGTGTCTCGCGAAACCCGATTCCCGGCTGGCCCCGTTTCCGGCACGAATCATATTCAGAGCGGCAATAGTTATCAAGCGACGGTTGAGCGACATATGAAAAGCCCCGGACCGCCGGGCCCGGGGCTCTGTCATTCCGTGGGGTGAGCGAGGAGATTCGAACTCCCGACCTCCAGATCCACGGCGCTCTAACCGACTGAGCTACGCCCACCGCAGAATAGTAGATTTTACGCCGCCTTCCTCCCAAAAGCAAGGAGAAAGGCCGGAGCCCTCGCCCGCCCGGCGAGCCCCTAGCTGGAAGGTTCGTCACCCTGGCCCCCTCCCGAGCGCGGCCTGCCGCCCAGCAGCCGGGAAATGACTTCTGCGAGATGTCTCAGCTCCAGAGGTTTGCCGAGTACGGCGGCCGCGCCGGCCTCGCGGCAATCGTCACAAATCTCGTCGCTCAGGTAACCGCTTATGACCACCATCCTCGCGGGATGCTTGACCATCTGCATGCTGCGCAGGGCCTCGACACCGCCCAGCTCCGGCATCTTGATGTCTACAGTGATCAAGTCGAAGCGCTCCCGGCTGGCCCGACGAAAGCCTTCCAACCCGTCCGCGGCCACGGCCACATCGTAGCCCTGCCCCGCCAGGTACTCGGCCATCATGTCGAGGAAAGGTTTGTCATCGTCAATCACCAGAATGCGTGGTCCGTCTCCTTTTGCACTCATCAGAACCCCTCCATAAGTTCCATGCTTTCCTCCGAGGCCGGTACCGGGCGAACTACGTCCAAATCCTTCCGCTCGGAGAGATCAACCCGCTCCGGCGTCTCAACGGGCTGACCGCCGCGGAACATGACGCTGACCACTGGGCGGGTGTAATCCCGTTCCGCGCTGACCACCACCCGCGCAACCGCGCCGCCACTGAGCTCCACCCAACTGCCGATAGGGAAAAGCGAAATGCACCTGAGCAAGGCCCCCACCACCTTGGAGCTCATGACCTTGCGGGAAGCCGTCTTGATCAGGCGCTCCATGGCGTAGTAGGGCAGCAGGGCTTCGCGCCAGGGACGCCTGCTGGTCATGGCCTCGTAAGCGTCACAAACCGCGAGGACCTTCGCGAAGTCGTGGATGATACGCTTCTTGCGCCCCTTGGGATAGCCGGAGCCGTCCTCACGCTCGTGGGTCTGGTAGGCCAGAATGGGAATGAACCAGGGGACGCCGCTGCGGCGGCCGACCAGCCGCTGGAGCATGTCCAGGCTGTGAACCGGGTGCTGGCGCACCTGGGCCATCTCCAGTTGGGTGAGCTTGCCGCGCTTGCCGACAATCTCTGGGGAAACTCGCAGCATGCCGATATCGTGGAGATAGGCGGCGTAGCCCATCTCCAGCACCTGCTTCCGGTCGTAGCCCAGGGCGGTGGTTACAGCCGTGGACAGCACTGTTACTCCCAGCGAGTGCCCCAGCAGGTAGTTGTAGTCGGTCTTCATGTTGGACAGGTTGAGCAGGAGGTCGCGGTCCTCCAAGAGCCCGCCAACCACCTCGCGCGCCAGCTCCCCGATTCGTTCCTCGTCCACCTCCTTGCCCGTCTGGAAGGCCAGAAATATCGCCTCGGTCTTGGCAATGGCCTGTTCATACATGGCCAGGAAGCCGTCCTTGGCGTCAGCGCTGCGCGCGGCCAGGGGATCGTGGTGCTTCAGTTCATCGCGGAAAGGTGTGCCCGTCCGGGAAACAGCCATCTCCACGCCGGAATCGATCATCGCGTCGATGCCTCGCGGGGTGCACTCCTCCACCTTGACGCAGCGCGAGGTATCTACTTGCTCTTCGATGGGGGCGGGACGGCTACCCTTCATCCCGCGCAGCGCGCGGCGGAAGGCCTGCACCTGGCCGAGGCGCAGCTCCTTGGTGCCCCGGCGCACATAGATCTTGTCGATGCCGCGGCGCTTCATGCTGCTGGCCATGTGCTCGGTGACCACGGTGCCGACTTCCACCAGCAGTGCGCCGTGGCGGTCAAACACCGGCTGAGTCATGCGCTGGCCGACCCTGAGGTCGTCCACGGACATCTCTGAGTTCTTGGCATGGTGGATGAACTTGCCGGAGTCCTCGCCGGGCCGGGGACGGAAGACCTCCTCGATGCCGGCCTCTGCGAGCACGCGGACGATGTCCGCGGTCAGCACCTTGGCGGTGCCCAGCAGCATCTCCCCGCTGGCGTGGAACAGGGGGCGGGTCAGCGGGGCTCCCGCCTTCAGGCCCGAGACTTTCAGCCGCTCCACGGTGTCACTCCGGTTCAGAGTCCCCTCGGTGGCAACGTCGTATCCTGGCCCCGGTCACCGGTCAAGAGCAGATCTAACAACGCGGCGGAGCTCCTCGGCGAGAAGTTTGTTGCTCTTCGCTCCGCTCATGACGTCGCTCTTCGCCCTCCCGCGGACCTTTGCCCATCGTAGACCTTTCGCCGAACGACCAGACTCTCCAGATGGCCTCCAGCGATCCCCGCCAAGTTGAGAACCTCGTAAGCGTGCTCCGACACGTTAGAGAGGATCAGCCGCCGCTTCTTTCCGGAGACCTCCCTGTAAAGTTCAAGTATGAACCCTATCGCGCAGCTTCGCAGGTAGCCCACGTCGGCCATGTTCAACTCCAGGTCGCGCTCGCTCCTCTCCACGCCAGGGAGGATCTGCCTCAGGAAGATTTCGCAACTATCGGGATCCATCTCCGCCATGACCCGTATTGCAACCGGCGCCTCCGAATAGCGCCTGCTGAAGTCGCTCAGGACCTTCTTGATCTCCTGCATGTGGAACGGCTTGTGCACGCAGGCGATGGCCCCCCGCTCAAGGGCCTTCTTGGTCGTGCCCTCGCCGATGCTCCCGGTCACGAAAACGACAGGCACATCCGGGTCGATACCCCGCAATTCCTCCAGCAGTTCCCAGCCGCTCTTGCCGGGCATCTTGATATCGGCAAAGACCAGATCATACCCGTCCCTCTTGAACATCCCGATGGCCTGATTCGCGGACGACGCGACGTCCACCGAGTGACCGAAAGACTCCAACATATCCGTGAGCACGCCCAGGATGTGCTCCTCGTCATCGACGGCGAGAACCGTCAGCTTCTCCTGGCCATCGCGCCCGCCGGCCAGCTCTGCGGAAGGCGCGGCCGTCTCCGGGGCCGCCTGCGGGGCCTCTTCGGGCCAGAGCGGCAGCTCCACGGCAAAGCAGGTGCCCTCTCCCTCCCTGCTCGACACGGAAACGCTCCCGCCGTGCGCCTCGACAATGCCGTGGACTACGGAAAGCCCCAGACCGGTGCCCTGGCCCGAACCGCCACCGTACGCCCCTTTGGTCGTGAAGAAGGGCTCGAAGATTCGCGGCAGGTTTTCCTCGGCTATGCCGATTCCGGTGTCGGTTATCCTCACTTCCACGTATCGCTCGCGGGCGCTCCGGCCAATATTGACGGTAAGGGTCCCCCCTGACTCCATAGCGTGCTGCGCGTTTTGAGCGAGGTTGAAAATTACTTGCTGCAATTGCGCGGAGTCGCCCTTCACCGGACCAACTTCTTCGCTTACGACTTTGACGACCGATATGTTGCGCCGGCGGAGGCTCGGACCCAGAATCTCCAGCCCCTTGTCCGCGCAGTCGCTGAGGTCCACTGCGCGAGTCGTCAATCCCTGGCGCCTGGCGAAACCCAACAGGTTCTTGGTGATGGCCGCGGCCCGCTCGGCCGACTCCAGCGTCACCTGGATTGCCTTGCGGGTGCGCTCTGGATCCTGGTACTCGAGCGCCAGCTCGCAGTAACCGACAATGGCGCCGAAGATGTTGTTGAACTCGTGCGCAATGCCGCCGGCCATTATGCCCAGGCTGGCCATCTTCTCGGCCCGGAAGAGGGCTCGCTGCGCCACAGTCATCTTCTTGCGCAGCGCGGTGGTCTTCAGGCCGGACACAATCGCCGCCCTGAACTCCTGGGCCCGCAGCGGCTTGGTCATGTAGTTGTCGGCGCCGGCATTCAGAGCAACGGCGCCGCTCCGCGTCCCTTCGTGGCCCGTCAGCATGATGAAGAATATTTGCTTCAGCTCTTCCGTCTCCCGTATCTTGCGGCACAACTCCAACCCGTCCATATTGGGCATCAACCAGTCCGCCACGATGAGGTCGGGTTTCTCGCGGCGGGCAAGCTCCAAGGCCTGCTGGCCGTCCTCGGCGAGCAGTGCCCCGAACCCGGCGTCCTTGACGTGCTCGCCCAGAAGGCGAAGCGTCGGCTCATGGTCGTCGACACAAAGGACTTTCGCGGGGTTTCTCTGCTTATTGCCCATGCAATCCCCCCAGCGGCGCGGTGCTACGCCCCCTCCTTCTCCGCAAGGGACTTGAGAAGGTCTTTCATGGTTACGATCCCCTCGACCCGACCGTCGGCCGAGAGTACCGGAAGACAAGATATCCCGTGCTCAAGCATCAGCCTCGCAGCGGTTTTGATGCTGGTTTCCCTCTCCACGGTGATCGGGTCCCGGGTCATAAACATGTGGACTCTCTGGTCGAGAAATGACCGGCCGCCGGGAGGCTCGGGCTCCGCGCTGAGATGGGGGCCGACCGCCTTGAGGAAGTCGCGGTCCGAAAGGATGCCGACCAGCTTCCGGCCCTGCATGACCAAGAGATGGTGAAAGTCGACGTTGCGGAGGATGTCACGGATGACCCCGAAGGAATCGTCCGCACTGACCTTGAGCACCTTTTCGGTCATCAGCGATTCTACGGTCACCTGCGTCCTCCCCGGCGGCGGCCTCTTCGGGAGCGGCGCCCTGGGGGCCTCTCGGCCTCCGCGGCGCCCTGGGGCGCTTCCTCTTTTTTCTCTTCGTCAGGCACTGGTGATACCCGCCGCCCTGTGGTGTCTCGCGAAACCCGATTCCCGGCTGGTCCCGTTTCCGGCACGAATCATATTCAGAGCGGCAATAGTTATCAAGCGACGGTTGAGCGACATATGAAAAGCCCCGGACCGCCGGGCCCGGGGCTCTGTCATTCCGTGGGGTGAGCGAGGAGATTCGAACTCCCGACCTCCAGATCCACAATCTGGCGCTCTAACCGACTGAGCTACGCCCACCGTGGAACTTGGGATTCTAAGCCGCCCGGCGCCAAAAGCAAGCAGAAAGGCCGCGTCGAAGCCGGGCGGGGGGCAGCTCAGTCTGTGCCCGCCGCCTACCTCCGGCCCACGAACTTGCGGGTCTTGCGGTTCCAGCGGAGCCGGCCCTTGTTCTTCTCCCACCACGCTCCGATGAGCTTCCGCACCTCGCGGCACCCGGCCAAGTCCTTGCACTTGCGGTCCTTGAATGGGAAGCCGAAGTATCTCTTCAGCGCCACCCATTCGTTGTAGAAGTACAGGTCCTTCTTGCGTGCCGCCACTTCATCGGCCAGCGCCTCGTCCAGCCGGGCCAAACGCAGTTTCATCTCTTCCGCAGCCCACTTGTCCTTGACATGCAAGCGGGCAGGGGGCATTGTATTAGTAGAAGGAATGGAGGATTGGGGGCCGCTAGAAATGGGTACCCTGTCCCCGGAAATGCCCCACTCCGCCTGCTAGTCCTTGACCTCCTCCATCTTGGCGCTGTTCTTGTCGAACTTCAGCACCCAGAAGCTGATGGGGTTGTGAATCCAGACCAGCTTGCGCCGCGCGTCCCAGTGCATCGCGCTGGTCACGCGGAAGTTGGGCGCGGGCCGGCCGCGGCGGCCCTTGAACGGCTTGCCCTTTGACAGGTAGGGCATGTCGATCCAGTAGTACTTCTTCTCCACGACGTCGACGGCCAGGTTCTTGTACTTGCCGTCGGGCGCCTTGTAGTTCTGCATGGGCATGATCAGGTTGGTGCCGGGGATGACCAGCGGCTCGCGCCACAGCGGCCACTTGCCCACGGCCTTGGGGAACTTGACGTCGAGCTTGACACAGGTTCCGCTCTTGATGTCGTACTTGACGATCCCGCGCTTGGTGTCGCCCGATATCCACAGGCAGTCGCGTTCGGGGTCGTAGACCAGGCCGGTGCCGTCGCACCAGGGCGCGCCGAGCTTGGGCCCGTTGTAGGGCAGTTTTTTCCAGGCCTTCTTCTCGTAACGCCAGAGTTCGCCGGCTTGGTTCCAGGCGATCACGCCCTTGGGGGTGGTCTCCAGCGAGATGCGCATCACGCCTTTGTTGGGGAAGGGCAGCTTGTAGGGCTTCGGGTCGAACTCTCGCTTGGTCAGCTCGTAGACGTAGAGGTGGCTCCACTTGGCGAAGAGCACCGTGCCGCTGGGCGGGTCGTAGGCGTAGGTCTGGTAGGCATGAACAGGGATGTGCGGCCGGTCGCGGAAGCTCGTCTCGATGCGCACAAGGAAGCCGCCCGACCATTCCAGGGGCAGCTCGGGACGGCACGAGGCGGACCACAGTCCGGTGCGCGTCGCGTAGTGGAAGACATTGGTGCCCTTGTACTCGCTGTGGCCGCCGCCCCAGAAGAGCCACTGCTCGCGGTCGGAGTCCCACGCGGAGGTGCCCCAGCCGCACATGTCCACGCCCTTGGGCGGGTTGATGTGGATCCACTGGTTGGCGGGCAGCTTCTTGTAGAGGGCCTCGGTCGCGGTCCGGTCGGGCTTGCCCACGCGGTCGTAGAAGCCGGGGTCGTAGCTGGCCCTGTTCACGCGCGGCTGGACCTCGTCGCCGCGGAAGGTCAGCGTTTCGGGGGGTACGCCGTGCTTGGCGGCCAGCGCCGCACTGGCTTTGGACACGTCGGCCTTCATGGCCCAGAGGTCGCGCGGGCCGCGGCGGCCAATGCGGCGCAGGAAGAGGACCGTGTCGTCCTTCCCCGCGGTCATGGTCCAGATGTTCTTGGGGCTGCCCCACGGCCAGCCCCTGGGCGGGTTCCTGAAGCCGGGGCCGTAGCCTCGCCCGATCTTGGGCAGCGGCACGTGGAAGATGCACTTCCACTCGTTGCTCTTGGCATCGTAGGTCCAGGCCTCCCAGGGCAGGTGCCAGTAGGCGTCGCCGTACATGTAGCTGCGTCCGCTGTAGAGGGTGTAGCCCCCGCCCAGCCAGACGGTCTTGCTCCTGGGCAGCCAGAGCAGGGCGTGACCGGCGCGCGGGGAGGGGCTCTTCTTCGGCCAGCGCTGCTCCCAGTGGCGCTTGGCGCAGTGGTAGACCCAGGTGTCGGCGTACTGGCGGTCGAGTCCCGAGCCGCCGAAAAGCACGATGACCTTGTTCTTCGCGTCGTAGGCCATCTGGCTCATGGCCCGCGCCGCGGGTTCGAAATCGAGATTGTGCTCGGCGGCGTCGAGCTGCATGTGCACCTTCTGCATGGCCGCGAGTATGGGCGAGTCCACCTTCGAGTCGAACTTGCTTTGAAGCCCCTTCACCGCTGCGAGCACCGCCGTGACCTTGTCCGTAGCGCGCTTGAGGCCCGCCTTCTCGTTTTCATCGACCTTGGCGCCCTTGAGTGCGGCGAGGAGTTTATCGAGAGAGGTGGTCAGGGCTTTGCCGCGCTCGCCGAGCTTGGCCTTGGCTTCCGCCGTATCCTCCGTCATGTAGAAGCGGTTGCGCAGCGCGCTCAAGAGGTCCCAGGCTTCGCGCATCACCGTGCGGGCATCGACGTTGAGTTTGCGCAGCGCGTCCGAACCCGTCTTGAGCTTCTCCCACTTGCTGGCGGCGCACTTGAAGGCCCAGGTGCCCGGCGTGCCGCCGGGTTCGAAGCTGCTGCCGCCGATGGACACGATCTCCTTGTTGACCGGGTCGTAACACATCGACCCCCAGTGCATGGCGCTTCCCTTGGAGAAGGCGCCCGCGCCGGTGTCGGTCCACTTGCGGGTCTTGGGATCGTAGGCCATGGTCTTGTTGCGGCAGTAGAGAACGACCCGCTTGCCCTCGGGGTCGTAGGCGTACTGGTGGTAGGCCTGGGAGCTGTCCCCGTAGCCCGCAAAGGTGGGGATCCTCAGGAGACCGTTCTTGTCCTTGCGCCAGAGAGTGCACGGTCTGTATCCGCGCCGGGGCATGTGCGGGTACTTGCTCGGACCCTCCGCCGGAGTGCACTGATCTGCGGGAATCCCCTGCGGATAGGCGTTGATGAACTTCAGCGAGGCCAGGTCGAACTCCTCGTTGTCCCAGTGCAGCGGCCAGCTGTTCGCTCCCCCGGTCAGCACGAACTTTTTCACTTGTGGATCGTAGTACCAGACCGGACTCATGCGCCCGCCGGTCTTGCCCTCGTATATCTTGACCCACTCGTTGGCCGGTGCGCTCTTGAGCTTGTCGGGCAGCTTGGGCTCGGCGGCCAGCAGCTTCTTCGCGGCGATGCCGCCACCGCCGGCGACAGTGGAGACGCCGACCAGCAGCGCGGCGGCGATCTTGAGCTTGGCGAAGGTCATGGCCTTGGCGGTCCCTCCAGCAATGGCCCCGGCGTTGCCGGCCAGGGCCTCGCCCCCGGCCAGCCCGGTTATCTTGGCGGCCAGGCCCGCGGGCAGCGCGGGGGACGCGCCCGACTCCGCCAGTCCCGCGGCCAGGACCGCGCCGCCTATCGCCGCGGCCCGGCCGGCCAGCCGCCTGCGCAGCTTCTCGATCCCCAGCCGGGCGCGCTTGGCCACCGTGCCCATGGGCAGGGCTAACTCTTTGGCGACCTGGCTGCGCGGGCGGCCCTGCATGTACTGGAGCACGACCACGTCGCGCTGGGCGACGGGCAGCGCGGCCAGGGCCGCGTCGAGGTGGGGCAGGGCGGCGTTCCAGGCGGGGCGGTCTGAATCTCGAAGTTTCAGGCGCATCTCGGCGGCCTCCTTCTCCCGGGCCAGGCGCTTCTCGCGCAGGTGGGCGGCTTTTTTTGAAGTGTTGACCGCGCAGCACTGCAGCCAGCCGGCCAGGCTCCTGCGCCGGGCGAGCCCCCGCGCCTTCCTGACCAGCACCAGGAACGCGGCGGCGGCGGCGTCCTCGGCCTCTCCGGGGTCGCCCAGCCGGCGCAGGCAGACCGCGTAGACCAGGCGCCCGTAGCGGCGGTAGAGCTCCTCGAAGGCGGCGGCTTCGCCGCCCAGATAGGCGGCCAGGAGCTGTCCGTCGGTCCTGCGGGCCTGGGGCAAGCTGGTTCCCTCCGGGAGAGATTGCCGGGAGAAGGGCGTTCTGATCCCTCTTAATTGTATACAAATGATAGAGCAGAGGGTTCGCGGCTGCAAACCGCCTGGGAGTCTACCTCGCGCCCAGCACCCGGACCTTGAAGCCCAGCTCCCGGCTGAGTGCCAGCATCTCGCCGAATACGTCCCCGTAGGCCACCGCGACGTGATTGCTGAGATAATGGGCCATGAGTGTGTCACGGGTGATGCCCATGTCCGTGGCCATGAAGGGCCACTCGCGGGTGGTGCCCTCCCACCACTCGTCGCGCTTCCTTTCGGGAAGCTTCAGCACCTCGCCGCGGCCCACGTCCATCCACAGCTCGCCGCCTTTGATATAGGCCCGCGCCCAGGTGACCTCGCCGGGCAGGCTCTCGCCCGCGAACGTCCCCCCGGGGATGGGGAAGTACCCCGCCGGCTGGCGGTAGGAGTGCACGCCTTTCAAGGTGCCCGGGTCATGGTTGAAGGCGTAGGCGCTGCAGGAGCCGGAGTTCAAGAGCACCCACAGGAAACGGCCGTCGTGCTCGCCGCCCCAGCGGACGTCGTGGAACATGACCGCGTCGGCGAGGCCCTTGGCGGCCAGCAGCCGCTTCATCATTTCCATGGGGACCAGGTTGCCCTGGTCGGCCTCGGTGGAGTCGATGACCGTGCTCCCCTCGCCCTCCGGGCGGCAGTGGGAGTTGAGCAGCCCCTCGGCGAAGTCCGACGGCGGGCGGAGCGGTATGAGCCCCAGCTGGTACTGCCAGCCCAGGCAGTCTGCCTTGAACTCTTTCACCAAGTCGATCACGGCAAGATAGTCGCGGAGCTGCTCGCGGGTGGCGTTCTGGTCGAAGTCCTCCGCGCCGGCCTCGCGGTAGTGGAAGGTGACTCCCTTGTCGCAGACGAAACGGTAGGCGTCCTCGATGCGCTGGGGGTCGATGCTCTTCCCGCGGTCCAGTATCCAGGTCTGGTCGACCTTGTGCTCGGTGAAGCCGACCCGGTTCAGGAGCCGCGGCCCGAAGTAGCCGTTGATCATGCCCATGCTGGTGTCGCCCAGCATCATCGCCAGGACGCGCCGCCTGCGGATTCCCTCGGCGACCGTCTTGGCAGTGGCGGCAGCCTCGGCGCTCACCGGCGCGGAGTAGGATATCTCGTCCTCCGGGTAGCTGGCCCGGCCGGTCGAGCACCATTCATCGAGGCGCGCCATGAAGGCCTCGTCGGCGGTCCAGTCGGCGGCGTCGGTCCAGGCCCGGGAGTGCGCGCGCCCCACGCTCTGGAGGCAGGCCGAGGTGTTGAGCAGCCCCACCAGTCCCGGCCAGGTGCCCGAGAAGTTGCTGGCCAGGAGC
>CAZONU010000022.1:15933-24626 GCA_964581145.1 uncultured Planctomycetia bacterium
GAGCAGGGGATTGTCCTTCCCGACCACCCCGTCGCAGGTGTGCGGGCCGTAGACCCAGTGGGCGAAAACTCCGATAAGCGGGTCGTCCACCGGCCCCAACTTTTCTATAGACTCGTGCGGCCTGGTCAGGAAGCCCTTGATGCGGTAGTGCTTGCGGCCCAGCCTGTCCAGCGCCGCCTCCAGCTGCCGGGTCGCCTCGGTCATCTGGGGCACGGCCAGCTCGTTGGGGGTGGGGCGGTAGTCGCCCGGCCAGAAGATGGCAACTTTCGTGCTCATTGAACCAGCCTCCTATGCTCCAAGCTCGAAGGGGCCCGTCTCCGGGCCGAAGGTGCGGACCTTCACCGGCAGGACCATTTCGCGCGCCTTCCCGCGCGCCTTTTTTTCTACGCGTTCTATGAGCATGCGCGCCGCCTGCCGGCCGATCTCCTCACGGGGCTGCTCGGCGACGACCACCGGCCGGCCCAGCAGCCCCGCGAAGGGCACGCCGTCGAAGCCGCCGATTGCCATCCCGTGCGCCTTTTTCCCGGCGCGCTCCAGGACCTCCAGCACGCCCAGGAGTATGCGGTTGTTGGCCGCGACGATGGCGTCCGGCGGCTTCTTCTGCGCGAGAAATGCGCGCGCCGCCCGCCGGCCGGTTTCGGTCGCGAAAAGTCCTGAACGCACCAGGCGCGGGGAGAAGCTCAGGCCGGCGCGCTTAAGCCCGGCCTTGAAGCCCGCCAGGCGCTGCTCGGCGGTCCAGACCTCCGGCGGGCCCCCCGCCATGGCCAGGCGCTTCGCGCCCAGCCTGGCCAGCGCCGCGACCAACTCTGCCGCGCCAAGACGATTATTGACCAGCACCCGGTCGCAATCGATGCCCGGAACGCGCCGGTCGATGAGCACGACGGGGATGTCGGCCCTGATAACGCTCGTCAGCGCCGCGCGGGCCGCTTTCCCCGCGGCGGGGGCCACGATCAGCCCGTCAACGGGGCGGGAGCGCAGCACCGCGAGGTATTCGGCCTCGCGGCGGGCATCCTCGCCGCTGGTGGCCACTATCGTCGAATAGCCTGCCGTTGAGGCCGCGCTCTCCGCCGCCCCGGCGATGGTCGCGAAGAAGGGGTTGGCCAGCTCGGTGACCAGCAGGCCCAGCGTGTGCGTCCGGCGGGTGCGCAGCGAGCGGGCCGCCAGGTTGGGCCGGTAGCCGAGCTTCCCGGCGGCGGCCAGAACGCGCCCGGCGGTTTCCTTTCCGATCCTGGCCGCCGGGGCCCGGCCGGCCAGCACCCGGCTGACCGTCGAGGGGCTGGTGCCCGCGGCGCGGGCGATTTCGCGCATGGTGGGGCGCACGCGAGTCCTCCGTGCACAATCGATTGCGCACGCCATATTAGCGGAGGCCGGCCGGCGGGTCAAGGGGTTTTCGGACCGCCGCGGCGGGAGCGCCGCCGCCTTTACGCGAGGTAGCGCCGGATCTCTTCCAGAAAGCAGTTCCCGTAACGTTTCAGCTTGGCTTCGCCCACGCCGGTGACCCCCGCCAGCTCACTGCGGGTGGTCGGAAGGCTTCGGGACATCTCCTTGAGTGTGCGGTTGTGAAAGATCACGTAGGGGGGGACTCCCTGCTCGGCGGCCAGGCGCAGGCGGAGCGCGCGGAGCCGCTCAAAGAGCTCCTGGTCGTAGTTCCCCTCCGAATCGCGAGCCCGAGCAGTCCTCCCGGCGCGGCGCCGGGCTTGCTTTGCTTTTGCCGGCGCCTCTTTTCTTATGGGTTCCAGGACGTGGAAAGTCAGCTGGCCCTTGAGTATCTCCTCTCCCCGGTCCGTGATCCCCAGCGTGGGATAGCGCTCTCCCTCCGCGACCACCGCGCCCTGGCCCAGGAGCTGGTCGATAATGAAGCTCCAGTGTTTGCGGCTCTTGTGCCGGCCGGCTCCGTAGGTCTTCACCCGGTCATGGCCGAAGTCGCGGATGGCCTTCGTATTGGCCCCGGCGACCACTGCGATGACGTGTTTCGCGCCGAAGCGCTGACCGGTGCGGGCCATCGCCGAGAGCACGATCTGCGCGTCGACCGTGGCCTCGACCTGTTGGTAGTCGCCGGTGCAGGCGTCGCAGCCCGTGCAGTCCTCCGCGGCGAACTCCTCGCCGAAGTAAGCCAGTATCTGCCGGCGCCGACAGGCCGGCTTGGCGGCGTATTCGACCATGCTCTCCAGCTTCTCGACGGCCGTGCCCCGCTTGGTTTCGTTCTCGATCCCGTTTATGAAGTAAAGCAGCTTGGACGTGTCCGCCCGGCTGAAGAAGAGCAGGCAGTGGGCCGGCTCGCCGTCGCGCCCGGCCCGGCCGATCTCCTGGTAGTAGCCCTCGATGTTCCTGGGCAGGTCGGCATGGACCACGAAGCGCACGTTGGGCTTGTCAATGCCCATGCCGAAGGCGATGGTGGCCACTATCACGTCGACCCCGTCGCGCTTGAAGGCGTCCTGAGTGGCCCGGCGCCGGTCGGCGTCCAGACCCGCATGGTAGGGCCGCGCCGCGATGCCCCGGGCCTTCAGGAAGGCGGCAGTGGCTTCCACCGACTTGCGCGTGGTCCGGTAGACGATGCCCGATTGGCCGGGTCGCTCGCGCAGGAACTCCAGGAGCTGCTCCTCCACCCGGTCCTTGCGCCGGACGTCCAGAAACAGGTTCGGGCGGTTGAAGGAGGCGCGGACCACCATGGGCGAGCCGAGGCCCAGCCGCTCGATGGTGTCCGCCTGGACCCGCAGCGTGGCCGTCGCGATGAAGGCGGCCAGCGGCACCTGCGGGAAGAGCTTCTTGATCTGGGATAAGCCGAGGTAATCGGGGCGGAAGTCGTGCCCCCACTCGGAAACACAGTGGGCTTCGTCCACCGCGAAGAGGGAAACGGACACGTCCTGCAACTCCCGCAGGAATCCGCCCAGGGCCAGGCGCTCGGGCGCCAGGTAGAGCAGCTCGATCGCTCCTCGCTCCAGCCCGTGGCGAACGCGGGCCTTTTCCGGCGGTGAGAGCGAGCTGTTCAGAAAGGCTGCGGCCAGGCCGTTGGCCCGCGCGGCGTCCACCTGGTCCTTCATCAGCGAGATCAGCGGGCTGATGACCACCGCCGTCCCGTCCATCATCCTGGCCGGCAGCTGGTAGCAGAGCGATTTGCCGCCCCCGGTGGGCATGACCGCGAAAACGTCGCGGCCGTCCAGGATGCTGCGGATGATGGCCTCCTGGTTCGGGCGGAACTCGTTGAAGCCGAAGACCCTGGCCAGCGTATGGCGCATGGTTTCCGACGCTCCGGCGGGAGGAGGGTTTTCCCTGTCTGACATTTCTGCTCCTCCGGAGCGCGCCCGCGGGCGCCGGTTCGCGCCGGCACCGCCGTGGAAGGGACAATCCGCCGGGGCGGGGCGCCCGGTCAGTTTAACGGCGAGCAGCGGACCTCGCCAGTCCCCTGGAACGGGCCGGGCCGGGAGGCCGTTCTCGCCGGCCAGGTCCCGCAGCGACGGAAGCTGGCGCCCGACGCCGCCGGCCGGCGTGGACCGGTGACAAAAGGCTTGATTATCGCGCGCGCCGGCCGTAAAATAGCCAGATTAAGCTGCATACGGAGGAGGATTCATGGGGCCCACCAGCAAGTTCTACGACCTCGAACGCCGCGAGTTCATTCGCGTGCGCGCCGAGCTGCCCGTCAAGTACAAGTTCCTCAGCCAGGACCCCAACTTCTCGTCCGACGAGATCTACGACGGGACCACCAGCAACCTCTCCGGCGGGGGCCTGCTGCTGGTCGGGACCATTCCCAACACCGACTGGATCACCGCGCTGCTCATGGACCGCATCGTCATCGGGGTGAACATCCTGTTCCCGACGGACCCCGAGCCGGTCAAGGCCCTGACCCGCACCGCCTGGATCGAGGCGCTCGATGAGCGGGCCCACCAGTGCTCGCTGGGCCTCAAGTTCAAGGAGGTCACCAAGCTGCACCTCGACAAGATATTCAAGTACGTGATCAAGGCCCAGATGCCCTAGCCGCCCGCCGAAGGAAGGATGCCCGTACTCGCCCTCTCGGACGCGCCGGCCGCCGCCCTCGGCTGGCAGCAGCTTTACCTGTTAGTCGGCGGGACCGCGCTGTTCCTGCTGGGCATCGGCATGGCCGCGGACGGACTGCGCCGGGCGCTGGGCGGCCGGATGCGGGCGGTTTTCGGGCTGGTCTCCCGCAGCCGGCTGGCCGGGGCCGGTGCGGGCTTCGGGCTCACCGGCCTGCTGCAAAGCTCTTCGGCCAGCACCGTGGTGCTGGTCGGCTTGGCCGACGCGGGGATCATCACCGTGGCGCAGTCCGCGCCGATCATCCTGGGGGCGGCGGTGGGCACCACGGTGGTCCCCCAGATACTGGCCTTCAGGATCGCCGAGTGGGGGCTGCTGGCCGTGGCCGCCGGGTTCGTCGTGCGCCTGGTGGGGCGCTGGCAGGCGTGGAAGAACGTCGGCTGGGCGCTGATCGGCTTCGGCCTGCTCTTTTACGGCATGTACGTGATGGGCGAGGGGGTGAGGCCCATCAGGCAGGACCCCGCGCTGGCCGCGCGCCTGGCGGAGCATCTCGCCCGCCACCCCTGGCTGGGGGCCGTGGCGGCGATGGCGCTGACCGCGGTGATCCAGTCCAGCGGCGCCACCGTGGCCCTGGCCATGACCCTGGCCGCCGCGGGGGCCATCAGGCCCGCCGACGCGCTGCCCATCGTGGTGGGGGCCAACGTGGGCACCTGCGCCACCGCGCTGATCGCCTCGGTGGGCGCCGGTTACCAGGGCCGCAAGGTGGCGGTGGCCCACCTGGGGTTCAAGCTCCTGGCCGCGCTGCTGGTCCTGCCCTTCGCCGGGCTGCTGGGCGGCTGGATTGCGTGGCTCTCGCGGGAGAAGATGGGCGCGGGCCCGGAGCGGATGGTGGCCAACCTGCACGTCTGCTTCAACGTGGCCATGGCCGGCCTTTTCCTGCCTTTCTGCGGGCGCCTGGCCGACCTCTTCGCCAGGCTGGTGCCCCGCCGGGCCAGCGCGGCCGAGAAGGTGGCCCGCCGGCTCACCGAGGCCCTCAGCGGCGAGCCGGCCGCGGCGATCCTGGCCGCCGAGCGCGCCCTGGTCGACATGGGCGGGCGCGCCGCGGCGATGCTCCGCGAGGCGCTGGGGGCCCTGGAGAAGGGCGGGGGCCGCAGGATCGAGGAGCTCAAGCTGGCCGACGACCAGCTCGACGCCATCTACGCGGCGCTGAGCTCCTGCATGGCGGGCCTCTCGCATCACGGGCTCACCCGGGCCCAGGCCGCCCGCCAGACCCGGGTGCTGTACCTGGCCCGGCAGTTCGAGGAGATCGGGGACCTGCTCAGCCGCGAGCTGGCCAAGCTGGCCGCCAAGCGCGCCTCGCGCGACGCGGAGTTCAGCATGGAGAGCCTGGCCGCGCTGCGGCGCTTCGGGGGCGAGGTGCTGGCCGAGCTCGAACGCGTCGCCGCGGCCGCCGACCGCGAGGGGGCCGCGGAGCTCAATGGGCTCGCCGCGGCCGGCGAGCGCATCGAGGAGGAGTACCGCGGGCTGGTCGCCGGGCACTTCCAGCAGCTGGCCCGGGGTGTGGCCGAGGCCCGGGAAACCGGTTCCATATATCCGGACGTGCTCGCCGCGTTGCGGGACGTGCGCCGCACGGTCGCGGAGGTCGCCCGGGTGCTGGCCGCCCGGCCGGGGGAAAGCGAGGTCGAGAAGTGAAGACCATAGGCGGACTCTTCGGGCGCTCGCCCTACGGGCCGGTGCACGAGATGATGGTCAAGGTGCAGCAGTGCGTGGAGGGCGCGCCCGACCTGCTCGACGCTGAATGTCGCGGCGACTGGGAGGCGATGGAGGCCGCCGCCGCGGAGCTCGACCGCCTGGAGAAGCAGGCCGACGACATCAAGGGGGAGATCCGCGGGCGGCTGACCACCAGCCTGTTCTCCTCGGTGGAGCGCGGCGAGATTCTCGGGCTGCTGCACTCGCTGGACTCCATCGCCGACGCCTGCCAGGACGCCGGCAGGCTGATGTGCATGCGCCGCACCGCGGTGCCCGCCGAGCTGGCCGAGGGCTTCAGGCGGCTGGGCGCCAAGGCGGTGGAGGGCGCCGCGGGCATGGCCGGGGTCACCTCCCGGCTGGCGGGCGCCTCCGCGGACGCGGCGGAGAAGATATCCGTGGAGGACGTGATAAGGGACCTCGAGGCCGTCGGCCGCCTGGAGTTCGAGTGCGACGAGGAGCAGCACCGCCTCCAGCGGGAGCTCTTCACCATGGAGGACCGCCTGAGCACTATGGACATATTCTTCCTGATGAATATCATCAAGGAGCTGGGCCGGATCGCCGACGAGCTGGAGAACTCCGCCGACGGCCTGGCCCGGGTGCTGGGGAGCCGCTGAGTGAAGCTCGCTCTGCTCGTTCTGGTCCTGACCGCCGCCGGCGCGAAGAAGCCGGCCCGGCTGGAAGTGGAGCTGGCCCCGCCCGAGCGCGCTGGCGAGGTCGTCAGGGTCCTGGCCCTGGACCGGGACGTGCCCCAGAAGATGACCGGCAAGACCGTTAAGATCCGCCAGGTGGCCGCCAGGAAGGTCGCGGGCAAGCCCGGCAGGTGGGTCGTCGAGGGCCTCGCGCCCGGCAGCTACGACCTCTACGTCGAGACCAGGAAGGGCAAGTTCGAGGGCTACGCCCTGCGCCCCGGGGAGAAGTCGGACAAGCCGCTCACCGCCAAGGACCGCGGGAAGCTCGCGAAGATATTCAAGCATCGCAAGACCTTCGAGGAGCACAAGCGGATTCTGGACCTCGATGGCAACGGCCGCCAGGCGGTGGCGCTCGTCGAGCTGCTGCGCACCGGCAAGACCAGCTACGCCAGGAAGCTCCCGGGCGCGGTCATCTGGCGCGTGGAGTACTGGCAGTTCAACAAGCTCTACGGGGTCTGGCGCAAGGGGGACTACCAGGTCCTGCGCCGGTTCATCACCACCAGGGACGATTTCGCCAAATGGAACTGGAACTTCGTCCCGGAGCTCGGCGGGATCGACCTCAAGCCGGGCCAGACCCGCAGGCTCAAGTGGACCGTGCCATTGAGGTTCGACCCGGCCAAGGGGCGCTCGACCAACAGGCCCGCTCCGAAAACTGCGCCCGCGGGGAAGTCGAAGGAGCAGGCCCCCGCCGTGGAGATCGCTCCAGCCCGCAGGGAGGACGGCAAGTAGATGGCCTTCCAGACCGTTCAGGAGCGAGCCGCCCAGTTACTGGGGAACATCCTGGCCCGGCTCTTCGGCTCGCGCAACGAGAAGGTCCTCAAGCGCGCCGAGCCGCTGGTCGCCGAGGTCTGCGACCTGGAGCCCCAGGTCGAGCGGCTCAGCGACGCCCAGCTCCGCGAGAAGAGCGAGGAGTTCAAGCGGCGGCTGGCCGACGGGCAGACCCTCGACGACCTCCTGCCCGAGGCCTTCGCCTGCTGCCGCGAGGCCGCCAAGCGGGCCATCGGCATGCGCCACTTCGACGTGCAGATCCTCGGCGGGATCATCATGCACCGCGGGGGCATCTCCGAGATGGTCACCGGCGAGGGCAAGACCCTGGTGGCCACCTGCCCGGCGTACCTCAACGCGCTCTCGGGCCAGGGCGTGCACGTGGTCACCGTCAACGACTACCTGGCCAAGCGCGACGCCGAGTGGATGGGCCCGGTCTACCGCGCCCTGGGCCTGGAGGTCGGTTTCATCCAGGCCTTCATGGACTCCGAGGAGCGCCAGCCGGCCTACGCCGCGGACGTCGCCTACGGCACCAACAACGAGTTCGGCTTCGACTACCTGCGCGACAACATGAAGGTCGACGCCGAGATGCAGGTCCAGAAGCGGCGGCACTACGCCATCGTCGACGAGGTCGACAACATCCTCATCGACGAGGCCCGCACCCCGCTGATCATCTCCGGGGGGGCCGAGAAGGTCGCCGAGCTCTACTACAAGGCCGACCGCGCGGTGAGCCGCCTGGCCAGCCGCAGCCAGCAGGACAACGACGTGCTGGTCCACGAGTACGCCAAGGCCCACGGCATCGAGGCCGAGAACGCCAAGGAGGCCGTGGAGGGCGACGTCGACTACGTCTTCAGCCAGCGGAACCACAGCGCCTATCTCACCGAGCGCGGCCTGGACAAGTGCCGCACGGCTCTGGGCGTCGACGACTTCTACTCCACGCAGAACATGGAGTGGCCCCACTACCTCGAAAACGCCCTCAAGGCCCACTCCCTCTACAAGCGCGACGTGCAGTACGTGGTCAAGGAGGGCGAGGTCATCATCGTCGACGAGTTCACCGGCCGCATGATGGAGGGGCGCCGCTGGTCGGACGGCCTGCACCAGGCGGTGGAGGCCAAGGAGGGCCTCAAGATCAAGGAGGAGACCCAGACCCTGGCGACCATCACCCTCCAGAACTTCTTCAAGCTCTATGACAAAATAGCGGGCATGACCGGCACGGCCATGACCGAGGCCCGCGAGTTCATGAAGATCTACAAGCTGGACTCGGTCTCGGTTCCCTCCAACCGGCCGCTGCGGCGGTTCAACCGCCCGGACCTGGTCTTCGGCACCGACAAGGAGAAGTACGAGGCCATCTGCGAGGAGGTGGTCCGCGCCCACCAGACCGGCCGGCCGGTGCTGGTGGGCACCATCAGCATCGAGAAGTCGGAGAAGCTGGGCACCATGCTCAAGCGCCGCGGCGTGCCCCACGAGGTCCTCAACGCCAAGCACCACGAGCGCGAAGCCCAC
>CAZONU010000023.1:0-24621 GCA_964581145.1 uncultured Planctomycetia bacterium
AACGGCACCAAGGTCAACGGCGAGAAGATCGTCAAGAGCCCGCTGGCCCACGGCTCGCGGATTCAGATCGGCAGCACGGTCATCACCTTCAAGAATCTGGGCGCGCCCACCGAAGAGGACGCCGTCTTCGGCACCGTGGTCCTGGACAGCGACAAGCTCGACCAGGAGCTGGCCGCGGCCAAGCGCGGCGGAGGCGGGGCCGGCCGCGTCCTGGCCGCGCTGGTGATCATCGCCCTGGTGGGCTTGGGCGGATACGGGATAGCCAAGCTGCTCAAGGACGGCACCGACCCGGACAACCACCGCCTGTTCCTCAGCGCGGTGGCCAACCCCAGCTTCAGCGAGGATACCGACCCCGAGGGCAACCCCAGGGAGTGGGTGGTCCGCAGGGACCACCCCCGCAACCGGGTCATCGTGGACACCACCAGGGGACGGGAGAGCGGCGAGGAGGGCGACGAGAAGTTCTCCGCGAAGTTCCAGCGCGACGAGGAAGCCAGGCCCAATGCGCTGATCGAGTGCCGCCAGGCCGGCACCTTCGAGGTCGACAAGACTTCCGGCTACCGCGCCTCGGCCTACGTGGTCTGCCCCAGCGCCGAGGGCCTCTACGGGCTGCGCCTCACCTGGGTGGGGCCCGGCAAGTTGCCCCGGGAGCGCGACGAGTACGCGACCATTTCGGGGGCGCATCCCAAGTGGAAACCGGTGAAGCTGGAGACCCGCCCGCCCAGGTGGGCCGCCAAGCTGCGCCTGGCCCTGGTGGCCTTCGGCAACACCGGCAACGTCTGGTTCGACGACGCGGCCCTGGAGAAAATCCCCCTCGCGGACGCGCCCATCGCCGAGGAGCGCGTGGACTTCGGGGGCGTCCGGGCCCATCTGGACCGCTCCGGCCGGCTGAGCCTGGAGCGCGGCGGGATCACCGCACTTTCGGGGCTGATCGTCGCCGAGGGCCAGGACAGTGTGGTCACCGACCAGAGCCTGGCCCGCATCAAGCGCGGTTTTCCCCAATCCAAGGGCGGGAACAAGCTCTTCCAGGGCAGCATCTACGACTTCTCCCGCGGGCGAACCTTCAACTACGCGATGACCGCCCGCAAGGGCGGCGACGGGGTCCATCTGGACTACGCCTTCGGCACCCACGGCGAAGAGCTGACCTTGGACAGCCTGTCCCTGCGCTTCATGATAGAGCCGGCCTTCGCCTCAGCGCCGACGATCTACACCACCGACGGCAAGAGGCGGAGCTTCGCCCGGGGGAGCGCCAGCGGCGTGCGCGAGCTGGTCCTCAAGGGCCCCGAAAAGGAGCTGGCCCTGAACTTCGCCCAGCCGGCCGAGCTGACCACGGTGGCCCGCGGCGAGAAGCGGGAGATCGTCCTGCTCCTGGCCAAGAGCCCCAGCCTGGGCGCCGTCAGCAAGAAGTTCTCGCTGGACTTCACGGCGAGCTCCGCCAGCGCCGCCGCCAAGAAGGCCGCCGACCTCGCCGCGGTCACCAGACTCTTCGACGAGAAGAAGTGGGCCAGCTTCCCCGGCGCGGCCGCCAGGTTCCGCAGGGATTACCCGGAGGCCGCCCCCGAGCTGGCCACGCTGGCCGGCATGGAGAGGCAGTACGGGAGGCTCAAGAACGACGCCAAGAAGCGGGCCGACCAAGCCGTCAAGCTGGCCGAGGGGGCCACCACCCCGCAAGGGTACGACATGATCTACAAGCAGGGCAAGCAGACCCTGAACAAGCTGAAGAAGGCCTGGGCCGACACCCCTCTGGAGAGCCACATCACGACCGCCTTGTTCAAGCTGGAGGAAACCCGGCGGAAGCGCGTGGAGATGGAGAGGGAGCGCGAGGCCGAGAAGTGGCTCAAGAAGGCCGAAGCCGCCATGAAAAGCAAGCACTATATGCTGGCCAGGGTCTTCTTCCTGAAGGTGATCAGGGATTACCCTGGCACCAAGGCGGCGGCCAAGGCCAAGAAGCGGCTGGTTGTCTGCGATGGCCACATTGAGCGCGAGGACATGATCTCCAAGGCGGAGGAGCGGCTGCTCAAGGACAACCTCTTCCGGAACTACAAGCTGAACGGCCAGTACCAGCAGGCCTACGACCGCATCACCAGCGACCCGGCCTACAAGAAGTACGGCAGCGAAATGAAGGACGTCCAGAAGGAGCTGGCCGACCTCCGCGCCAAGCTGAAGGAATAGCCGCTAGTCGGAGCCCTTGCCGCCGGGGAGCTTCAGGCTCGCCGGCGGCAGCACCAGCAACCATCACCAGTAAGATGTAAGAAAGCAAAAGCGGAAGCGAGGCGGGTCATTCCTCGACCGTGACGGTGACCCGGCCGCGGCCCTCCTTGGCCATCTCGCCGGTGTGGACGTCGAACCAGAACTTGTCGGCCAGCACCTGCCTCTTGCCGGAGGGCACGACTTCGGCCATCTCGTCCCCGCGGCCCTCAAGCCACAGCAGCCCCGCCGGGTGGTCGTACCAGGCCAGCTCCCCGCGGGCGACGCTCTCCGGGGTCCGCACCACCACGGTGCCCCGGGCGACGACCAGGTCGACGAGCCCGGCATCGGCCGGCAGCTTCTCGGCGTCCGGCCCGGCCGGAGCGCGAGCGCGCCCGGGGGCCGGGCGAAGCGAGGCGGCCAGCCAGCGCGAGGCCGCCGAGAGCGCCAGGGGCGCCGCGCCCGCCGAACGCATGGCCGCGACCTCCGGGCTCGGCCCTCCCGCGGCGCCCGACCCGTCGGCGCGCAGGAACAGCTCCAGCTCGTCGCAGGAAAGCCGCGCCCCCTCGCGCTTCACCACCACCCCGCGGCTGAAGCGCGCCCGGTGGTAGCCCAGGTCGGTGCCGTAATCGAAGCTGGCCGGCCCCTCGGAGGTGAGCACCGTCTGGACCGGCGCCTTCTCGCCTTTCTCCGGGCGCGCGCGCTTCTCGCCGGCCAGGCTCAGCCGCCCGGGCAGGGCCGGCTCGGTGATGGACACGCGCACGTCCTCCCTGAGGCGCACCTTCCGGGCCCAGCGCTCGGCGACCATCCCCAGGCCGGCGGCACTCAGCGTCCGGCCCGTGGGGCGGTCGCGCCAGACCACCTCCACGTAGGCCTTGCTGCTCAGCGTCTCGGAGGCGTGGTCCCAGGCCAGGGACTCTCCGGTGATGGTCACGTCCGGCTTCTTCCGGCCGGCGGGCAGGCGCTCGACGACCACGCCCCCCTCCAGGCTTCCGCTGCCGGTCTTGCGGTTGTAGTGCCCGGACCTGCCGGTGGCCAGGAGCACGCCCCCGCCCTCGTCGAGAATGCGCTTGAGCTTGACCTCCTCCAGGCTGCAGGCCGCGCCCCCGATGGTGGCCCGGGCGGCCTTGACGATCAGCACCGGCTTGCCGGTCCTCTTGTCGAAATACCTGAGAGTGACGTTGGTCCCGCGGCCGCCCTGGATATCGGGCGAAGCGGCGCTCTTCTTGGCGGGAGCGGCCTTCTTCGGTGGGTCGGCGACCCCGTCCTCGCCGCGGGCGGCCTCCCCGCAGACCAGGGCTATCCGCCAGACCAGGAACCCGGCCAGGCCCAGGGCCGCCAGCGCCAGGCAGGCGGCCGCGGCAGCGCGCGCCCGGCGGCCCATCACTCCCCGCGGTACCTGGCCATCACCGCCTCCCACTTGCCCTGCCCCTCCAGGACGTGCTCGGCGATCTCCCGGACGGCCCCGGCGCCGCCGGGAAAGGCGGCCACGAAGTCGGCGGCCTCGCGGACCTCGGCGGCCGCGTCGGCCGGGCACGCCGACCAGCCGGCGACGCGCATGGGCGGCAGGTCCATCAGGTCGTCGCCCGCGTAGCCGACCTCCTCCATCGAGAGGCCCAGCGCGGAAACCAGCCGGCGCAGCTCGGGCTCCTTGTCCTTGGCCCCGGTGACGACGTGCCGGATTCCCAGGTTATCGGCCCGGTGCCGCACCGGCGGCGACTCGCGCCCGCTGAGAAGGGCGCACTCCACGCCGAAGCGCATCAGGTACTTCATGCCCGCCCCGTCGCGGGCGCTGAAGGCTTTCATCTCGTCGCCGGTCGGGCCGAAATACAGCCGCCCGTCGGTGAGCACCCCGTCCACGTCAAACACCAACAGCTTGAGGTCCGCGAGGGACACGGCTAGACCAGCCCCGCGGCGAGCAGGTCCTGCACGTCGAGCATGCCCACCAGGCGGCCGTCGCCTTCGACCACCGGCAGCTCGTCGAACTGCTTCTCGCGCATCAGCGCCAGCGCCTCGGTGGCCAGCCGCTCCGGGCCGATGGTCCGGGGGCTCTGCGTCATGTACTTCCCGACCGGAGCAGTGGAGGCGTCCATCTTCTCGCGGCTGTAGTGGCGCCGGAAGTCGCCGTCGGTGAAGAACCCCAGCAACTTGCCGGCGCCGTCCACCACGCAGGCGGCCCCGGCGCGCGGTTTGGTCATCGCGGTCAGGACCTCGAGGACCGGCGTCTCCGGCGCCACCGCCGGGCACTTCTCGCCGGTGCGCATCAGCTCGCGGACGGTGAGCAGCTTGCGGCCCAGATCGCCGGCCGGGTGGTAGAGGGCGTACTCCTCCCTGGTGAAGCCCCGGGCCTTGAGAGTGGTGAGGGCCAGGGCGTCGCCCATGGCCAGCATCGCCGCCGTGGAGGCCGAGGGGGCCAGGCCCAGGGGGCAGGCTTCCTCAATCTTCCCGAGCTCGAGCACGATCGCGCTATGCCGGCCCAAGGCGCTCTCCCGAGAGGCTGTGATGGTCACGATGCGGGCGCCGATCTTGGTGACAGCCTCCAGCAGGCGCTGCACCTCCTCGGTTTCGCCGCTGTTGGACAGCGCCAGCACCAGGTCCTCGGCCTGGACCGCGCCGAGGTCTCCGTGGACCGCCTCGGCGGGGTGCAGGTAGAGCGCCGGCGTGCCCGTGGACGAAAAAGTGGCGGCGATCTTCTGGCCGATGATGCCGGCCTTGCCCATGCCGGTGACCACCACCCGGCCCCGGCGCTCCTTGTCCTTGCGGGTGCACTCCAGGACGGCTTCGGCCGCAGCCACGAAGTCCTCGCCGATCTTCTCGGCCAGCCCGCAGATAACCTCGCCCTCGTGGACGAAGACCTGGCGTGCGTACTCCAGATCGATCACGGTGTCTTCCTCAGGAAGAGGCTCGAAGGGCTCGCGCGCCGGATCAAGGCCGTTTGAGGGCCTCTTCGACGCTGTCGGCGCTCTCTATCAGTTGGTCCAGGCTGGTCAGCGCCAGGAGCTTGCGGACCTTGAGATTGCCGCCGGCCAGGACCAGCCCGCGGCCGGCGTCGTCGAATTTCTTGTGGATCGAGACCAGCGCGCCCAGCCCCGCACTGGACATGTACATCAGACCACGCAGGTCCAGGATCACCCGCCCCGCGCCGGACTCGAACTCCCTGCTGAGCGCCTCCAGGAACTCGGCGCACTCCCTCTCGGTGAGCTGGCCCGCGGCGCTGAGCACCCGGCAGTCCCCCTCAGCCCGGGAGCTGAGCTTGAGGACGCCTCCGGCGGTACCGGCCTTGTCGTTCATAGGTCCTCCGCGGGGAACGGGTTGCCCTCCGTAAAGATGGTAGTCCGCCCCGGGCCGGCAGTCAAGAGGAAATGGCTTCCGGCGGGCCGCCCGGGGAAATGCGCTTGCCCCCCGGAACAAACGTGCTAGCCTATGGAGTGAAGTGGCCGCCACCGGCCGGCGCGGCCGAGGAGCAGGAAATCATGCCCGAGAAACCTAACATCCTCTTCATCTTCAGCGACCAGTGGCGCGGCGACTGCCTGAGCGTCACCGGGCACCCGGTGGTCGAAACCCCCAACCTGGACGAAGTGGCCCGGGGAGGCACCGTCTTCACCTCGGCCTTCAGCCCCTGCCCGTCCTGCATTGCGGCGCGGGCCTCACTGTTCACCGGCCTGACCCCCGGTTCCCACGGGCGCCTGGGCTACCGCGACCAGGTCCCCTGGCGCTACACCGAGACGCTGGCCGAACTCCTGGCCGCGGGCGGCTACCAGACTCACGCCGTAGGCAAGACCCACTTCTACCCCCAGCGGCTGCACCTGGGCTTCCAGTCCATGGACTCCTACGAAGCCCAGCAGAACTTCGACGGCCGCTACGTCAACGACTACTTCGCGTGGCTGGCCGAACGGACCGGCGGGCGCCTGCGCGAGTTCGATCACGGCCTGCAGTCCAACTCTTGGTGCGCGCGGCCCAGCCACCTGCCCGAGGAGCTCCACAACAACACCTGGATGGCGACCAAGAGCATCGAGTTCCTCCGCCGCCGCGACCCGACCAGGCCCTTCTTCCTGTTCATGTCCTTCCACCGGCCGCATCCGCCCATCGACCCGCCGCAGGTCTTCTGGGACATGTACAAGGACCGCGAGCTGGCTCCGCCGCCGGTGGGCGACTGGGCCGCCGAGCACGAAGTCCCCATGGACGGGGTCAACTCCTGGCGCGGGCGGCTGGGGCGCGACGTGCTGGACCGCTCCCGCCGGGGCTACTACGCGCAGATCGCGCACATCGACAACCAGATCGGGCGGCTGCTCAACTACATGCGCCGGGAGATCGAACCGGGCCCCACCTGGATCATCTTCGCTTCGGACCACGGCGAGATGCTCGGGGATCACCACCTCTTCCGGAAGAGCTACGCCTACCAGGGCTCCGCCAAGGTGGCGCTGATCGTCTGCCCGCCGGAGGGCCCCCAGGCCCGGGAAATCTACGACCCGCAGGAAGCCCCTCACCGCCGTGCGGCGCCGGTCACCCTGACCGACCTCTACCCGACCATTCTGGAAATCGCCGGCGCGCCCGTCCCCGGGCGCACCGAGGGCCGCAGTCTCCTGCCGCTGGCGGGCGGAGCAGAGAACATAGAGGGCCGCGAGTACGTCCACAGCGAGCACGCCGCCTGCTATTCGGAGGACAACGGCAACCAGTTCCTGACCGACGGCAGGGAGAAGTACATCTGGTTCCCGCTGTCCGGGCGCGAGCAGCTCTTCGACCTGTCCGCCGACCCGGACGAACTGCACGACCTCGCCGGCGAGGCCGGGCACCGCGACCGGCTGGAGCTCTGGCGCTCGCGCATGGTGAAGCAGCTCGCACCCCGGAAGCAGGACGGGCTCTCCGACGGGAAGAAACTGATTGCCGGGAAGAGGGTGCCTCAGGTCCGGCCCGAACTGCTGGCCGACTGAACCGCAGCCGCCATAGGAAAGGACCATGCCCGCCGAGAATTACCTGGCGCGGGCCCTCAAGGCCGCCGACTGGTTCGTCAACACCCAGGTATTGATGAAAAAGCCCCACTGGGACGCCAACCACGGGCGGCTGGTCTACACCTACCACATGCCCACCAGGAACAAGGTGCTGGGCCTGAGCTGGACTCAGGGCCGGGGGATCATTACCCTGCTTCAAGCCTACGAGGCCACCGAGAGGCCCGAATCCCGCAGGACCGCCGTCCAGGCCGCCGAGTACGTCAAGCACCTGCAGATACTCGACGCGCGCTCGCCGCGCCGCTTCGGGGCCATCCGCGAGGAGGTCCCCGCCTCCTGGTACGTCTACCCCCGCGACGCCATGGAGGCCGGGCTGGGGCTGCTCTTCCTGTGGCGCATCACCCGCGACGAGGAGTACCTCTACCGCTCGCGCATCTTCGGCGACTGGCTCCTGTCCCAGACTCGCGAGGGCACCGGCTGGCCCACGGGCGGCTTCTACCTGGACGAGGAGGAGGCTGAGCAGCATCCCTACAGGAGCATCTACTGCATCGGCGGCGGCGCGGCGTTCTTCTCAAATCTCGCCAAGGCCACCGGCGAGGCCCGGTACATGGATGAGGGCCTGCGGCCCATGGCCGAGTACCAGGTGGAGCACTTCGTCCGCGAGGACGGGGTGATACTCAACACCCCCAAGGGGGAGGCGTCCAAAGGACTCGGCCACCACGCCGCCGAGGAGGCGCGCTACCAGGGCGTCGCGGTCAACGACGACTGCTGCGGCGTCACCATGCTCATCGCCTACCAGGAGCTCGGCGAGCAGGTCTACCTGGACCTGTCGGTCAAGTACGGCGACTGGATGATGGCCTGCCCCGGTCCGCTGCCCAACCACGCGGCCGTTCCGCTGCAGGCGCTGACCCTGCTGGACCTCGCGGAGCTCTCCGGCGAGAAGAAGTACGCCGACTTCGCCCGCGAGAGGCTGGCGCCCGCCTTCATGAAAGGCCAGATGCTGGACACCGGCGACCCGGCGGTCGAGGGCGCCTTCCGCGGCGAGGACGAGCAGCCCAGCCACTACGGCCCGGCGGACGCGAAGCGCGAGGAGTTCGTCAACACCCGGGTGACCGCCTACGCCGCCAACGCGCTCTTCAAGCTGGACGGCAAGGTCTTCGGCCCCTACTACTCGGCGCTGGGCTGGGAGGCCGAGCGCGTGGCTCCCCCCGCGCCGGAGCTGCTCGCGCCCTACCGGCTCTAGGAGGAGTTCCATGAGGGCAGTGGGGATAGTTGCCAGCCCGCGCGAGGACGGCAACACCGCCTTCGCGGTCAAGAAGGCCCTGGAGGGCACCGGCGCGGAGAGCCGGGCCTTCTCCATGAACGGCATCGCGCCCTGCAGGAGCTGCTTCGCCTGCAAGAACACCCAGAAGTGCACGCTCGAAGACGGCATGCAGGAAATCTACGCCGCGCTGGAGGAGGCCGAACTCCTGGTGCTGGGCAGCCCCATCTACCTCGACCACGTCAGCGCCCAGGCCTGGGCCTTCATCAACCGGCTCTACTGCTACCTGGGCCCGGCGGTCGAGAACCGCTGGAAGGGGCCCAAGCGCCTGCTGCTGGCGGCCACCCAGGGAGTGGGCGACGTCGACCGCTACAGGCATCCCCTCGACCAGGTGGCGGAGATATTCAAGAGCTACTGGAGCGTCGAGCCCGTCGACCATCTGGTGATCGGCGGCTGCCCGCGCTTCGGGGGCATCGCCGACCGCTCCGACGCGGTCGAGGCCGCGCTGGCCGCCGGGCGGAGGCTGGCCGGCAAGTCCTGACCCGCGCGGTATAATGCTCCCATGAGCCCCCAGCAGCCGGCGAGCTTCGAGCCGGGAGAGCGCAGGCCCGCCCAACTCCCGGCGGACAGGCAGCTCTTCCGCTTCTGCCTCTACGGGTTCCTCAAGAACCAGCAGTACTACGAGCCCTTCCTGATCCTGGCCTTCCTGGACCGGGGCCTGTCCTTCACGCAGATCGGGGCGCTCGTCGCCTTCCGCTCGGTGTGCGTCAACGTCCTGGAGATTCCCAGCGGCGCGGCCGCCGACGTCTGGGGCCGGCGGCGCTCGATGATGGTCTCCATGCTGGCCTACATCGGGTCGTTCGCGCTCCTGGCCTTCGCCCGCGCCTACTGGACGTTCTTCCCGGCGATGCTGCTCTTCGCCGCCGGCGAGGCCTTCCGCACCGGCACCCACAAGGCCATGATCTTTGACTGGCTGACCCGGCAGGGGCGCGCCGGCGAGAAGACCCGGGTGTACGGCGTGACCCGCTCCTGGAGCAAGCTGGGCTCGGCGCTCAACGTGGTCCTGGCCGCGGTGATCGTGCTCTTGACCCGCGACTACCGCTGGGTATTCCTGCTGGCCGCGCTGCCCTATGCGGCCAACGTGGTCAACTTCCTCTTCTATCCCAAGTACCTGGACGGCACGGACGGAGGAGCCCACTCGGTGGGCGAGGTCGCCCGGGTGCTCTTCGGGGGGCTCAAGCTGGCCTTCACCAGGAAGCAGCTCCGCGGGCTTATGGTCGAGTCCATGTGCTTCGAGGGGGTCTTCGCGGCCACCAAGGACTACCTTCAGCCGCTGCTCAAGGCCGTGGCGATTTCCGCGCTGGCCGCCGCGGCGCTCTTCGACAAGGCGGACGACTTGACCCGCACCGCGCTGCTGGTCGCGGCGGTCTACCTGCCGCTCAACCTGGCCGCCGCGGCGGCTTCGCGCTCCAGCCACCGCGCGGCGCGCGCGGCGGGAAACGAGGACCGCCTGGCCCTCTTCCTCTGGATTATCGCCCTGGCACTGTACGCCGGCGCTGGCGGCGGGCTGCTCCTCGGCTGGGGACCGCTGGCCATAGCCGGGTTCGTCTGCCTGGCCGTCACCCAGAACATCTGGCGGCCGGCGCTGGTCAGCCGCTTCCACAGCCACGCGGACCTGGAGAGCGCGGCCACCACTCTCTCCGTCGAGAGCCAGGCCAAGACGCTGTCCCTGGCGGTCGTCGCTCCGCTCCTGGGCCTGGCCGTGGACCGCCTGGCCGGCCCGGCCGCCGTCGCCGCCAAGCAGATCCCCATGGAGGCCCTCTGGCCGGTGGCCGCCGCGGGCGCGCTGGCCTGCCTGCTGGGGCTGGCCGTCAATTTCTTCGGCCACCGCCGGCACATGGGAATGGGCCAAGGAAACGATTTACGGGAACCCCCTCAAGGGGAACGGCAATGAAATCAGTTCACTTGGTCTGCAATGCCCACCTCGATCCGGTCTGGCTGTGGGAGTGGGAGGAAGGCGCCGCCGAGGCCATGGGCACCTTCCGCACCGCCGCCGACCTCTGCGAGGAGTTCGACGGCTTCGTCTTCAACCACAACGAGGCCATTCTATATCAATGGGTGGAGGAGTACGAGCCTGCGCTTTTCCGCCGCATTCAGAAGCTCGTGAAGGCGGGCAAGTGGCACATCATGGGCGGGTGGCACGTGCAACCCGACTGCAACATGCCCAGCGGAGAGTCCTTCGTCCGCCAGATTCTGCTCGGCCGGCAGTACTTCCAGGAGAAATTCGGTGCCAGGCCCACTGTCGCCATCAACTTCGATCCGTTCGGCCACACCCGGGGGCTGGCGCAGATCCTGGCCAGGAGCGGGTACGGGGCGTATCTCTTCTGCCGGCCGGGCCAGAACGACTGTCCCCTGCCGGACGACCAGTTCGTCTGGGAAGGCTACGACGGCTCGAAAGTGCTGGCCACCAGGGTCAGCAGCTTCTACAACTCCCGGCTCGGCAAGGCCCGCGAGAAGATCGAGCGGGTCCTGCCCTCCTGTCGCGGGGACCGCCCGGGCATCATCCTGTGGGGCGTGGGCGACCACGGGGGCGGCCCTTCGCGCGCGGACCTGCGCCAACTCGCGGACCTGATTCGCAAGACCCGTGACGCGAAGCTGCGGCACTCCACGCCGGAGGCCTGCTTCCGGGAGCTCAAGCGCCGCGCCGCTTCGCTGCCCGTGCACCGCGGGGACCTCAACGCCTGGGCGGTGGGCTGCTACACGTCGCAGGTGCGCATCAAGCAGAGGCATCGCCTGCTGGAGAACGAGCTGTTCGCCACTGAGAAAATGGCCTCGGCCGCGTGGGCCCAACGCCGGATGGCCTATCCCCGGGACGAGCTGCGCGAAGCCACCCGCGATCTGGCCACCGGCGAGTTCCACGACATCCTCCCGGGCTCCTCGATCCAGCCGGCAGAGGCCGCCGCACTGCGGATGCTGGACCACGGTCTGGAAATCATCTCGCGGGCCAAGGCCCGGGCCTTCTTCGCGCTGGCCGGGGGACAGCCCAGGGCCAAGCGGGGAGAAATCCCGGTGCTGGTTTACAATCCCCACCCTTTCCCGGTGAAAGCCGTCGTCGAGTGCGAGTTCCAGCTCGCCGACCATAACTGGGAAGGGACTTTCACCGGGGTGACCGCCCGTCGCGGCGGGCGGGCGCTGCCCACGCAAGTTGAGAAGGAACTCAGCAACATTCCCATCGACTGGCGCAAACGCGCCGTCTTCGCCGCCGAGCTGGCCCCCGCACAGATGAACCGCTTCGACTGCCGCCTGAAAGCGCTGCCGCGGCGGCCGAGGCCGAAGCTGCGGGCCAGGAACGGAAAGATCCGCTTCCGGACGGCCGAGCTGGACGTGCGGGTCAACACCAGAACCGGCCTGCTGGACCGCTACCGCGTCAAGGGCGCGGACTGCCTGGCCAGGAACGCCTGCCGGCCCCTGGTGATTCTCGACAGTGAGGATCCCTGGGGCATGCAGGTGCGACGCTTTCGGAAGAAGGGCGGGGCGTTCAAGATGCTCTCGGCCCGGGAGAGCGCGCTCTTCTCCGGAGTGAAACAGCATTCCCTGCCGGCGGTGCGGGTAATCGAGGACGGGCCGGTGCGGGCGGTGGTCGAGGCGCTCTTCGGCTACGGCAGCTCGAGGATGTGCCTGCGCTACAAGCTGCCCAGGCGTGGCACGGAGATCGAGCTGGAGGTCCGCGCTCACTGGAACGAGAAGGACCGCATGCTCAAGCTCTCGCTGCCCACGCGCGATCGCGACTCGGTGGTGCGCGGCCAGGTGGCCTACGGCGCCGATGATCTCCCGGCCAACGGCGACGAGATCGTCGCCCAGAAGTGGCTGGCGGTCCTGTCCAAGAGAAGCGGCCGGGCGTTGACGGTCATAAACAACGGCACCTACGGCGCGGACTTCCGCGGCGGTGAGCTGCGTCTCTCGCTGCTGCGCTCACCGGGTTACTCCGCGCACCCCATCGGAGACCGGGAAACCCTTGCCCAGGACCGCTACAGCCCGCGCATCGACCAGGGCGAGCGAACTTTCCGCTTCTGGATAAACGGAGGGTCGGTCGGGAAGCGCCTCGCCGCGGTCGACCGCGAGGCCCTGGCCCGCAACGAGAAGCCCATGGCGCTCTCGTTCTTCCCTTCGGGAGGCGGCGCGAAGCCCAGGCCGTTCGTGACCCTCAGCGACGGGGTCGTGCAACTCACCGCAGCCAAGAAGGCCGAGAAGGGCAATGCCCTCATACTGCGGCTCTTCGAGCCCACCGGCCGGCGGCGCGAGACAGTCGTGTCGCTGCCCTTTGCGGGGCTGAGGAAGAGGATTTCCCTGGGAGGCTTCGAAATTCGCACCTACCGGGTGGACCTCGCGAAGCGCAAGTGGACCGAGGTCGACCTCACCGAGTCCGCCAGAAGCCGATAGCTCGCGCGGGAGCCGCAGGCGGGTCCGGCGAAAATGCCGGCGGCGACCGCGGCCCTCCGTGGCCATCGATCGCCGCCGCTGTGAATCGTCCGTCCCGAGGGGGGGGAGGCCCGGCCCCGGGGGGACCTCCGGGTCGCTACGCCGGGCGATACCCGAAGTAGTAGTCGAGCATCAGCCCCTGGGTGCCGTCATCAAAGGTGAAGCTGCCCGCCCCCACGCGCCGCAAACCTTCCCCGTCGGAGCCCTCATCGCGCTCCCACAGCGCGGAGAGCCCGGCCAGCCCCAGGTCCTCGAGCCGGGCCACCTCCAGCGGAGAGACCCGCCCGTCGCCGTTCCTGTCCTGAAAGAGCCGCAGGAAGTCCCAGGCCGAGTCGGCGGCGCTCACCCGCCCGTCGCCGTTCTCGTCCATGCCGGCCAGCTCCTCGAAACCGTTCTGGCCGTCGACGCGGTTGCCGACCAGCTCCCCGCCGCCGTCGAGCAGGCCGTTCATGTTCGCGTCGTAGAAGAGCAGCGCGTCGTCGCCCTCGACGAAGGCGGTCCGGACCGCCTGCCCGCTGCCGGTGAGGTCGAAGAGCACGCCGTCGGAGGTTTCGCGCAGGTCGAGCCCGTCGCCCTCCACGTCCAGAACCAGCGGGTCGCCCTCCTGCATCCGGCCGCTCATGGATATCTCCAGGCGCTCGAAGCGCACCTCGAAGCGCCGCGCGGAGACCCGGGTCACCTGGGCCCCATCGGCTTCGGCCACGCCGGCCTGCACCTCGGTCACCGAGATGCTCACCGACACGTAGTCGAGGCTGAACTGCCCGACGCCGCCCCCCGGCGGAGCCGTCGGCGCGGCCGGAGCGCCCTCCGGCGCGGAAACCTTGCCGGCCAGGCTTTCCATGCCGCGCACGAACTTCTCGAAGGCCTCGGGGTCCAGCTTCTCCAGCAGCGCGGCGAGCATCATGAGGTCGCGAATGTTCTCGTCGCTGAGGCCCAGCCCCTGGAGCGTCTCGCGCAACCGGGTCATGGGGCCGGCCCCGCCCGCCGGCGAGGCGCCCAGCATCCCACCCAGCACGCCCAGCGCGCCGCGCCCGCCGCTCGTCGCCCCCGAGCCCATGGAGACGCCCAGGCTCTGCGCGCTGAGGCTGAGGCTCGAGGCCTGAAGCTGGTAAAGCCCGGCGCCGCTGACGGCCAGGCCCCCGCGCCCGCCGGTCAGTTCGAGGACGTCGCCGCCCGAGGCGGGCCGCGCCCGGCCGTTGGGCACCGCGTTGGGCGGCGGCGTTCCGTTTGCATTCGTCGGAAGAAATTCAGGAGTGGTATGTCCGCGGAGCAGGTTCTGGAGCCCGGCCATTCCCGGGAACCGGGGCGAAAGCGGCATGAGTGCCATCCGGCACCTCCCTGTAGCTTCGCGGCCGGCCGTGCGCGGAGGGGGAGATTCGCAGTCACCCCGCCCGTGCGCCGGACGCGCCCTAACGCCGGTCCCCCCTTCCCTGGAGGGACCTACTAGAGAAATCGGCCGCAATCCGGTTTCTTGAACCGCGAAAAGCGCAAAACCCGGCGCTCGCGAAACGTACTGGTCAGGAAGGACTTGCGCGTTCCAGGATCAGTGCCCCTGTACAATCCGGCCCGCTCCTTGACAGGAGCCTGTACATCCAAGGTGGCTTTCCGCGCGGTCCGGCAGCGCAAGCTTCACTATTAAGGGCCTTACGGCATCATCCCGGGCGGCACGCAGCTTGCTCCCCTTCGGCCGGACGAGTCCACCCCGGAGGTCTTGCAGAAAACCGGAACGGAGGCAATAATCGAGCCCGTGGAGACCCATGCCCCCTGGCTGATGCTCGCGGCGCTGCCGGCCGCGGCGGTGCTGGTCGCCGGCTGGGTCGTCGCCGTGCGCCGCGGGCGCTCCGGCAAGCCGGCCCTGGCGCTGCGCTCCGCGGCGGCGACGGTCCTGGCGCTGGGCGCGGGGGGGCTCCTGCTGCGCTCCGGCGGACGCCCCCGGGCGCTGGTGATGCTAGACCGCTCGGCGAGCATGGGAACGGCGCACCGGGAAGCCGCCTCGGCGGCCCGGCAGGCCGGCCGGATCCTCGCGGACCGCTTCGAGGTGAGCTACGGGTCCTTCGCCCTCTCCGCGCAGGATGAAGCGCCCGAGGCTCTCGGGAAACTCGTGCCCGACGGGCCGGGGACGGACTTCGCCGCGATGCTGGCCTTCGCCCGCGGGCGGCTGCGGCCCGGCGAGCCGGCCGTCGTGGTGACCGACGGGCTCTCAACGGTCACCGGAGCGCGCGAGGCCGCGCTGGGTTGGGGGGAGCTTGCCCCCGCGCTGGTGCTGCTGGTGAGCGGACCGAAAGGCCCCGACGCGGCGCTCGCCGAGCTCGACGCGCCCGCCCAGGTCCGCCCCGGCGAGCGCTTCGCGATCTCGGTGCGCGTCACCGGAACCGCGGCCGGCCCGGTGGAGGTGACCGTGTCGCGGCCCCTGCGCGGCGGGCCCCGGAAGCAAGTGGGCCGTGAGCGCCTGGCGCTGCCCCCGTGCGGCCGGGGAGTGGGCCTGGCCCGCTTCGAGGAGGAGGCCCCCGACGGAGGATTGCTCGAATACACCGCAACCTTGAGCGCGGCCGGTGACGCGGAAAGCGGCAACGACGCGGCGCGCGCGCTGGTGCGGGTCCTCGGCAAGCTGCGCGTCGGAATCATCAGCGCGCGACCATCGCCCGCCCCCCGCCTGCTCGGCGCCGCTGGTCTTGAGGTGACGCCGCTCGCTGCGGGGTCGCTTCCCCAAGACCTCGGCGGGTTCGACGTGATTCTCATCGACAACCTGCGCCGCGAGCTGCTCCCCGACCGGAGCTGCGCGCGCCTGGCCGGGTACGTCAAGCAGGGCGGAGGCCTAGTGGTGCTCGGCGGGCCGGAGTCCTACGCTTCCGGCGGCTACGACGACGCCGGCAAGCTCGAGCGCGTCCTGCCCGCCTCGATGATCCCCCCCGATGAGGAGGGGCTCTTCGCCGTGCTGGTCCTGGACCGCTCCGGCAGCATGGGACAGGAGGTCAGGGAGGGCGCCGGCAAGAAGAAGCTCGACCTCGTCAAGGAAGCGGCACTGAAAGTAATCAATCCGGACTCCTTCGGGGCGGCCGACCAGCTGGCGGTGGTGGCTTTCGCCCGGGAGCCGGTGCTCCTGGCCGGGCCGGAGCGCCCCGCCGACGCGGGGGCGGCCGGCCGCCTGCGCGAGGCGGTGAAGGGCATAGAGGTCGGCGGGTCCACCAACCTGGCCGGCGCGCTGGAGAAGGCCGTCGAGATCCTGGGAAAGGCGCGCGACCCCAAGATCGCGCGGCACATCATCCTGCTCTCAGACGGCCTGCTGGTCGGCGCCAAGAAGGGGCGCGCCTCCCAAGTCAGGAAGCTCAGGCGGACGGCCAAGGCCCTGGCCGACCGGGGCGCGACCCTGTCGGCGGTGGGCACCGGCTCGCGCGACGAGGACACCAAGCTCCTGAGCGGGCTGGCCAGGCTGGGCCGCGGCCGCTTCTACCAGCCGGCCAGGCTCGAAGAACTCGCCGCAATCTTCCGGCGGGACATCAGCACCAGAAGGGCCAGAATTCTGAAGGGCGCCTTCACGGCCGTCGCCGGCAGGCACCCCCTGGGCGCGCTGATCGGCCCGCTGCCGGCCCTCGAAGGCCGCAACCGCGTCTCGGCCAAGAGGGACGCCTGGGCGGCCCTGGAGGCCCCGGCGCGGGGGGGGCGCGGCCGGGAGCCGCTGCTTCTGGCCTGGGAGCGCGGCCGGGGACGCGCGGCCTGCTTCGCCTCCAGCCTCGGCGCCCCCTGGGGCCGGAGCCTGACCGAGGGGGAAACCGGCAAGCGCTTCGCGGGCGCGCTGGCCCGCTGGGCCGCGGGCCGCTCGGGGCGCGGAGGCTGCCGCCTGAGCCTGAGGCGTGAGGCCGGCGGAGCCCTGCGCCTGGAACTCTTCGCCAGGGACGAGACGCGCCGGCCCCTCGCCGGGCTGGAGCCCTTCGCCCGGGTCCGGGGAATCGAGAAAACCCTGCCCCTGCTCCAGGAATCGCCCTCCCGCTACGCGGCGCGCTTGGCCCCCCCGGCGGCGGCGCGCGAGGTCGCCGCCAGCGCATTCCACGAGGGCGGCGAGCTGGCCCGCGGCCTCTTCCCGCTCTCGTACCCGAGAGAAATCGCCCGGGTGGGCGCCGACCGCTCCCGGATCGACGAGCTGGCCCGCCTGGCCGGCGGGCGCACGATCAACTCGCCTTCGGAGCTCGCCGGCCTGGAGTTCGCCCGGGCCTCGGGGCGCGGCCTGACTTCCGCCGCGCCGCTCCTCAGCCTGCTGGCCCTGGCGCTGGTGGTGGCCGAGCTGGCCTTCAGGGCGGTCAGGAGGTAGCACCGATGGTCTCAAACCGCATCAGGACCGTCCAGCCGCTGCCCCGCCCGGAGGACGCGCCGCCGATGGAGGTCGTCACCGGCGCCGAGATTTCCGAACGCTTCGCCGGGCATCTCACCGACGAGTCCCGCTTCCGGGGCAGTGCTGAGACGCTGGCCTTCCCGCGGTGCGAGGCCGACGTCTGCGAACTGTTGAAAAAGTGCGCGGCCGAGGGGACGCCGGTCACGGTCTCCAGCGGGCGCACCGGGATAGTCGCCGGGGCCGTGCCCGCCGGCGGCGTCGCGCTCAGCACCGAGCGGATGGAATCGCTCAGCGTCGAGGAGCCCGCCGGGGGCGGCCCGATCGCCCGCTGCGGGCCGGGGCTGTCCCTTGAAGCCCTCGCCGAGAAGCTGGCCGGGCATCCGGAGCGGCTCTTCTTCCCCCCCAACCCCACGGAGACCACCGCGCGGGTCGGCGGCGCCGTGGCCGCCAACGCCTCCGGGGGCCGCACCTACAAGTGGGGCGCCACGCGCCGGTACGTGAAGGGGCTCCGCGTCGTCTTATCGTGTGGAGAAATCCTCGCCCTGGAGCGCGGCGAGTGCGCCGCAGGCCCGGAGGGCTTCGAGATCGAGCTGGCCGGCGGCGAGGCGCTGAAAATCCCCGTTCCGGACGTGAAGATGCCGGGGATAAAGAGCGCCGCCGGATACTGGGCCGCTCCCGGGATGGACCTCGTGGACCTCTTCGTGGGCAGCGAGGGCACGCTGGGGGTCATCACCGAGGCGACGCTCGCTTTGGCGAAGCTGCCCGAAACGGTGCTGTCGCTCCTGGGCTTCTTCCCGGGCGAGGAGAAGGCTCTCGACTTCGTCCGCGCCGCCCGCGGCGAGACCGAGGCCGAGACTGCGCCGCCCGGGGGGGTGCAGGCCATCGAGTACTTCGACGGCCGTTCTTTGCAACTGCTCCGCGAGAAGCGCGCGGAGGACGGCGCCGACTCGGAGATTCCGGCCTTCCCGGAGGCCGCCGGTGCCGCGGTGCTGGTGGAGGTCGGCTGCGCCGCCGCCCGGGAGGACGACGCCCTGGAGGCCCTGGCCGGCTTGCTCGAGGAATACGGCGCCGACTCCGAGGAGGCCTGGGCGGGGCTGGACGAGCGCGAGCGGGCCCGGCTGGCCGCCTTCCGGCACGCGCTGCCCGAGGCGGTCAACTCGCTGATCGGCCGCGCCCAGCGGGGGTTCCCGGAGCTGACCAAGGTGGGCACGGACATGGCCGTCCCCCCGGCGGCGCTCGGCGAGATGATGGCCGCGTATCACGGGGCGCTCGGCGAGACCGGCCTGCGCTATCTCATTTTCGGCCACGTCGGAGAGAACCACCTGCACGTCAATGTCCTGCCCAAGGACATGAAAGAATACGCCCGGGCCAAGGAGCTCTACCTGGAGCTGGCCCGCAAGGCGGTCGCGCTGGGCGGGACGGTGTCGGCCGAGCACGGCATCGGCAAGCTCAAGAAGCCCTTTCTCGAAATCATGTACGGCCCCGAGGGCGTCGAGGAGATGCGCCGGGTCAAGCGCGCGCTGGACCCCGCGGGTATCCTCGGGCCGGGGACGCTTTTCGATCCGGAAGATTGAGGAGAGCACTTCCTCCCCCTCCCTTGACGCCCCCGGCCGGCCGGCGTAGTATCGGAGCCAATGGTCGCCAGTGGGGACGAGCAGACCGGGCCGGAAGACGCCGAGCTGGTGCGCCGGACGCTGTCCGGCGACCGCGCCAGCTTCGAGGCGCTGATCCGCCGCTACATGGGCGCGGTCTACGCCGTGGCCCTGCGCGAGGCGCCCCGGCAGTCCGACGCCGAGGACGTCGCCCAGGAGGCCTTCGTCAAGGCCTTCAACCGCTTGGCCGAGCTCGACGACCCCGCCGCCTTCCGCGGCTGGATCCGGCGCATCGCCGTCAACCTGGCCCGCGACGTGGGCCGGCGGCGGAGCCGGCGCATGGAGCTCTCCGACCACTCCGGCGAGCCGGATTCCCCTAATATCGACGTGCCCAGCGACGACCCATCTATAAGCCACAAGTTCCGAATGCAGGAAGCCCGGGAACAGGTCATCGCGGCCATCGCCGGCCTGCCGGAGGACTACGCCCAGGTGGCGGCCATGAAGTACATCGAGAACCTGGACTACGAGGAGATGGCCGACCGCCTGGGACTGCGGCGGGAGGCCCTGCGCAAGCGCCTGCACCGCGCGAATCTGATGCTGCGCAAGGCCCTCCGGCACGCCTTCCCGGAGCTCGCGGAGGACGAGGAATGAACTGCCAGGAAGCCAGGGAACGCCTGCCGGGGCTGATCGACGGGGAGCTCGCCCCCGAGGAGCGAGCGGAGGTCGAGAAGCACCTCGAGGAGTGCGAGGAGTGCCGCGCCGAGAAGCACCGCCAGGAGCAGTTCACCACCCGGGTGAAGACCTCCCTGGAGGACCTGCGGCCCAGTGCGCTCTTCGTCAAGGGCGTGCTCGACAAGCTCGGCGACCCCGAGAAGAAGAAAAAGGAACAAGCCGCCGCCGCCCGGCGGACGAAGATATCGCTGATCGCCGCCGGCGCGGTGATCGTGGTGGTGCTGATCGCCGCCTGGATACACGCGATGGCGACCAAGGCGGACGGCAAGCCCACCGCGGCCACGGTGACCGGCCAGCGCAAGGCCTGGATGATGGTCCAGGTGGCCGGCGGCTGGAAGAGGCGCGAATTGCTCGCGAACCTGGCGGCGGGCGTCAAGGTCGAGACCGGCCCGGGGGGAAGGGTGGAAATGGAGCTCCAAGGGGAAAACCAACTCCTGCTCCACGAGAAGAGCCTTGTCCGGTTCGAGAAAGCCCAAGGGGGCACACTCGTGGTGTACCTGGAAAAGGGCGCGCTGACTTTCGCCCGGTCCGGTGAGCACGCCCAGGTGGACATCCTCGGCGCCAAGATTGTCCCCGAGCCCGGATGCCGCTTCAAAGCGGGGCTGCAGTACGGGACTATCGTGGTCCTCATAGTGAAATCCGGGTCTGCAACCATGGCTCGCTGGGGCCGCGGGACACCTGTCACCGCCAAGGCCGGCGAAACCTGGACCGTGCTCCCGGACGGATCCGAACCGCCCGAGAAGTTGGAAGAGAAGCCGTGAGCGCCCGCCGCCCCGCCGTCGCCGGGCAGTTCTATCCCGGTTCCGAGGGCAAGCTCCTGGCCGAGCTGGACCGCTGCATCCCCGAGGACGTCCAGGCCGGGAAAGCCATCGGCATCGTCGCGCCTCACGCGGGCTACGTCTACTCGGGCGCCTGCGCCGGGGCGGTCTACGCGCGGGTCCTCGTGCCCGACCGCGTTGTCGTCCTCTCGCCCAACCACAGCGGCCGGGGCGCGGAGGTCGCGGTCTGGGCCGAGGGGGAATGGGCCACGCCGCTGGGCCGCGTCCCCGTCGACGAGGAGCTGGCTTCCGCGCTTCTCGATAAGTGCCCTGCGGCCGAGGCCGACCGCGAAGCCCACCTGGGAGAGCACTCCCTGGAGGTGCAGCTGCCCTTCGTCCAGAAGCTGAACGGCGGCGCGAAAATACTGCCGATAACCGTGGGCACACACGACGCCGGAACCCTTGAATCCCTGGGAACGGCGCTGGCCGATGTCATCAAGGCCTCGGGCGACGATGTCCTGATAGTCGCCTCCAGCGACATGACCCACTTCGAGAGCGCCGAGTCCGCCAAGCGGCAGGACGAAAAGGCCCTGGAGCGGGTGCGGGCTCTGGATCCGGAGGGCCTGCTCTCGATCGTGCACCGCGAGCGCATCAGCATGTGCGGGGCCGCGCCGGTGGCGGCCATGCTCTGGGCCGCCAGGGAGCTCGGCGCCGCCGAGTGTCAGCTGGTGGAGTACACCCACAGCGGGGCCGTCAGCGGCGACCATTCCAACGTGGTGGCCTACGCCGGGATGATCTGCCGCTAGGGGCCGGGACCCATGAGCAAAGCCACGGCAACATATTCCACCGAGGTCGCCGGCTGGCGCGCGCTGGTCATCGAGAACGATCTCCTGCGGGTCACCTCGCTGCCCGGCTACGGGGGCTGGATCCTCTCGGCGTTCTTCAAGCCGCGCGGCGTCGAGCTTCTCTGGCAGGCCCCGCGCGGGGTCGTCCACAGGGACGACACACCGGTGGTGACCGATCCCTTATACCTCTACCGGGCGCGCTCGCCGGGCGGCTGGCCGGAGATATTCCCGCACGGCAGCGGCCCGACCCAGGTGGGCAAAGTCACCATGCCCTTCCACGGCGAGGCGGTCAACCGCGCCTGGCGGTGCGAGGTCGTCGCGTCTGGAGGCGAGGAAGCCGTCGCCCGCCTGACGCTGGAATGCCACCTGATGCCTCTCAGGCTCGAGCGGGTCATGCGCGTCTCCGCCGACCGCGCCGCGCTGGTCCTGGAGGAAACCGCCACCAACTACTCCGCCGAGCCGGCCGACTTCATGTGGGGCCATCATCCTATTTTCGGCAAGCCCCTGATGGCCGGGGGCACGAAGATATTCGCGCCCGCGGCGCGCTCGCTGACCGGCGACCTCGACCCCGCCGACTGGCCGGAGCACGGGGGCGCCGACCTCTCGCTCTGCCCGCCGGAGGGCGCCGGGACCGGGGAGATGTTCTACCTGGACGAGTTGAAAGCCGGCTGGGCGGCTCTGGTTAACCGCGAGATAAAGCTCGGCGCGGCGCTGGCCTGGGACCTCGAGACCTTCCCCTTCGTCTGGATCTGGCGCGAGTGCGGCGCCTCCAAGGGCTATCCCTACTACGGGCGGACCTACGGCGTGGCCATCGAGCCCTTCAGCAGCCTGCCCGGCGCGCGCGAGCGCGGCGAGCGCCTGCTGCACCTGGACGGCGGCGAGAGCCTGTCCACGCGGCTGGTCTTCAGCGCCTTCGAGGGCCTCACTGAGGTCACCGGCGTCTCGCCCCAGGGCGAGGTCGCCGGCGCCTAGTCCCCGTTTTGGCACCAGCTGAGTCCCTCCCGTTCAGTGGCTTAGGACGCCCGAAAAAAAGTTTAGGAGCAGTTTTCAGTTCTCAGTTTTCAGTTTTCAGTCCCCCGAGCCCCGACCCCCGAGTCCCGTTACTTGAACATACCTGAGTGCCTGAACGCCAGTGGCTTAGCCTCGCCGAAAAAAAATTTCGCGTGCCCGAACCGCAGTCTGGAGTCCTGAGTCTGGGGCTCTAACTCGCAACTCGAAACTCGTAACTCGCAACTTGTCCTAGACACAGTACCCCTCCATAAGTAATAGAGGCAGATGGCCACGATCCGAAAATATTATCTTGCCAAACGCCGCGGCGCGAAGCGGATGCGGACAGGAGATTTCCCGGGAATGGCTAACTGGGGAAACCGCACCCAACGCGCCAAACGGGAGCCGCTTCCCCGCCCTGCAAATAAGTCCAGCACCTCGTCTGCCGTCGACACGGTGGTGACCAGCGGCCCCGCCCTGCATAGGATTCCGCCGAAAATCGCGAACTTTTAGCGGCGCCGCGCGTCTAACTAGGTAGCTGGAGGGAATCCCTAGCTGTTGGGAGCGGCAATGTCGATGCGGAAGGGCATATTGTCAGCTTTGGCCGTGCTGGCCTGGACCTTCCTGGCCGGGCCGGGGAAACCGCTCTCGGCAGAGCCGGCGGCAAAAGGGCGGGCCGCTGCAGCCGGGGACGACGACTGCTCCGAGGACTCCGGCGGCAAGAGTCAGGAGGTCTACTCCAGCGAGTTCAACGGCTGGTACTGGATATACGAGGGCGTTGCCCACGCGCAGTACTTCACCGCCAAGGGAAAGACTCTACGAGACCTCAGGATTCGGGTCGCCAAACTCAATGACACCCAGCCGGCCGCCGCGCTGGAAGTGGAAATCAGAGACGAGTCCCTGAAGAAAATCTACGCCCACGGGACAGTGGCCCTCGGGGAGGCCCACAGGGAGTTCCGCTGGGTTTCCCCCGAACTCGATCACAACGCGGCCTTGGAAAAGGGCAGACGCTACGTTCTGCTTTTCCACTCCCAGAAGTCAAAACATAACGGAGGATGGCTGGTAAATGCCACCTACCAGGACCTGTATCCCGGAGGGCGGCAGATAGGCTACGCCTGGGACTTTTTCTTCTACATGTCCTTCGCCAACGGCAAGAGCGTCCGCGTGGGGCCGGCAGATAACGTCAAGGGCATCCGGCCGATCAACAGCGGCTACGGCGGGGGAATGCCGATTCTCAAGCCCCTGGCCCTCTACTTCCCGGCGCCCGCGGACAAGATTGCCCGCAAGGACCCCATCGGCCCGCTCCCCGAGGCCAAGCGCGTCCCCGGGGGAGAGGTAGAGAAAGACAAAGAGCCCGAGAAGGTACCGGAAGTATTTTAGGCGCCGCGGCAGTCGACAAGTTACCTGTTTCTCAACCATTCCGGACCATTCCCCTAACGCCCCACCGTTATGGCCGCAGCCCGGAGAGTTCCCCCGCGCCTTGACCCCGCCCGGCGGCGGCGCTATGCTTGGGAAGGCTCGCGTCTCAGGAGACAGCCGCCATGAGCAGCGTCGAAGTCAGGCAGCTCTACGAGTGGTGCCGGGTGCCCGCAAAGGAACTCGTCGGCCACCCCGACCTCCAGGTGCCCTTCCGCATGGTCGCCGACAGCGCCGAGATGGGCGCGCTGATGGCCCGGGAGCTTGTCGACCTGATAGAAACCAACAACAAGGCCGACAAGGCGACCCGCGCGATCATCCCCTGCGGGCCCTCCTGCTGGTACGCGCCCTGGACCGGGGAGGTCAACGGGCGCGGCGTCTCATTGAAAAACCTCACCGTCTTCCACATGGACGAGTGCCTCGACTGGCAGGGGCGGCTTCTCGCGAAAGGCCACCCCTACAACTTCCGCACCTTCATGGAGGAGCACTTCTACGGGGGCGTCAAGCCCGATCTCAATGTCCCCGAGGCGCAGCGCTTCTGGCCCGGGCCGGACAACATCGCGGCCATTCGCGCGGCCGTCAGCGAGGCGCCGGTAGACGTCACTTACGGCGGCTGGGGCCAGGACGGGCACGTCGCCTACAACCAGGCCCGGCGGAACCCTTACAGCCCGCTCAGCCTGGAGCAGCTGGCCGAATCCACCGTCCGCGTCCAGGAGAACAACTGGGACACGATCCTGGCCCTGGCCCAGCGCACCTTCGGCACCGCCTATCAGTTCGTGCCCCCGATGTCCGTGACCCTGGGCGTCAGGGAGTGCCTGTCGGCCGCCAGGGTGCGGGTCTTCAGCGACACCGGCGCCTGGAAGCAGACCGCCCTGCGCGCCGCGCTCTTCTCCGAGCCGACCCCGGAGTACCCCCTGACCCTGCTGGGGGGCCACCCCGACGCGCTGATCACCGCCACGCGGGAGACCGCCGCGCACCCGGTCAGCGAGCACCCCGAGTGGGAGCTCTTCTAGTTGGCGGCGCGCGCGCTCGAGATCAAACCGGGCTCGCCGTACGACCGGCTGGTCGGCGTCGGCGGGATCGGTACGGGGATG
>CAZONU010000024.1:0-24607 GCA_964581145.1 uncultured Planctomycetia bacterium
GCGGCGCCGTCCGAGCGCAGCCTCTTCACCAGCGCCCGGTCGATGCGGCCGAGCTGCGGCTCGGCCCGGGGGACCCGCAGCGCCACTCCCGGCACCGTGAGGCGCTGGCCGACCCGGAGCTTGCGGGGATTGACCCCGGGGTTGGCCTTGATTATGCGCCCGGCCCCGCGCACGTCGCCGTAGTACTTGCGGGCGATGGTGGCGAACGTCTCGCGCGCGGCGACGACGTGGACCAGGTCCGCCTGGGGCCGCTCGGCGAGGAGCTCGGCCCTGCGCCGCTTCCACCAGGGGCCGAAGCGCTTCTCGCCGGCCGGCAGCCTCCGGGCGCAGTCGTCCAGCTGAGCGATGGCCCGCCGGCGGAGGTCCTGGGCCCCGGCCGAGCGCTCCAGCGGGGACAGCTTGAAGACCGCCTCGAACTCGAGGCCGGCCAGGCCGACCTTTTCGACGTCCAGCGCCCCGCCCCCGGCCGCGGCCGAACGGGCATAGGCCGCACCCAGCCAGAAGCGGGCGCGGATGTTGGCGGGGTCCAGCCGGGCCGCCTGCTTCAGGGTCGAGACGGCCTTGCGCAGGCCCTCGGCGGTGCCCAGCTCCAGCCGGAGCCGGCCGATGTCGGCCAGGATCGCCGCGCGGCGCTGGCTTTCCTTCGGCGGGCCGGGATCAGCGGCGCGGACGGGCCCGGCCGGCAACGCCAGACAGGCCAGAAGCACCAGGGAACCGCGAAGCTTACAATGCCTGCTCATCGCTGGATAGGACGGGCTGGCCCCCGCACGTGTTCGTCCCTTTTCCCCTCACATTTACGCGGCTGCGAGTCCTCTGAGGGCATGATAGGTCCGCGGAGCCGGGGTGTCAAGGAGGCCCCGGAGGGCCCGCGGGAGCGCGCCCCGAACCGGTGTGACCTGCCCTCCTGCCGGCGGTAAGTAATGGATTAGACGGGCCTTGAGGCCCGCTACTGGCCTTCTTGCCGGGGGGAAACATGCGCATCTGCATCGCCGTCCTTTCCGCCGCGCTGCTGGCCGGCTCCGCCGCGGAGGTCGCCCGGGCCGGGGTCAGCGACGAGATCATCATGAAGAGCGAGAAGCCCGGCCAGAAGGGCATGGAAATATTCGGCCGGATCCTGTGGGTCAAGGACGGCAAGATCCGGGTGGTGGTGAACGCCGGCGACGCCGAGGGCCCGGTCACCTGGTCCATGGACCGCGTCGCCAGGATCCAGTACGACTTCGACGGCCGCCGCGCGGAACTGCCCGCCGGCGACCACCTGGCCCGCTACAAGTTCGCCCTCTGGGTGCTGTCCCTGGGCCGCAAGGACGAGGCCCTCTTCGACCTGGAGGCGGTGGTCGGCAAGCCCGGGGTGCCCGCCGCGGCCCGCTTCCTGCTGGCCAAGCTCCAGGAGGAGCTCGGCGAGCTTCGCAAGGCCCTGAAGAACTACGAGGCCTATCTCCTCAAGAACCCCCGGCACGGGGAGACCAGGGCGGCCATCAAGCGCCTGAAGCCCAAGGTCGCGGCCCTGCCGGTCGAGACGAGGCCGGTGGTGATCAAGAACGATACGCCGGTCGGCACCGCCAAGCCCGTCAAGCCCGTCAAGCCCATCAAGCCCACCACGCCCGGGGTCGAGGAGGGCCTGGAGATCTACCCCGGCGGCTGGCGGGCGGTGCCCTGGGGCAACCCGGCGGCCGTCACCAAGATGAAGGACGACGACACCGGCAACCAGTTCCTGGCCGTGCAGATGAGCGGCAAGGGCCGGGAGTCCAAGACGGCCATCGAGCTGCGGGTCGGCCGCACCAAGCCCGCCGCGCTGAAGAGCGCCAAGCTGATCTTCCACGTCTACAACCCCCACAAGAAGACGCTGCCCATCTCGGTGGCCTTCAGCACGGTGGTCAAGGCCAAGTACTCCTATTTCGAGTCGCGCACCTCGCGCTTCCGCCAGGGCTGGCACACCATGACGGTGGACCTCAACGGCAAGGACTTCAAGAGCCGCGAGACCGAGTGGGCCTACCGGACCGCCGTCAAGGGCAAGGACAACCTCAAGAGCATCATCATCCTGATCAACACCCGCCGCAAGGCGACCATCTACCTTGACTATATCAAGTTCAAGAACTAGCATGGCCGGCGCGTGAAAGAGCACCAGCGCCCGGGAGCCTGATGGCCAAGACCCCTTACTGGAGGACCTCCGTCGCCGGCCGGCGCGCCGTGCTGGCCGGCCTGCTGCCCGCCCGGCGCCGGGCCCGGCAGGTGCCGGGAGACCTGGACGATGAAGAACCCTTCAAGGAGCTGGAGCGCCTCGCCGAGAGCGCCGGCGCGGAGCCCGCCGCGCGCCTCGTCCAGCGGCGCGAGCGCCCCACCGGCAGCCACTACCTGGGCCGCGGCAAGGTCGCCGAGCTCAAGAAGCTGGTGCATTCCGCCAAAGCCGGGACGGTCATCTTCGACGCCGACCTCACTCCGGTGCAGGGCCGCAACCTCGAGAAGGAGCTGGGCTGCCCCATACTCGACCGCACCGAGCTGATCCTGGACATCTTCGCCACCGGCGCGCGCACCCGGCAGGCCAAGCTCCAGGTGGAGCTGGCCGCCCTGGAGTACTTCCTGCCCCGGCTCCGCCGGCGCTGGACCCACCTGGAGCGCCAGACCGGCGGGATCGGGGTGCGCGCCGGGGCCGGCGAGCGCCAGATCGAGGTCGACCGCCGCCTGGTCGGCCGGCGCATAACCGACGTCCGCCGCGAGCTCGGCTCCATCCGCCGCCGCCGCAGGCGCCTGGTGGCCGCCCGCCGCGGATTTTCGGCCAGCCTGGTGGGCTACACCAACGCCGGCAAGAGCACCCTGATGCGCGCGCTGACCGGCGCGAAGGTGCTCGTCGAGGACCGGCTCTTCGCCACCCTGGACACCCGCACCCGCGAGTTCAGGCTGGGCGGGGGGCTGGGCGCGCTCTTGAGCGACACCATCGGCTTCGTGCGCCGGCTGCCCCACCACCTGGTAGCCTCCTTCAGCGCCACGCTGGAGGAGACCCGCAGCGCGGACCTGATCCTTCACGTGGCCGACCTCTCCTCGCGCGCCTGGCGCGAGGAGATGGAAACGGTCGGCGAGGTGCTGGCCGAGATCGGCGCCGACGGGGCGCCCGTGCAGGTGGTCTTCAACAAGATTGACCTGGTAACCGAGCCGGCGCTGCTCCGCCGCGCGGGGTCCGACTTCCCCGGCTCGGTGGCGGTCTCCGCACTGGGGCGCCGGGGCCTCGACGACCTGAGAGAGGTCATCGCCGCGCGCATGCTCGCCGACGCCGAGGAAATCGAACTGCTCCTGGCCCCCCCCGACGGCAAGGCCACCGCGTACCTCCGGCGTCACGGGCGCGTGCTGGAGAGCCGGGCGGAGGGCGAGTCGCTGCGGGTGCGCGCGCGGGTCATCCCCGCGCACCTGGGCGGGCTGGAGCGCATGCGCGGTGTCACCATCCTGGCCCGGGGCAACCTGCCGGTGTAGAGCATCCGGGCGCCCTGCGGCCTGCGCCGGGGACGTATGCGCGTGGTGCAGAACGACCGATAATCTCGCCGGGCGCCAAGCCCGAGAGCGGCGGGGACCGTGCGCTTCTCTCGCCCCGCAAGCGCCTGCTCCACAAAGACTTATGGACCGGGAAGCCGGGAAGCTTCTCTCAACCCCTTGACAAACAGCCCGTTGCGCGTCAGACTGTATATGGTGAGGACTCAGGGAGAGTCCGGACACTGACGGAAAGGATTCCGCGACGGAGAAAGTCTAAAAAAAGCCCGCACCCGGTCGACCGTGGGGAACGTTCGCGGCGTGTCCACGGCCGGCTACTCGACAGTGCGGGGCTTTTTTCTTTGCGAATCCTGTCTCGTGGCGGTCCGTTATCGGACGCGCCGCGCCGTTCCGAATCAGTCTCCGACCGACCCTGAGCGGCGCCTGCTTTGGTATCGGCCGCCCCGGCCGGTGCTTTAGCGGGAAAACCAGGGATTCCGCCCGGCTCCCCCAGCGGGCGGAGCGGAGCGGTCCCGCCAGGGGCCGCAGGAAAGGAGGCCCCAGATGGCTATCACTCCCGCCAACACTTCCAGCGGGCCCATGAAGCAACTGGGCAACGTCCTGAAAGGCAACACCCAGAAGGCCCAGCAGAAGCGCCTGGAGCCCGAGAACAAAATGGAAAAGCAGCGCGTCCGGCAGGCCAAGCCCACGCGCCGCGCGCGGGCCAAGGAGGCCGCCGAGCGCGCCCGCGCCCGCCGCGCTGAAGAGAAGCGCGGCCAGAACCTGGACGTCAAGGCCTGAGGGGCCCGCGGCCCTTGAAGGGGAGAACATCATGGCAGACTTGCTGAGTTTGCGAGGACTGGTGGCCGCCGGTCCCCGCGCGACCGGGCAGGGCCCGGTCGGACAGGCCCGGGCCGCCCAGCGCTCCGGGGCCATCACCGGAGGGGCGAACGCGCTCCCGGCCGACACGGTCGAGGTGCGCGCTGCGGGAGTCCCTCTGGAACTGCCCGGCGCACAGGCCGAGCTCCGTCAGAGCGCCATTACCTCCCACGAGGCGCGGGCCCAGGCCATGGCCCGGGTGACTGACGGGCTGGCCGACCTCCTGGCCGGCGTGCGGGCAGGACGCCCCGGGGCCCTCGCCGAGTTCCGCGAGGGGGTCGGCGCTCTGCGCGGCCTGGTCGAGGCCGGACCCAACCTGACAGAGCTGCTTCTCCCGGTGGAGCCCGGCGCCGCCCGGGCGGTCGATCCCGGCCTGGTCGAGACCGCCCAGGTCGAGACGGAGAACGCCCTGGCCGCCCTGTACGGCGAAGCGGCTCGCGAACGCCGGGAGCTTTCCGTGGCGCTGGTGTCCGCCGAGAACGCCGCGGCCTCGCGCGTGGATGCCGAGCGCCTGGACCGCGCCGCCGAGCGCCTGCGCCGCCGGGAGGCCGAGGGGCAACCCGCGGGCCTGCTGGAGGCCCTCCGGGGACCGCTGGTCAGCCGGACCCGGGTCGTGGAGCTGCTGCTGACCTAGCAGCAGCACGGAAGAAGACTTCGCTTCGTTCCAGGGAGGGACGGGCGTGAACGCACTGCAGGGCATATCAATGGGGAACCTGAACCGCGCCGTCGAGCGGGCCGCCGGGGCCCGCGCGGCGCGCCGCGTGACCGCTGCGCCCCAGCCCCCTGCTCCTCCGGCCAGCGAACCCATGCCGGTCACCATGCCGGTCACCAAGCCGGTCGGCGAGAGCGGCGCCTCGGTCCGCTCGGTCGGCCGGCACAACAGCTTCCTGCGCATGTTCATGATGGAAACCAGCCACCTGGCCGCGCAGCTCCGCCGGGCCGGGGGGCTTCATCGCGTAATCGGCCAGGACGTGTCTCTCAAAGTGATGCTCCTGCCCGGCGGCTCGCCGGTGGCGGTGGCCGGCAGCGCCAGCACCGAGCACCGCGCGGCCGACGGCCGGCTGGACACGCTGCGGGAGCTGGCCTACGTGTCCTTCCTGCGCAGGTTCATCGCCGGCTCGGCGGCGCTGGTCTCCGGCGCCGGGGCCCAGGCCGCCCCGCCGGTGCTGCGCAACACCGACTCGCCGCTCTCGGCGATCCAGGTGATCCGCGACCGGCGCCTGCTGGGCCGCACGGCCTCGAACCCGCTGGTGGGGCTCTTGCGCTCGGTCTCCCCGCGCGCGCTGCGGCCGATGGTCGAGGCCCTGGGCCGGATCGGCGAGGCCCTGGCCGGCCTGGAGCTGGCCTTCGCGGGCCTGGCCCGGCCGGAAACCTTCACCGAGGTGACCGCGGCGAGCTCCTCCCCGCTCTTCCTCAATGCGCGGGCCCGCTCCGGCGCGGCGGAGGGCAGCCACCGGGTCGAAATAGTCCAGACCGCGCGGGGGCAGGTGGTCGCCTCGGACGCGGTCGCCGCCGGGCCCATGGGCCTGGCCGGAACGTTCAAGCTGAACGGGACCGAGATCGAGGTTGACGCCGCCGACGCGCTTTTTGACCTGGTCGCCAAGATCAACCGCGGCGAGGACCTCAACGGCAACGGCCAGCTCGACGCCGGGGAGGACGCCAACGGGGACTTCCGCCTGGACGGCGGGTCGGGCGAGCACGCGGTGCATGCCAGCTTCTTCGCGGACCGCCTGGAGCTCCGCGGGCTGGACGCCGCCGCCAGCGAGATCCAGGTCGAGGACGGCGACGGCGTTCTCGGGGCAATCGGCCTGGCCGAGCGCGACGAGCTCGGCCCGCTGAACTTCGTCAATGAGGTGGGCGCCGCGCGCGAGGCGGTGATCCGCGTCGACGGGCAGGAGTTCCGCTCGGCCGCGGGCGTCTTCGAGGAGGCCATCGCCGGCGTGACCCTGGAGGTCCGCGGCCGGCCCGGCGGCCCGGTCACCGTGGACGTGCGCGCCGACACCTCCGGCGCGGTGAACCAGCTGCGCGGCGCGGTGGAGGAGTTCAACTCCGCGGTCCGGACCATGAACGAACTCCTGGGCGCCGGGGGCGGCCTGCTGGCCCGCGACCCGGCGGCCACCCGGGTGCGCGCCGAGCTGGTGGGCGCGGTGCTGCGGCCCGTCCCCGGCCAGCCCGACGACCTCGACGAGGCCGCCGAGGCCGGGCTGGCGCGCGCCGAGCGGGGGCGGGTGGGCATCAGCGAGGTGCAGCTGGCCGCGGCGGCGCGCCGCCTGCGCATGGGCCTGCCCCGGCCGGAGCTGGCCAGACTACAATATCCTCCGTCAGTCTACAACGTGCTCGACGAGCTGGGCATCACCGCCGCGGGGGACGACACCCTGGCTCTCGACGAGGAGCGCTTCGGCGCGGCGCTGGCCGGGCGCGCCTCCGAGGTGGCCGGCCTCTTCGCCCGCGCCCGGGAGGGCATCGCCGTCCGGGTGCTGGGGCGGCTGGACTCCGCGCTGGGCAGCTCGGGCCTCCTGGCCCTGCGCCAGCGGGCCATCGAGTCGCTGGCCGAGCTGGGCGCCGGCCGGGAGTTCGCCAAGGCCCTTCAGCAATCCCAGCGCGCGCGGCTGCTGGCCGGCATTCTGCCGCCGGCCGGCGGGTGACCCTCCGGGCCGTCCCGCGGTTCCTCTATCAGAGGCTCCCAGCGCCGCCTTCAGAGGTGAAGCAGGGCATCGCCGGGGGTCCGGGGGCGGACTTTGGAGGGGGTGCCTGATGCCTAACCGTTTCCGTTTCGCGGCGCTGTATGCCGCCTTGCTCTCGCTGCTCCTGGCCGCCGGCTGCGGCCCCAGGAACGGGGGCGACCCCGGCGGGCCGGTGAAGCCGACCAAGCCGCCGTCGGGCAATGGCAAGCCGGTCAAACCGGCCAAGCCCAAGCAGACCAGGTTCCAGCGCGTGCTCTACGACTACGTCAACGGGAGAATCCCCCCCACCCCGGCCAGGAAGGACGGCCTGGAGGAGGACTCCCGCTGGAAGGTCGCCGCCTGGGAGGACCTGGCCATCTGCAAGAAGTTCACCGACAAGAAAAAGGGCCGGACCCTGATGTACCTGGCCACCGGGGGCGGCAAGAAGGGCAAGTGCGCCGCGGTGCTCACCAGGGAGCTCTGCCTGGCCCCCAAGGGCGCGCTGCGCCTGTCGGCCTACAACCCCAGCAACATAGCGGTCGAGCTCGGCGTGGCCTTCTGGTTCTCGGGGAGCTGGGTGTATTACGAGAGCGCCGCCCAGCCGCTGCCGCCCGGCAAGTGGAAGACGTTCTCCTTCGACCTGGCCGCGGGCACCTACAAGACGGCCAGCAGCAAGTGGAAGCACACCGCCTCGCTGTGGAAGCGCGAGGAGACCCAGCAGCTGGCCGTGCTGCTGCACACCGGCGGCAGGCCCGCGCGGGTGCTGCTCAACGGCCTGACCGTCGACCAGGCCCCCAGGCCCAAGCCGAAACCCAAGCCCAAACCGAAACCGAAGGCCGGGCCCAAGAAGGGCAAGCCCGTCAAGAGCGGACCGCCGCCGGAGGACGCGCCGCCTCCGATCAAGGGCGGGAAGAAGAAGAAAGGCGACAGGCCCGCCCCCAAGACCGATCCGACCAGCGTGCAGATCAAGCCCTGAGCCGAAGCCCGGGGGAGTTACTCAGGCGCCATACTTGTCGGGGCGCGGCCGCCGTGCCGCGCCCCGGCATTTGAAGCATCTGTAATAAACATGCACGTCGCCCTCGATGCCGCGGAGAGTCCGCACTTCCCGCAGGCGCCCGCACGCGCTGCAAAACACGTACATCCGTCCGGCCTTTGTTTGCCGGTTCCTTTCCCGGGTCCGCCGCATCGCTACGCCGGACCCCCTACCCGCCGCCCCGGGCCCGCGCCATCGAAATCACACCCGACCAGAACCGGCCGGGGGGGCCGAGCGTCCGCCGCCGCAAGCGAGCTGGCCCGCGCAGGCCTTGCACAAGCCCAGGCTCCTGGCCGGCCCGGCGCGGCCCGGCCGCTCAACCCGACGGCGGACCGGAAGTAGACGCGGCGGCGCGCATTCCGGGCAGAGGATTTCGCCGCGCAGCAGGGCCGCCTGGTGAATGGGCAAGCTCTTTCCGCACCGCATGCAGGTGGTCGTCGGGTCGTCCTTTCCCAAATGGATAGCGCCTGTATCCCGGGCGTCCAGGGCTTGCGGGTGGATCGTTCCGACCGGCCCGGCGCGGCCCGGCGACTCCGCCCGGCTGAGGCCGATTACGCGCCGGCACCGGACGCAAATCAGCTCGACCACGTCCCGCTTCCGCCCGGCGGCGGAGGGCGGCGCCTGTCCCGCGGGGGGCGCCATTCCGGTCTCCTTTCCCCCGGGCACATCGGTGACTGGCACAAGTTGGGAATAAGCAAGTGCCTTTTCGGGGTTGCATCCGGCAAAGAGCGCGCGTAAGCTTGCCCTTCGCTTGAGTCACCCGGTGCCCGCCGAAAGCGGTCCAGCGCTCCCGGCGGGCCGATGACCGGAAGGGTCGTTAAGGGCGGCCCTTCCAGGCACCCGTGAGGCCTTCCCCCGGAAAGGGTCAGACCACAATCCAGCATATCGCAATTACAACCCAAGTCAAGGCGTAATTGCGGCTTTGTTGGGTGGCGGTGCTGGCGTCATCACGTTGAAAGACAGCGAGTTAAGCGCGCTGGCAGAAAAAATTCGCGAATTGCGTCAAAATCGGGGCATGAGCCAGCAGAACCTGGCCGCCGCGGCGGACGTGGCGGTCAACACCGTCTGGGCGGCGGAGAACGGCAGGTTTCGCCCGCGGGCCCGCACGCTGCGCCGCCTGGCCGAGGCGCTGGGCATCCCCTTCGAGGAACTCCTGCACGGAGCGCCGAGGCGTCCGCCGGGAGCGGGAGATGCCCTGGGCGAATATCTGCGCGGCCGCGCGGCGGGGCGGCTTTCTGAAACCGAAGTGGAGCATCTGGGCCATCTGATCGAGCGCCTGGTCGAGGCCGAGATAGAAGCCCGGGGGCGCGGACGCCGGCTCAAGGAGCGCTCTCCGCGCTACGGCAGCGGCCGGGCCGCCGATAAGCCGACGGGCTACGACTGAAGCCCGGCCGCCTCCGCTTCGGCGGCCAGCTCCGCGTCGCTGAGCTTCGATATCCTGACGGCTTCCTCGAAGGCCTCGGGGGTGTCCTCGGGACCGGCCAGCTCCCCGTTGACCACGTACCACTGGCCGTCGACGCGGCGAAGGAGCTTGGTTAATGAAAGACTGTCTCGCTGGGTTTCGCGATTGTCAATAGAATCTGACGCATGGTCGTGACCGGCGACAACTAACTTCACACGACACGTAACCTGAGCTACATCTTCTGCTTGCCGGTTCAGTCCGAAATCGGAGACCACAACGCGGTTCCCAGATATGTCCTGCTGTTTGAAAACGGGTTCCCAGTACTCTGCAAAACCACTCAAAGAGTCAAAAGAGCATCTCTGCGAACCCAGCCCGACCAGCGAAATCGCGGGGCGGGTCCGCGGAACCGAACTGATGTTGCCCGGAAGCAGACATTGGTACGCATATTCGAAGTCGCCGTTGCACATCGCGCGGGAGAATGCCCTCAGACCGGAAGCCGGAGAACGGCGAGCCCACTCACGGTTCGCCTCCGCGTCTTGCCTCAGGAGATGAATAGCAATCGGAAGGGTCAACAGCGAGCCCACACCGGCGCCAATCATAAGCCAGAAACCCTCTGGAAGACTTTTGTAGCCGATATACAGAAAGGCTACCGATATTGCTGCAAGCGACCCGAATATCTTGGTAAGAACGCGAAAACGGCTTCTCGACTTGGCAGAAGAACCCGCCAGGCTACCCTTCTTCCGATCGCTCCGCAGTGCAACCTCCCCTGCAGTCAAACGCCGGCTCACCTCCATAAACGCGTCTGCGTCACCAGCCGCAATTTCCCGCTCCCTGGTCCTGACCCGTCGCTGCCGTTCGCGGTGGCTCTCGATGGGCTCAACTACCACATTCGGCTTCATAGAGATCCCGCAGTTGGGACATTTCATAAGCTTCCCGGCGAATTGGTCGTCAATCTCAATCGTGCCTGAGCAGACCGGACACCGACAGCGCACTGCCATAGCCGTTCTCCGGCGTCAACGAGTTGGACTGACTACACCGCCTCTATCCCGATTCTCTCCAGCCACTGGCGGGCCCAGGTCTGCTTCTGGCGGGCCTCGAAGCGGTACCAGGCCGTGCCCAGCTGCGGGTAGGTCTTGAGCAGCTGGCCGAAGCGCGCCCCCTTGTCGTGAGCCGTGGCCGCCTCGGCGAACTGCTGGAGAATGCCCTCGCTCTTGATGGCCCGCACGAAACGCACCCGCATCTCCCGCATGTTGATCCAGGTGCCCTCGGGAATGCGCACGAAGCGCTTGCCGTGGGGGTCGCCCACCGCGGCGCGGGCCAGCGGCGCGTCGTCGATCACCCACTCGGGAAGGTCGGTGTCCTCCAGCTTCAAGCCCTGGCGCACGGCCTCCAACAGGTCAGAACTCAGGGTGATGACCTCGCCGCGCTCCAGGTCCAGGAAGTGGTCGGTGTCCGTGCGCTGCACGTGGTCCATGGCCGCGGCGACCTCGTCGAGGTCCACCTGCAGCGGCTTCAGCGCGCCCCAGCGGTCCGACTCACTCACCGCGCGCTCCGCTCACCCACCGGCGGACCCTTTCGATGCCGTCTTCCAGGGCGACCTCCGGCGACCAGCCGAGCAGCTCCCTGGCGCGGGAGAAGTCGCACTGCAGCTTCATTATCTCGCTCTGGGGGTGGATGTGCTTTACATGTTTAATGCGCGCGGCGTCCCTGCAGATCATCAAAGCCAGGTCGTTTATCGTAACGTCCCGGCCGCTCCCGGCGTTGAGAATCCTGCCGCGGGCCTCTTCGGAGAGCGCGGCCTCGACCACGAAGCGCGCGCAGTCGGTAGCGTACAAGAGGTCGCGGGTCTGCTCGCCGGTGCCGTATATGTTCAGGTCCTCGCCGGCCAGGTCCCGCTTCACAAAGGTGCTGACCACCCCGCCCTCGCCGTCGGCGCGCTGATAGGGTCCATAAGTGTTGAAAGGCCGGACCACCACGGTGGGCAGCCCGTAGGCCTGGAAGTAGCTCTGCGTCAATGCTTCGCCGGCCAGCTTGGCCGCCGCGTAGGGGCTGGCCGGGAAGGTGGGCCAGTCCTCGTCGATGGCGCCCTCCAGCGCGCGCGCGTAGACCATGCAGGTGGAGGCGAAGAGCATCCCGACCTTGCGCGCGCGGCAGAGCTCCAGGAGGTTGAAGGTGCCGACCACGTCGGAGTCGAAGGTGTCCGCGGGATCGTCGATGGAGCTCTGCACGTTGATCCGCGCGGCCAGGTGGAGGACCAGGTCCACCCCGCGGCCCAGCAGCGCGTCGACGAGCCGCCCGTCGCGGACGTCGCCGACCACGAACTCCCTGAAGTTCCGGTGACCGGCGAACTCGGCGAGGTTGGCCTCGCTGCCGCCGGAGAGGTCGTCGATGACCGTCACGTCCGCCGAGCGCGAGAGCAGCTCGGCCACCGTCCAGCGGCCGATGAAGCCGGCGCCGCCGGTCACCAGGACGCGCACGGACCTACCGCCCCCCCTTCGAGGCCAGCCCCGCGCGGCGGATGAAGGCGCGGATTTCCTTGAAGCTCATCAGCCGCTCGTCCCCGGAGTTGTAGGCCTTGGCCTTACACTTCTTGGCACCTCTGTGCTCTTTCCCGTAGTCTATCCGCCGGAACATGAAAACCGGCGTGATGATATAGTCGGCCCGCGTCTCCAGGGCCCGGGGGGCTTCCTCGTCGGTCATGACCTCTTCGTGCGTGGTCTCCCCCGGCCGCCGGCCGATGATCCTGGTCTTGATCGCGGAGGGCTTGCGGCCCGCGGCCGGCGCGTACTCGGCGATCAGGGCGTCGACCAACATCCCCAGCTTGACCGCGGGCATCTTGCGGATGAAAACCTCCCCCCCTGCTGCGCTCTGGAGCGCGTCAAAGCAGAGGTCCACGGCGTCGTCTATGGATATTATGAAGCGGGTCATTTCCGGGTCGGTCACGGTGACCGGCCCGCCGGCGGCGATCTGCTCGCGGAAGAGGGGCAGCACCGAGCCGCGCGAGCCCAGCACGTTGCCGAAGCGCACCGAGCTGAACCGGGTGCGGCCCTTGGCCTGCAAGTAATTGCCGGCGATGATGATCTTCTCGCCCATGAGCTTACTGGCGCCCATGGTGTTGTTGGGGCTGGCGGCCTTGTCGGTGGAGAGGTTGACCACGCCGCGGACCCCGCGCTCCACCGCGGCCTCCACCAGGTTTTGAACGCCGAGGACATTGGTCTTGACCGCCTCGGCGGGGTTGTACTCGCAGGAGGGCACGTGCTTGAGCGCGGCGGTGTGGAAGACGTAGTCGATGCCGTCCAGCGCGCGGGACAGCCGCCGCCGGTCGCGGACGTCGCCGATCAGGAAGCGCAGGCGGCTCTCACGCCGGCGCCTGGCTCGCCGGGGGTCGACGGCGCTCTGCTCCGAGCCCCAGCGCTCGAACATGTGCTCCATCGAGAATTGCTTGAACTCGTCGCGGCTGTAGACCCGGACCACCCTGGGGGCCTCGCTCTCCAGGAGCCTTTTCACGATGGCCAGGCCCACGGTCCCGGTGCCCCCGGTGACCAGCACGTTCTTCCCTTTGAGGAACCCGGTCCTGGACCTGGACTTGCGCCCCGTGCTCTTGGCCATCTCAAGGCCTCCCAGCTGTCGGCCGCCCATGCCCTCTGCCGGCCGGGCCTATGATAAGCGTCGGAGCCCGCCGCGGTCAAGCCCGCTCTCCGGGAGCTTTTCTCGCTTATTGACAGCCCCGCCGCGCGGAGCTAGAGTCGGCGCTATGAACCATCGCCGCCGGCTGCTCTGGAGCTTCATACTGCTGGGGTCCGTGCTGCTCTTCGGCACGCTGGGCTACAAGCTGCTGGTCCCCGGCGAGGCGCTCTGGAAGTGCCTGTACATGACGGTCATCACCATCACCACGGTGGGCTACGACGACGTGCTCAACGTCAGCAGCGAGCCGGCCGGGGCGATATTCACGATCGTTCTCCTGTTCCTGGGCCTGGGCGTGCTGCTTTACACGGTCAGCGCGGTCACCGCCTTCGTGGTCGAGGGCGCCCTGACTGAGGCGCTGCGGAGGAGAAAGATGGAAAAGCGCATCGCGGCCATGAGCGGCCACTACGTGGTCTGCGGGGCAGGCGAGACCGGCCTGCGCGCCGCGGTGGAGCTGGTCTCCACCGGCCGCGCGGTGGTCATCGTCGAGAAGAACCCCCGGCGCATCGCCCGGCTGGGGCGGCTGCTGCCCGACGTGCCCCACCTGCACGCCGACGCCTCCGAGGACGAGATGCTCCTGGCCGCGGGCGTCGAGCGCGCCGCCGGGCTGGTTTCCGCCCTGGGCGAGGACAAGGACAACGTCTTCGTGGCCCTCAGCGCCCGGCGGCTGGCCCCTCGGCTGCGCATCGTGGCCCGCGCGGTGGAGGACCGCACCGTGCCCAAGCTGAAGAGCGCCGGGGCCGACGCGGTGGTCAGCCCCAACCTGATCGGCGGGCTGCGCATGGCCTCCGAGCTGGTGCGCCCCGGGACGGTCAGCTTCCTGGACACCATGCTCCACGGGGCCGGCCCGGCGGTGCGCTTCGAGGACCTGGTCATCGGCGAGAAGTCCGACCTGGCCGGCAAGAGCCTGGCCGAGGCCAACCTGACCAAGGAAGCGGACGTACTGGTGGTGGCGGTCCGCGCGCCCAGCGGGGGGGACTTCCGCTACGGGCCCCCGGCGGCGACCAAGCTGGTCCCCGGCATGAGCCTGGTGGTCCTGGGCCGCAGCGATGACGTCCTCCGGCTGCAGCGCGAGCACCACCTGGCGCCCCCGGTGCAGAGGCAGGCTTAGAACGGGCATGGCCAGCCGCATCCTGACCATACTCCTCGCCGACCTCAAGGGCTTCACCCCGCGGGCCGCATCCAGCTCGCGCCGGGAGGTCACCGAGCTGCTCAAAAGCTACCGGCAGATCATCACCCCGGTGATCGAGCGCTGCGGCGGGCGCATCGTCAAGGAGCTCGGCGACGCCTTCCTGGTGACCTTCGAAAGCCCCACCAACGCGGTGACCGCCGGAACGCTGCTGCAGCGGCTGCTCCTGGGCCGCAACAAGGAGGTCCCCGAAGACCAGCGCATCGAGGTCCGCGTGGCCATCCACTCCGGCGAGGTGGAGGAGGCCAGGGACGACGTCATCGGCGACGCGGTCAACGTGGCCAGCCGGGTGGAGAGCGTCACCGAGGTCGGCGAGGTTTACTTCACCGAGGCGGTCTTCCTGACCATGAACCGCAGCGAGGTGCCCTCCAGCGAGGTGGGCGAGCGCGTGCTCAAGGGGCTGCCCGCGCCGGTCAGGCTCTACCGGGTCCTTCAGGATCCCGGCGACGAGCGCTACCTCAAGCTGCTGGCCAGCGGGCCGCACGTCGAGCGGCAGGCCCCGCCGCGGGGCCGGGCGGCCTGGATCGTCGCGGCCCTGGCGGTTGCGGCCGCGGCGGCGGTGATCGCCTTCACCCTGCTGCGCGGCGACCCCGCGCTGGCCCGGGCCCGCGCGCTCATAGCCGAGGGCCGCCAGGCCGAGGCCGTCGAGGCCCTGGGGCGGGCCTTCGAGAAGCGCGTGCCCCCGCCCGAGGCGCTCCAGCTCGCCGAGGAGACCGCCGGACGGGCCATCGCGAGACTGCTGGCGAAGAACGACTTCGCCGGCGCGCGGGAGCTGGCCGGGAAGTGGTCGCAGCGCTGGCCGTCCTCGACGCCCCTGCGCGAGCTGCCCCTGAGGGTGGCCCTGGCCGAGAGCGAGCACTTCCGCGCGGACGGCCAGCCGCGCGCCGCGGTCGATACTCTGCTGGCCGCGCGGAAGAAGGGCATCGAGGACTGGCGGCTGTGCCTGGCGCTCTCCCGGCTCTACGCCAACAGGAAGCTGCCCGTCAATCCCAAGGAGAGCATCCGCAGCGGCATCTATGGGGAGTCCGTCGACGAGGTCGCCGAGGCCGTGCGCCTGCGCCCCGCCGGCCGGCCCCTGCCCGCCGAGTTGGAGGAGGAGATCTGGAAGCGCTTCGAGGCCCAGCCGCGGGAGTCGGGCAGGTACACGGAAACGCGCGCCGAGAAGCTCTGCGAGCTGGTGGGCAGGCACCTCTGGCCGAAGTACCGGGCCAGGCTCATCGCCGGCGCGGCCTCGGAGAGGCACTCGCTGCGGCTCTCCAGCTACGAGGTACTGGAGAAGGCCGGCGCCGCCGGCGAGGCGGACCGGATCGCCTATCACGCCTGGAACCTGAGCTTCCGCCACTCCTCCAAGAAGCGCGCGGCCGCCGCCGCCTGTCTCCGGGCGCTCAAGACCCCGGCGGAGCGGAAGCGCGCCCTGGAAGTCCTGCGCAAGGTGGAAACCAAGCTGGCGGCCGGCAAGGACTCGCGCGACAGGAAGTGCCTCGAAGAGGTGAAGAAGATAATCGCCCGCCTGGAAGCTGCCCAGTAGAAGGAACCCGGAAATGGAACGCCTCAACGTCGCGGTGGTCGGCGCCGGCCTGATCGGCGAGGTCCACGCCCGGGCCTACGCCGGTCACGGCCGCTGCCGGCTGGCCTGGGTCTGCGACACGGACCTCAAGCGCGCCCGGCGCCTGGCCCGCAAGCACGGCTGCCGGGCGGCGACGAAAGTGAGAGACCTGGCCCGCGACCCGGAGCTCCACGCCGCCAGCGTGGCCACCCCGGACTTCGCGCACTACAAGGCGGTGATGGCGCTGCTGGCTGGCGGCAAGCACGTCCTCTGCGAGAAGCCGCTGGCCACCAAGACCGCCCAGGCCCGGGCCATGGTCGAGAGCGCGCGCAAGCGGGGTCTGCATCTCATGGTCGACTTCCAGAACCGCTGGAGCCCGCTTTTTCTCGAAGCCAGAAAGCAGGTCGAGTCCCGGGAGTTCGGCGACCTGGTCATGGGCTACGCGCGGCTGTCCAACACTCTCTACGTCCCCACCAGGATGCTCTCCTGGGCGTCGGAGACCGGCCCGGAGTGGTTCCTCCTGCCCCACGTCCTCGACCTGGTCCGCTGGCTGACCGGCCGCAAGCCCATCGTCGAGGTGCGCGCCTTCGGCCGCAGGAGGCTGCTCAGGTCCATGGGCATCAACGCCTTCGACGCGCTGCAGACCGGCGTGCGCTTCAAGGACGGCTCCTTCGCGACGTTCGAGAACTCCTGGATCATGCCCGAAGCCTGGCCGACGCTGGTCGATTTCAGGATTTCCCTGCAGGGGGACCGCGGCAAGATCGAGATAGAGGGCGGCAACCAGGGCATCAGCGCCACCGGACCCAGGAAGCACGCCACGCCCTTCGCTCTCGCCGAGCAGGACGCCTTCGGCAAGACCACCGGCTTCTTCGGCGAGCCGGTGCTGCACTTCGCCGACTGCCTGCTTTCCGGGCGGGAGCCGGAGTGTCCCGGCGAGGACGGCCTGGTCGCCACCCAGGTGGTCGAGGCCGCTGTGAAATCGATACGCACCGGCCGGCCGGTGAAGCTCGCGGGGATATAGTCAGCCCCGGACCTCGATCTCCACCAGGTCCGCGAGGATCATGCGGAAGATATCGGCGATCTTCCTGTTGGCCGCCAGCACGAACTTGCGGCCGGCCTCGCCGGCGATCACCCTGGTCTTGGCGATCTCGCCGATCAGGACGCTCTGAATGGTCTCGACGCCCGAGAGGTCGACGGCCAGCTCCGGCTGGCCGGTGTCCAGCAGCTTCTTGCAGGCAGCCTCGAACTCGCCGGCGTCGCGGGTCTCCAGGTGCCGGTCCTTCACCGTGAGCACGGCCTTCTGGCCCTCGACGTCCAGCGAAACCGGAAAGCGTCCCTCGGCCATGTCTCTCGCCCCTACACGTTGTCCCAGTCCCGGCAGGCCGGGCAGAGACGAAAGCCGTCGAACTTCCTCCCGTGCTGCTCCTGCCTCAGTTCGGCGATGCGCCCCGCCGTCCACAGCTCCTCGACGCTCTGCTCGCCGACCTTTCCCGCAGGCTCCTCGGCCTTGAAGTCCATGCGGCAGACCGGCACGGTGCCGTCGGCCAGGACCAGCAGCTCCTTCATGAGCCGCCGGCAGCCGACCCGCTCGGCGAGGGTCAGGTGCACGGTGGCCCGGTCGGGCACCTGCCCGCAGTAGTCGCTGAAGGGTCTTATCACCGGCCAGGCGGTCTTCCCGTTCCAGCGGTCCCAGAGGTCCATCAGCTCGCCCTCGGCCTCCGGGCGCTTCTCGGCCTCGACGGCGACGAAGGGCCACTCCCGGCCGGTCGCCTTCCGAAGCTCCAGCAGCTTCTCGATGCCGGCGGCGACCTTCTCGAAATCATCCCGCCCGGTGAGCTGCTTGTAGGTCTCGGGAGTGTTCGCGTTCAGCCGGAAGGAGACCACGTCGACGTCGCACGCCAGGAGCTGCCCGGCCTTCTCCTCGTCGAGCAGCGCGCCGGGCGTATCGACGTGCAGGCCGTAGACGCCTTTCTCCCTGGCCAGCTTCAGGAAGGCGAATATCTCCGGGTGCGCCAGGGGATCGCCGAAGCCGCCGAGGGTCAGGCATATGTCGTCGTAAGCGGCCAGGTCGTCGAGCAGTTTGGCGAAGAGCTCGCGCGTCATGATTCTCTCGGGGAAATCCAGAGCGGCGGGGCTGCCCTCGAAGGGTACGCGGCCTTGAGTGGTCAGCTCCACCTCGACGATGCGCGGCAGGCGCCCGGCGTACAGCGCCGGGTCGCCGGTCACGATGGCCACGGCCTCCTCCGCGCCCGGACCCAGGCCGTCCTCGCCCGGCGCGCGGCGCAGAAGCTCCGCAACCAGCTCGCGGCCGCGCGCCGAATCCACGGCGCCGCGGAACTCGCAGCGGCGCACGGCCACCGGAGCCAGCCAGTTCTCCTGGCGGTGCACCGGATCCTGGCTGGGTTTCTCCGGGTCCCAGGCGCAGAGCTCCCCGTAGGTGAGGCCCTTGGCGGCCAGGGGCTCGAGCCACCCGACCATGGCGAAAAGCCCGGCGAAGCCGCCCGGCGCCTGGCAGACCGCCGAGGGCAGCGGCGGCTGGCCCTCGGGCGCGCCGTGCTCGGCCAGACCCTCGAGCAGCTCCGGCCCGACCAGCGCGGCCTCGGGCAGCACGGCGAGCACCGCGTCCGCGCCGAGCTCGCGCGCCGCGGCGGCCAGCGAGGGGAAATGCCCGGCCGCGTCAATCTCCATGCTCTGCATCACCCCGCCGCGCCAGGAGTCCCGGGACCACTTCCGCGAGCGGCGCAGCGCCTCGCGCCTCTCAATATCTGGCGCCAGCGCCTCCAGAACGCGGACCCCCTCGGCCTCGGCGCCCAGGAGCTCGCGGGCGCGCTCCGCCCCGCCGGGCTCGACCAGCACGGCCAGGCCCTCCAGGCGCTGGATTTTGCGGACGCGCGCGACGGTGTGCTCCAGGACGGTGCGCTCTCCGAGCTTCTCGCCGGCGCGGCTGGGCAGCCCCAAGGCGTTGAGGTCGCGCAGCTCGAAGCCGGCCCAGGTCTTCAACTCGCCGCCTCCGCCAGCCGCCGGCACTCCCGCCGCGCCTCGCGCAGGAGCGGCTCGAAGTATTCAACGCTTTTCATCAGCTGCCTGACCAGCTGGTCGTCGCGCTCGAACAGGGCCTGGATCTTCTCCGGGTCGTCGTCCTCCAGTCCCCCGGCCTTGACGGTCCGGTCGGCCTTGGCCGCCTGGAAGAACCCCCGGGGGGTCAGGGCGTGGAGCACGGTCAGGACGTTGGGGTACTTCTTGGCGCGCGCCTCCATGTGGGTGAGGCTGCGCCGGTAGCGCATGATGTCCTCGCCCTCGGCCAGGGCCCGCTCGACCCGCTTGTGGGTGCGCAGCTTCTGCTCGATGGCCGCCTTGACCTCCAGGAACTCCATGATCCGCTGGTCGAGCAGCTCGGCGGCGGCGGCCAGGCGCTCGCGGTCCAGCTCCCTCGGGCCGGCGCCGGGCTCGGGGACCTCGCCGGGGGGGCACTCGGCCAGGAAGTCGGCCAGCTTCATTATCTGGGCGCCCTCCTTGCGGGCGCCGCCCTCGGTGCAGTCCACGGTGCGGTGCTCCGCGGCCTTGATGGCCAGCTCCAGGTCGCGGATGTAGTGGTAGAAGCTGTCCTCGGTGAATATCTCGTTGCCGTCCTGGTCTTCGACGGTTCTGAGCTGCGTGCGCCGGCGGACCAGGTGCTCGGTCTCGCGCATCTCCAGGGTGAAGAAGCGGCCCCTCTCGTTCTGCCAGTCCTCGTGGATGGGCGTGCCCCCCAGGTGGGTGATGTTGTAGGGGAAGGCCAGGTCCTGGCCCACGAAGGCCACCGGGTCGAGGCCCAGCATGCCGCAGATCTGGTAGGCGAAGTGGCCCACGTGGCCGCCGGACTGGTAGCCGCCCATGGGCCGGGCCACCGTCTCGAGGAAGACATCCATGAGCGCGTCGCCGCAGAAGGCCAGCGGCCCCGGGTAGAAGTCCACCGTGCCGTGGAAGGCCGCGGCCACCGAGATCAGGCGGGTGTCCACCCGCGGGGGCAGGGTCTCGAAGAACTTCTTGGTCTGGCCCTGGAAGTCGACGATGGCCGTGAAGTCGGGCACGATGCCGCGCTCGAGCAGGGGTTTCAGGACCACGTCGCAGGAGACCAGCACCGCCCTGCCGCGGGCCCCGGCCAGCTGGTCGATGTTCTTCTGCAAGCTGGGGCCGGCGGAGACCACTATGCCCGGCCGGCCCTGGTATACGTCGCGCAGCTCGGCCAGCGAGGGCGAGCCCACGTAGAGCGGCAGGTTTTCCATCTCGTTGCGCACCGAGCGGCGGGCCAGGTTGAAGTTGGTGCGCATGGTGATCTTGCCGGAGAGCATGAAGTCCTGGATGGCCTTGCGGACCTCCTGGTAGTAGCCGCCGGGGGCCAGCGCGGTCGAGGGCGTGTGCACCACTATCTTCAGCGCGGTGGACATCAGGCTCTGCTGGCGGAGGCGCAGGATCTGGTAGGCCTCCTTGCGCTCGCGGCCCACCACCCAGGTGAGGCGCCGGTCGGAGAAGACCCCGCGCAGGTCGCGAAGCTCGGCCGCGACGCGGAGCATCGCCGGGTCCTTCTCGAGGACCACGACTTCAGCCTCAGGGCTGCTGCGCTCCAGAAGAACCTCGAGGTGGTAGCCCAGCCCGAAGCCCAGCACCAGGAAGCCCTGCAGGCTCTTGGGGTCGACCTCGCCGACCAGCTTCTCGGCCTCGCGGCGCGGGGCGTACTTGCTGTGCAGGGTGGTGGCGGTGCCGTCCTCCCGGGCGATCCGCAGGGTCCAGTCGCCGTCGCGGGTCTCGATCTTCTCGGCGCCGGGGGGCGGCTCTGCGGCGGCGACCTCTTCGGCCAGGTGCGGGGCGACGCCCCGCAGGGTGGCCAGGTTCTGCTCCAGGCGGCTCATGCGGGCATCAGATCCCGGCCATCTCCTTGACCATCGCGGCCAGCTTCTCCAGGGCCCCGGCCAGTTCGTACTCGGCGAGGTCCGCGGCGGCCACCGCGTCCTCGGCCTTGAGCGCGGGGGCCATCTCGCGCATCGCGGCAGTGACGCCCTCGACGCCCCCCTGGAAGCCCTCCGGGGGGGAGGCGCCGGCCAGGGCCGCGGCGTTGACCAGCGCCTGGATCAGCTGCCCGTAGGCGGCCACCGCGCCTCCGAAGCGCTCGATGGCCGCCCCCCGCTCCCCGCTGCGGAGCAGGTCGGCGATCCCCCGGAACTCGTCGGCCAGCTGGCCGACTGCGCTGTGCGCCTCGCCCAGCCCGTGCCGGCCCCATTCGGCGGCCGGGGCGGTGGCGATCTCCACCCGGCCGAGCTCGGCGTGCGCGCGCCCGGCCGCCTCGGCCTCGGCATCGGGCAGGAGCTCCTCGCCGTCGAGCTTCACGGTGGTGATGGCCAGCTGCCCGGCGGCCAGCTCGTCGCGCAGCGCGGCCAGGAGGTCCCCGAAGCCGGGCCCGACCCCCTCCGGGACCGGCCTGATCTGCCCGTCGACGTAGAGCTCCAAGAGTCACCCCCTCGCAGCGGCCGCGCAACTCGCGTATTCTTCACAATACGCCGGCGGCGTCAAGAGGCCGGGGTTGAAAGGGATCGCGTTACTGAGGAAGCCGCCCCGGCGTTTGCGCGCCTCCGCCCGGCGCGCTATAGTGTCCGGCCGGAGGTGCATCGCATGAAGCAAGTCATCAATCGGCTGGTCAGGTACAACGTCTCCTGCGCGCGGGCCTTCGAGCTGGACGAGGAGGCCATACTCGCGCCCGGGCAGGGGGGGCACTCCGGGGCCTACGGCCACGAGAACTTCAGGTACGCGGCCGGGCCGCTGCTGGCCCTGTACGTCACCGGGCACCCCGCCAATCCTTACCATGGCAAGCCCGAGACGCTGGCCAAGTATGTCGCGCTCGCCGACCACTGGGTCTCGAAGTGGGAAAAGTCCGTCGAGGCCGGCGATCCCGTCGGCTACTCGGAGTGGCCGCCGCTGATGGTCCTGCGCGGGCTGGACCTGGTCGCCGGGGAGCTCGCGCCTGAAATGCGCGGGCGCTGGGCGAAGTTCGTCACTTACTTCGCCGAGCACGTCGTCCCCCAGCCTTTTTTCTATACGGCCCCCAATCACGAGGCCTGGAAGCTGGCGGTCGCCGCCATCGCCGGGCGGGTGCTGGAGCGCCCCGACCTGGTTGAGGCCGCCGGGTTCAAGGTCGGGCAGATAATCCGCTACCAGACCCCCGAGGGCTTCTGGGAGGAGGGCCGCCACCACGGGCCGTCGATGAAGTACAACAGCCTGATGCTCGGGGCCATGTCCGTAATCGCGAAAGAGACCGGCAGCGCGGAGATTCGCGCCGCCGCCGCGCGGCTCTCGGCCTTCATGGCCAAGTGGTGCTTCCCGGACGGGGTCACCGCGGGCGTCTTCGACGGCCGGCAGAGCACCTCCCCGGGCTATTTCGGCCGGCTGGTCCCCGGGCTGGAACTGGCCCCCCGCGGCGCCACCGCCATGCGCCGGATAATGGACTTCTGGGAGAAGGCCGGGTGGCTGGACCAGCCCCGCGCGGTCGGGCCGTCGAACTGGTACGCGCACTTCGGGATGTCCTTCGCCTACGAGGCGCTGCTCTATTACGCGCCGATGAAGGCCGACCCGGCCGCCGAGCCCATGAGCCTGGACGCCGAGGGCGCGGCCGTCGAGAACCACTCGACCGAGTTCGACGGGGTCATGCGCCGGGCCGGCGACTGGGCGGTCGCGCTCAGCGGGCAGCTCTCCGACGTGCCCAAGGACTGCCAGTTTATTTACCGTTTGGAGAGACAGAGCCGCATCGAGCTCTGGCACCGGAAGGCCTCGGTCCTCGCCGGCGGCGGGCACAGCTTGATCAACTGCGTCTATCCTCTTTTCAACGTATGGGCCGAGAGCGGCTTCGGCGAGGAGCCCGACCCCGCCTTCTACGCGCACACCGACAACCTGGCGGCCAGCCCGGCCTACGCGCTGCGCCGCTCCAAATACTATGCCCGTCATGCGGCCAGCGGCGTCGACGGAAAGACGTGCTGGCTGGAGCTGACCTTCGCGCACTGTACGGTCAGGTTCGAGGTCGCGCCCGCCGGCGGGGAGCTGGCAATTCGCTACAGCTACCGGCAACTGGGCCTGGAGTATCTGCGCCTGGCCATGCCCATGGTCCTGTGGAGAACGGCCAGGGGACTGGCGGACGGGAAGGAGCTGCCCGCCGCCAACGTGAAAGAACCGGCCTTTCTCGACGTTGAAAAGGAGTTCGTCGTAGAAACCCCGCTCTTCGGGACCAAGACCACGCTGGTCCTTCCGCGTAAAGAAAAGGCGCGGGCCGTCTGGCCGCTGGAGCCGGTGCGCACCTACGGAAAACTTTTCGACGAAGAGAAGTTCGAGAGCTTCTTCCGCATCGCCCAGGTGGAGACGGTCATCGAGAAGCCGGCGCGCGAGGGCTCCGGCGAGTGGAGGCTGCGGGTGGAATGAGAGAAGTGAAGATCGGCGAGGAGGTATTTCGCGGCGAAGTTCTGCGCGAGGGCATCGGCGACTCGCTGGATGACTGGCACGAGGAGGGCCTGGGGAAGTTCTCCATGCCCGGGCCGGGCCGGCTGGAGGTCGACGCGCTGGAGGGCGGCTATAGCGCCTTTCTCACGAAAGAACTGCCTGATGACATTTTGGTCAGCTATAAGTGCAAGACCCTGCCGCCCGAGGGCATGAACAACATAAATCTGATCAGCCACTGCCAGCCGCCGGAGCGCGGCGCTTGGCCCGTCGTGGAAGTCGGCCGCTACAAGGGCTACCGGGCCATGCCCAACTACATCGTGACCCACGTGAGCGGCAAGGACGAGGCCAGCGGGGTGCGCGAGTGCCCCGGGCGCCAGCGCCTCCGCCGCAACCCGGACTTTCACTTGGTGGGCGAGAGTTTTGACGTCGAGAGCGAGCCCGGGCGCGAGTACGCGGTTGTTTTCGCCGTCAAGGCCGGGCGGGTGCGCTACTACCTCGACGGGGCGAAGATATTCGACTGGCAGGACCCCGCGCCCATCACCGGCGGCGGCTTTTTCGCCTTTCGGACCTACAAGACCCACGAGGTCTACAGCGACCTCTTGATCCTCGCGCTGTAGCTGACACGGCGCGTCTCGTGTTAACGCGCTGAAAACAAGCGTCTTACGGTCTCGCGCTCCGATATATCCCGACCAAACAATAATTCTGCCTATTTACCGATATTATCCTTGACATTCAGGGCGATTCGGTGTATAATATATGCAGGTGACGGTGATGAGCGATATGACGACCGCGGCGCGCGACGGGTACGAAACCCTGGCCCTGGAGCGCCTGGCCGAGCTGGCCAGGAGCGCCAACGAAAGAATCGCGCTGGAAGCCGCGCGGACGCTGCTCGCACATCTGCGCTTAACCTCGCCACAGAGGCACGGAGACACAGAGAACGGGAACCGCCGATTCACGCAGATAGGCGCAGATTTGGGGCCGGATCGCGGCGGCGCGCGCGAGGTTTCGCCGCTGGATGTTTCCGCGGAGGAGAATCTCCGTTCATCTGCGTCCATCGGCGGTTCCCAAGACCCCGACGTTGAGAAGGCCCGGGAGCATGTGCTCGCGGCCATGGACCGCTGCGCGGGGCTGCTCGACCACGAGAACCCCTTTGTCGCCCTGCGCGCCGCGCGGGAGATATTGCAGCACTGGCGCCATCTCTGCCGGGAAAGATTCAGGTGGGTCACGTGGTCCGAGGTGAGGGAGCGCCGCGCCGGGGTCCGCGCCCAGCGCGAGAAGAAGGCGCGGAGCGCCGCCG
>CAZONU010000025.1:0-23763 GCA_964581145.1 uncultured Planctomycetia bacterium
CGCCTGATGACGCATCCGTCCTCAGCGATCGCCGCTAGGTATTCCGAAATTCTCTTGCCGAGTTCCCGGCGGGGGAGGCCATCGAGGCCGTCGAAGTAGTCAGTGAAGAAGCTGGCGGCCTTCTCTACGGGCTCGCGCTTCTCCCACGAGACTTCCTGGAACTCGACGCTCGGCGGGCAGCCCATGGCGTAGAGCAGGTTGAACGCGGCATAAACCCCTGTGGTCGCTCCGGCCAGGGAGTGCATGGGGTTACCGGTCAGGTGCCGCCAGAGGGACTCCAGCAGCGGATCCTCCCTCCGGCCGGCCCAGCCCCGGAAGCAGCAGCCGCCCCGGCTGGCGCGGTGCAGCTTCAGGAACTCCTCCGACGTCCGAACCGCGGGCGTCATGCAGGCGAGTACCAAGTCAAAAGCGCGCTCCCAGCCGCGCGCGGCGAGGTCGAGCTCTTCCCAGTCAGCCTCTACCAGATGAACCCGCCCGGCCAGCTCCGCGGGCAGGGCCTCGTGAAGCCGCCGGAGCATGGCTGGCGAAAAATCCAGGGCTGTGACTTCCGCGCCGCGCGCGGCGAAGGCCATGGCCAGGCGGCCCGTGCCGCACCCGACGTCAAGGACGCGCATGCCTTCACGAAAAAGGCCCCGACTGGAGAGAACAGCTATCAACTCCTCGGCCGCTGCCTTCTTCTCGGCCCCGCGCGCGTTCCAGCGCTCGTAGTCTGCCGCCATCTGGTCCCAGATCCGGCGGGACGCGTAACCGCCGGCACCAATCTGCGGGGTGTCGGCCGCGGCCTCCTGCCACTGGCGGATCCAGAACCGCGGGGAATGAACGTCGTTTTCCAAATCTGGCCTCCGTTCAGAAGCTGGCGCTCAGGCCAAGCATGAACGTGATTCCCGGCATGGGGTAGCCGTACTCCTCCTCGTAGCGCTCGTCGAGGAGATTCTCCACCGCCAGGAAGAGACGGGTCTCTTGCCCTTTCTCACCCCGGAAGAGCGGGTAAGCGAGGTGAAGGTTCACGTCCACATAGCTGTCCATCTTCTCCAGCGTGCTCGCTCCCGGCGTGGCCAGGCTTCCGCGGACCGCGTGACGCTCGTCCACGAAGCGCAGTACCAGCCCCGCCTCCAGGCCGCCCTCGCGGCGGTAGTCCAGGCCCAAGCGGAACTGGTTCTCCGGCAGTTCCACGAGCTCGTCGGTCAAGTCGGAGCTGTTATCGAGGACGTCCCCGTGTTTCTCCGTCTTCTGAACAGTGTAGTTGGCCCAAACCGAGAAGCCGCGGGGCAGCTCGTGGGAGGCCTCGATCTCCAGGCCCTGGAAATCGACCCTGTCGATGTTGTAGATCACGCGGCTGGGCTTGTAGCCGAAGACCGTGCGAATGTAGTCGTCCACCTCGTAGTGGTATCCCCGGGCCTTGACCGCGAACTTGTCGGTCACTTCGTGCCCGACCTCGATCTCCCACTGGTTCGCTTTCTCCGCGGTCAGGTCCTTGCGGTCCGCGGGCTGGAAGCCGGAGTACCACCAGTAGTACTCCGGCAGGGTCGGGAAGCGGCAGGCCCGGGCGTAGCGGCCCGTAACGTGCCCGCCCTCCCACGGACGCACGGTGAGCGCAAGGCGCGGGCTCCACTTGTCCTCGTCCACCGTGACTGCGCTATCCTCGGGTCCGTCCGCCTCGAAGCTGTCGAAGCGCAGTCCCGCCTCGACCTCCAGCCAGTCGTTGACTTTCCAAAGGTCCTGCACGTACCCGCCGTTGCGCTCGGAGATGTTACGTTCCCCGGACGAGGGCGCGGGAACGCGCGGCGGCGGGAAGTAGGTGGGGTCAACCTTGGGAATATCAATGTCGCCGTAGCCCAGATAGTGTCCCTCCAGGCCGTACTCGATCTTGTGCTGCCCGACGCCCTCCAGGAGATTGTGGAAGTCGGCCCGCCAGCCCCAGTTCCGGTCCTCCGGCTCGCTGTCTCGCTGGAGGACCAGGTGGCGCGGGTCGTCCATCGCGTAGAAGTACTCCTCCCTGTGCTGGTTGAACATGTACGCCTGCAGCGAGAAGCCGGAGTCCTCGGCCTCCCGGGAGAGTCCCAGGTCGAACTGCCACCGCTCGTCCTTCCAGTAACTGCCGTCCCCCCAGTCCTTGGGACCCCAGTTGTGGTTCAGGAACGGAACGTAGGGACCGCCCAGCTGGCTCTCCAGCGATTTCGGCTTGCGTCCGTCGTAGTAGGGGCTGTCGGGGCGGTTGTACACGGTCATGCCGCACTCGTTCTCCGTGAAGCGGAGGCCGGCAGTGAGCTCCATCTCGGCCGGGAGCTTCAGGGCGAAACGCGCCGCGACCGCCTCGCGATCCGCGAAGGCGTTGCGCAGGTAACCGTCGGTTTCGTGATGACTCGCCGCCAGGCTGTAACGAAGGCGGCCGACGCCGCCGGAGTGCGACGCCTGCGCGTCCCACGTCCCCAGGTTGCCGCCCGCGCTGCGGACCACGGTCCGCGGCTTTTCTGTCCACTCTTTGGTGACGATGTTGACCACTCCACCGAGCGTGTTGCCGTACTTGGCCGGCCCGGCGCCCCGGATGATCTCCGCCCGCTCGACCTCCTCCAGCGAGAGCGAGGACCAGTCCACGTAGTAGCCGCCGTACACCCCGGCGCCGTGGAGGTTGCGGCCGTTCAGGAGGATCAGCGAGCGCGATTCCTCCAGGCCCCGTATCCTGACCTTGCTGCTGTCGCTCCCCGCGAAGGACCGCCGGCTGAGCTGCACCCCGGCGAGGTCCTTGAAGAGCCCCTCGACGCTCGCGGAGCGCCGCGGCCGGGCCACCTCCTTCGAGGGGATCACGTCCTGCACGTAGTGCGGCTTCTCCTTTTTGGCCGTGACCACGACCTCTCCCAGTTCGACGGCCTCTTGCTTGTCCTTGGGCTCTTTCTCGGGCGGTTTCTTTTCCTTCGCCTCCGCGGCGGGAGGTTCCTTCTTCTCGCCCGCTTCCTGGCCAAATGACGCCCCTGGCGAGACCCATGCCAGTGCGAGGTAGCACAGGCCGATCGCAAGCGCTCTCGTTCTCATCGTTCGCTTCTCCTCACATGCCCTCTCCTTGACGCGACAGGAGGAGGGTACTACACTGCTCACTGAGGGGACACCTCGGAGAGGAATCGCACCCACGATCCGACAGCACTCCCTGGTGTCTTGCTCACCGGGCTCGTCCGGGGCAAGGCCTGACCTTCCCCGGCGAGCCCACTTGTCTTCCAGCATCTCTTCGCAGTGAACATCACCCCCTTCCCGGACTCTGCGCTCCCCGGACGCTACCGTCACTTCTCCAACTCGAAGGCGAGGGGCAGAGCCAGCTTGATCTCGGCCAGCCTGAGTTCCCCGGGTATCCGAGGATAGGGTGCGGCGCGGCGGATCATGGACACGCTCTCGCGGTCCAAGGATACGTGGCCCGAGGAGGCTGCCAACCGCACCGAAAGGACCTTGCCCCGGGCTGAAAGCACGAACTCCACCCTCGCTGTGCCTTCCGCCCCCGCTCTTCTCGCTTCCGCCGGGTATCTCTTGGCCCTCTGGATCCTGCCCACCACCTCGGCGAGGAACCGCGCCTTGGCATCCGCGACGGCCCCGGCCGTCCGCTCCGGCACACCGGGGGTCTCATTCTCTGACGGCACGACGGGAACCGGCGGCTGTCTCTCCGTGCGGGGCCTGAATGCAAGCACATCTGGGACCAGCGGGATATCTTCAATGGAAGGAAGCTTTACAGGCTCGCGAGGCTGCTCCGCGAGGTCCGGCTCAACCAGCTCCTCTTCAAGGTCGGGCATCGGGATCACAGGCAGCTCGACGGGGTCGTCTGCCATCGGCATCGGGAGCTTCTCAACGGGCGGACGTTCGGACGCCTCCGCCCGCATGGCCACTGCCGGCAGCTCAATCGTGCCGAAGGAGACGACCAGCTTCTGGCAACCCTGCTCTACAGCGTTTTCCATGTAGAATCGCGGACCCCAGAGAAGCAGCCCCAGGTGCAGAGCGAGCGACAGGACGGTCGCCATCGCAAGGGGGTTACGGGAAAGCATCGCGCTCACCTTCCGTGCCCTTTTCTAGGGGCGTGGTCTGGACGTCGAGCCCTTTGATCCCGGCGGCCTTGACCTCGTCCATCACCCTGGTGAGAAGCCACAGCCGCACTTCCCGATCGGCCCTCAGCACGGCGCGGTCCTTGCCCGTCCGGGCCGCTGCCGCGGTCACCGCCGCCCGCAGTTTCCCAATGGTTGTCGGATGCCCGTTGACCAGCAGACTTCCATCTTCGGAAAGCGATATGATGATTCCACTCTCCTCGATGGCGGCGGCGTGGGCCGATTCCGGCAGCTCGATCTCGAGCCCCGCCTCCTCGATGAACGAGGAGGTCAAGAGAAAGAAAATCAGCAGCAGGAAGACGCAGTCCACCAGGGGCGCGATGTTGAAGAGCGTCTCGACCTTGCGCCGCCGGTGGAACCTCACGCCTTCTCCGTCTCCTGGGAAAGGTCCAGGATTTCGTGCACGCAGCGGTGTATCTTCCGCTCGTAGTCGTCCACCCGCCCCTCGAAGTAGTGGTAGGCGAGCATCGCGGGAATGGCCACGCACAGCCCGAAGGCCGTGGTCAGAAGCGCCTCCCAGATGCCGCCGGCCAGGGCCGTCACGCTGGCCCGGCCGCCGGTGACCTCCACGCTCATGAAGGCCCGGATCATGCCGGTGACGGTACCCAACAGGCCCATCAGCGGCGAAACCTGGGCCACCACCGACAGTATCCGAAGATGCTTCTCAAGATCGGCCAGGAGATCCGAGCCCTCGTGCTCGATGAGCGTCTCGGCGCGTTGCGCTCCCTTGTGGAGGTTGCGCAGGCACACGGCGAGCGAGGCCGCCACTGGTCCCCGGGCGGCCTCGCTCGCCGCGAGGGAGTCCTTCAGATTGCCCTCGGCCGCGAGCCCACGCACCCGCTCGTACAGCGCGTCGTCATCGTTGCGGATGCGCAGGAAATGGACTGCCCGCTCAACGATGACCGCCAGGGCCAGGACCGACGCGGCGAGGATCGGGTACATCACCCAGCCGCCCTTGACGAACAGGTCCAGCATGCCTTGCGCTCCCCTCAAGCTGCCCCAACGTAATACGCCTTATCTAATCGTATTACGAATGGGGCCAAAAAATAATGCCTCCCTACCCGGACTCCCTGCCCGTCGTGGTCGCCATCAGCGTGTGGTGCTTGAGCCCCTTGACGGACTTGAACCGCGAAACCAGGTTGCGGATCTCCCTGGCCTTCCCCTTCACCACCACCAGTTCCAGGCAATTGTCGTGGTCGAGGTGAATGTGCTGGGTGGAGACAATGATCTTCCCGAAATCGTGCTGGATGCTCATGAGCCGGCCGACCAGTGCCCGCCGGTGGTGGTCGTAGACCAGCCCGATGGCCCCGGCCACATCCTTGCCGGCGACCCCTTCCTTCGCCACCAGCCGCTGGCGCATGCAGTCCATGACCGCTTCGGACCGCGTCGGGAAGCCCTCCCTGCGGATCAGGCCATCGAACTGCTTGAGGAGCAGCTCGTCAACGGAAACGCTGAAACGTGCGCGTCCGGCCATCGCGGCCCTCCCGTATGACAACCGCACATATTGTATGACGCCCGGCAGATCCGGTCAAGTGCAGGAAGCGCGGGAGCGTGACTGTCCGGGAGATATGCGATCGCCTCTGGTTCAGCGCGGACGACGTGTCACTTCGGGCAGAGGCGCGAAGGGCTCCCGGCGCCGGCGCCAGGCAGCAGCCAGCAGGACGGCGAAGACTGCGAAGAGCACGATGCTCATGTACTGGAAAACGGTCAGCGGGCCGGGGTCGAAGGAACGTCCCAGGAGGCACGGCCTCCAGGGACCAGAGTCGGCGCGGAAGAACTCGTTGAAGAAGCGCCAGGAGGCATACAGCAGGCCGAAGCTCCAGGCGATCTGGCCGGAGAACTTCCGGCGCCGGTAGAGTACCCACAGCAGCCCGAACATGGCCAGCGCGGCGGCGAGTTCGTAGAGCTGCGTGGGGTGCACGGCGAAGGGCTCGCGGTGTGCGATCAGCCGCCCGGCCTCGTCGTGGACCGCGTAGGCGTAGCTCCCTGCGGGGAACTTCACCCCCCAGGGCAGGAGGGTCTTCTTGCCGAAGCAGCAGCCGTTCAGGAAGCAGCCTACCCGCGTGACCGCCAGGCCCAGCGCCGCGGGGGCGGAGGCGAAGTCCAGGGCGTCGGTGAAGGGGATATTCTTGCGGCGCGCGTAGAGCCACATCGCTCCGACGCCCCCGGCCAGCCCCCCGTAAAAGACCAGTCCGCCGTTCCAGGTGGCCACTACCCGCAGGAGGCTGGCCCCGACCCAGCGGAAGAAGCCTGTGCCCGCGGGCCAGGCGAAGTAGAAGCCCAGGTTGAGCAGGACGTGCAGTAGCCGCGCGCCGATGATACCTCCGATGATTGCGAAGAAGCCCAGGTCGAAAACCCCGGCCCGCTCCAGACCCAGAGCCCGGCTCCGCCGACTGGCCAGGAGCACGGCCAGCAGAAACCCCAGCATGAGCATGGTCCCGTAGGCGGGGACCGGCAGGTCCAGCAGGGGTATCCGGAAGAGAACCGGGCGCACGGGCTACCCTTTCCGGGGGCCGGCGTGGCGGGCCGCGCGGTTCTTCTCGTCCAGCATCAGCCTGGGTTTCCTCGATGGATAGCTCCGAGCCGCTCCGGCGGCTCCCTTGGCCCCATTCTCATCCATTTGGACCCTCTATGCAGGCCCCCAGTACATGCGCGGTAGAGCGCCGATAGAACAAGCACCGCACCGAGCAGCAGAGCCACCGAGGGCCCGAGCGAAAAATCCAGCTGGTAGGCGAAGAGAAGGCCCGCCATCGAAGCTATAGCGCCCACCCCCCACGTAACCGCCAGGCGCGGTCCCCAGCGCGAGGAGAAGAGCGCCGAGGTCGTGGCCGGAATGATCAGCATGGCGAAGACCACGACCACGCCCGCCAGCCGCACCGCCAGCGTGATCACGAGCCCGAGGAGGGCGTAAAAGAGGAAGTCCCACCACACGACCCGCGCGCCGTGGGCGAGCGCCTGCCCGTAGTTGTCCGAGATTCGCCGGAAGGGCGCGCGCAGAAGAAAGAGGCCCGCGCCGGCTCCGAGGCAGACGAGCGCGCAGAGCCCGATCTCGGACCAGCCGGCCAGGAGCAGGTTCCCCGCCAGCATCTGGTGGACGTCGTGCTTATGCCCGGGCGCCACGCCGAACAGAAACAGCGCGGCCGCGGCGGCAATCGCGTATGAAACGCCGATCACTGCCTCGAGCGAGATCTGCGCGACCCGGCGTCGGACGAACGCGTAGAAAAGCGCCGCGCCCAGCACACAGGTCATCGCGGACACGTAGCCGAGAACGGAATCGCCGTGTGCGTGAAAGACCAGGTGCGCCACGATTGCACCAACGGCGGCGACCTGGGCCAGCGAGATATCGACGAAGATCACTTCCCTCTTGAGCACGTGGATCCCGAACGCTCCCAGGATGGCGACCATCAAGAGACAAGCGAGAAGCGGCAATCCCAGGATCTGGACCATTTGGGGCATGGTCTTCGCTCCTTTTCCTCGAACTCAGGCCCGTTGGGGGAGTGCGGCCCGAATGAACACGGAAACTGTGAAGAAGGCTCCCAGCGACAGGACCAGTGTGGGCCCGTATGGCAGGCTGAAGAAGTAGGAACCGGACACGCCCAGCACGCAGGCCAGGAATCCGAGGCTCCATCCGAGGGCCAGGCCTTTGCCCCATCTCCGTGTGAACATGGCTGCGATGGCCGCTGGGATCATCAGGAAAGCGTAGGCCAGGAGCACGCCGGCGATGGGCACGATCAGCACGGTGATGACTCCCTGCGTGGCGAAGAAGAGGAAGTCCCACAGCCCCTCCCGGCCGGAGCCCCCGGGGTTTTCGACCAGGGCGATGAATCTGCGGCGGAACACGTAGTGAAAGAGCGCGAGTCCCACGTACACCGCCGCGGTCACGGCCACCAGGGGCCAGGTGACCCAGGCCATGCAGCCGGTCAGCGTCTTGGTGACCGCGTCGGTCCCCACATGCTTGTCCCCGAGCATCAGGCAGGCCACCAGCGCCATCGCGTACATGATGCCGATGACCGCCTCCCGCGGTATCAGCCGGCTGCGGGGCCGGACCACGGCCAGGAGCAGCGCGCCGAGGAGCACGGCCGCGAGCGAGACCAGATACGAACTCGCGGTCCCGTACTGGACGCCCAGCGCGATCCCGACCAGCGCGCCCAGGGCCGCAAGCTGGTCCAGGACGAGGTCCGAGAAGATGAGGACCCGCCGGATAATGTGCAGCCCCAGGTAGGTGTGAAGCACCAGCACGACGGCCAGGAGCGAGAGCTGCACCGCGAAGAACCCGACGCCCTCCCGGAGCCCCGCCCCCGTGACGCGAGCCTCCGCATGATGATGTTCATGCAGGTGCCCGTGTTCTGGGCCGGATTCATCGGGCCGCGCTTCCTCCTGGGCCGCGCGGCGCAGGGCTTCCAGGTCGTCGGCCTCGCCTGCTGCGGCGGTCAAGCTCAATCCCGCTGCCGCCGCCCCGCAGAACAGGACCAGAATGACGGTCCGCCAGAGCATGTGAACCTCCCTTGCCGGGGGCCGACGTGTGCGCAGGCGCCGGCCACCTGGATGTTATCTGCTATTCCTTCACGAGCCTGGCTTCCTTGGCAGCCTTGAGGAGGCCTTCCACCCAGCAGTCCACTAACTGGAGATAGTCCTCGACTCCCTCGGCCCCGCCCACGTAAAGGGGTACGATCACCGGCTGGGCCCCGGTCTTCTCGGCCACCGTCCGGATCTTGTGCTCGTCGAAGTAGTTGGCCGCGAGAATGATCTTGATGCCTTGGTCCCGCATCTGCTTGATGAGACCGGTGACGTGCCGCGGCGACGGAGGAATGCCCGGCTTGGGCTCCACCGTCCCGGCCTCCTCCATGCCGAAGATGCGCAGGAAGTAGACCCAGTTCTTGTGATAGGTGACGATCCGGGCGCCGCGCAGAGGGAGCATCTTCTTGGTCCAACCGCCCAGGTACTCGATGAGCGGCTTACCCTTGTATTTGTGCTTCTCCAGGAACGGGATCAGCTTGCCCTGCGCGGCGAGCCGGCAGAGCGTGTCTCCACCGAGCATCTTCACCAACTCCTCCCCGAAGAGGTGCCGGTCGATCTTGGCCAGGAGCGCGTCCCGGTTCTTGACATAGCAGTCTTTACCCTTGGGATCGTTCTTGATGAGGCCGGCGGCGATGTTGCCTATGGCCACCTTCATCTGCAGGGGCGAGCAGGTCACGTGGGGGTTGCCGTGAATGTGCACGCCGCCCTCGATGCGGGACGCGACCTTCGGCTTCTCCAGGAGTTCCATGCCCTGCGCGGCGGCGACGTAGCCGGGCTGGCCGCTGCGAACACGCCGGTTACCGGACTTGTCCACCACCGTGGGCAGCCAGAGCTCCAGGTCCAGCCCGGTGGCCACCAGGAGGTCGGCCCTCTGGATCGCAGTGACGAATGACGGCTTCGGACGGATGAAGTGCGCGTCCTGGTCTCCCCGCACGATGGCCTCTACGGACACGCGTTTCCCCCCGATGGCTCTGACGAAGCTTGCGTAGTCGGGGAGGGTCGTCACCACGCGCAGGACCGGCTCGGCGGGCTTTTTTTCCTCGGCGCACAAGGCCGGAGCGCCGGACAGGAGGAAGGCAAGTAGGCAGAAAAGGACTGCTGTTCTCATGGCTCCTCTCCTTCCCGCTAGTAGCGGTCGTGCTTGTGAGGCCCGAGCGCGATTACGATCTGGAACCAGACGCGGTTCTGGGGCTCCTCGTCCATGAACCCCTCGCTGTGGTCCCACTCCAGGCGATACTTCACGAAGGGGCTTTGGTGCCAGGTGATGTAAAGCCCGATCTGCCACTGGTAATCTTCGTCGTCGCGCGTCACCGCGTGGGGGCTGAGCCCGAGGCCCGGCAGGTCCGCGTAATCCTTGACGTCAGGCCGGTAGTAGTCATACCGCACGCCCACGTCGAGCTTCCGCGTCACCTTGCTCTGGAGGTAGCTGTAGAAGCCCCAGGCGGACACCGTGTCCTGCCCCGAGCCATCGGGCGCTTCCAGCTCCTTGGACATCACGTAGGCCTCGCTGCGCCACTCGATGTTGCGGTAGCGCATCCTGTCCGTCGGCTCCCAGAGGAAGCTCAGGTCCACTCCGAAAACGCCGGTGGGATGGGTCTCGTGGACCGGATCGGTCACCCCGGTGACCTCCCACTCGTCGTTCCAGCCGACGAGGCCGGTCAGACCTATCTCTCCATAGATGTCCTTCGTGAGTTCACGGTAGTACTTGTAATGCGCGAGCACGCTGGGGGTGCCGAACGTGTCCCCGTCAAAGAGCCGGCCGTTCGAGCCGTCCGTCAACTGTAGCGTGAGAGCCTGAGAGCCCTCGCCCAGGGGAGGCATAGCCCAATCGAGAGAGAAGCCCGTCTGGTTCAGTCCGCCCTCGCCGAAGATCGCGCGCAGCGGGACGGGGAAGTCCACCTGGTCCAGCGCGTGCTTGTGCCAGCGGTTGATCACGCCGAACTGCTGCCGGAACTTTCCGGCCGTCAGGCTGACGCCCGGCAGGAGACCGTAACGAGTCATGTAGGCCTCACCCAATTCGGCTCCGTCCTCGTTGATGGGGACGGCCGCCTTGAAGTGCGTGTAGGGGTCCAGGTAACCCTCGACATGAATGCCCAGCCCGCGGAACTTCGCGTCCCAGCGCTCGCGGACGCCTTCCTGCCCGCGGTACCAGGTGAGCATGTCCCCGGTGACGCTGATTTCCGGGTTCAGGGCCTGCAATCCCAGCGCGCCGGACTTGAAGGTCTTCTCCTCCGGCTGGACCTCGGCAGCTGGCTTTCCTGGACCGGCCTCCGCCTCGGCCGCCCGGCGCAACTCCTCAAGGTCGTCGGCGGGCTCTTCGGCCTTGGGCTTCTCGCCGCTGAGCCTGTCCAGGCGCCTCCGCGCCTCCTTCTGCTCCTTATCGAGCTTGTCGAGCTTCTCGCGAAGCTCCTTGATCTCCTTGGCCGTATCAGGGTTCGGCTTGCTCGGTTCCCCGCCGCGCGCCTGCGCCAACGCCACGGCGCACACGAAGAGCAACGCAACTGCGCATCTCCACATGCAAACCTCCTTGCCGCCTAGCGGGAGTCCACGCACGCCGTCCTCCTCATCCGAGGATGGAATGGACGTGCAACTCGTGGCTGCGTACGTTCTGGGGGGCTAGATAGCGGCAGGAGGAGCGCGGATTGAGTAGGCGAGGACCGGGGGCTCTGATAGCGGAGTTGCTATCGGCCCCGCTGGCGCGTCGGAAACTGGCTGAAGCGCGATGGCCTGGTCCCAAAGGGGCAGGCCCGTCCGCGCAGCCCGCACAAAGGCACACGCCACACACTCGCCGTTGGCCCGGAGTACCCGGGCTGAAGCTTCGAGGTTCTGCGACCCATGAATATGCCCGGCGTGCCCGCAGGCTGAAGACTTACAGGCGGTTGCGGTTGTGGAACCATGGCCGCCACAGGTGTGGAACAGGTGAATGGAAGCGCAGACACACCCGTAAAAGATTGCAACCGCAAGGGTGATGGTTTTCCGAGACCTGCCTCGGTTCAACACGTCCGAACTCCCCTGGACCTTCGGCACGAAACGTGCACCACGCCAGCGTCCGGCTAGTCGAGAGTTGTACTGTCCAGGCGGGGATACCGTCAAGCTCAGAAACGGCGAGGCATATGACCCACGACCGGGACACCAAGCTCAGGGACCGGGAACATCCCCTTGCCCTTTGACCTAGCCCTCTTGGGCAAGCCGGCCTCCCCGCGTCTTGCGCGCTGGCGGGGAGGCCGGATACTCCCTTGGCGGTATTGATCTAGAAAGTTACCTGCAGCCTCACGCCGAAGACGGTGACGCCGTCCGCGTCCGCGTCGCCGCCGGGGTTGCCTACGAACTGAACGCTGGGACTCAGCTCCATGTTGTCGTTCATCTTGAAGCGGTAGTAGAGTTCCACGTGGTGCTCGTTGTCGGAGTTGGTCCCGGCGGTCTCCAGGACATCCTCCGCGTCGCCGCCGAGCATGGCCACGCCGTAGGCCAGGCCCACCGCGTCATCGCCGCGGCCCCACAGGCCGCCGCCGAGCTCCAGGCCGCCGGAAGCCCAGGTCTCCACTTCGTAGTGCTCCTCGTCGGCCATGCCCAGTCGGAAGAACGCGGTCACGCCCTCGACGATGCCCTGGTCGCAGGACAGCCCCCAGCCGGCTCCGGGCGAGTCGGCCTTGGTATCGTCCAGCAACTCGGGCAGCTTGGTGTCCTCGTACCAGACGAAAGCCCGGTAGTTGCCCTTCTGCCCGAAGAGCTCAATGCTGAGGCCCAGCTCGCCCACGAAGAAGAGGTCGTCAGCGAACTTGCCCCCGCGGTCGTGGACATCGTCGGAGTCGGCGAAGCCGAACCTCAGGCTGAGCTTTTCGTCGTAGGTGTATGCCAGGATGGCCCCGAAGTCGTTATCGGGGGCCGCGAAGGTAGGGTTGCCGCAGAAGCCCGACCCCAGGAACTGGGCGGTCTCGTCGCCCGCAACCTCGTTGGTGTCGAACTCAGCGGTCAGGTCGAGCTTGCCCATGCGCGCTGAGAGCGCGTGCACGCCGCCAAGCTTCCAGTTGCCTTCCACCCAGGCTTCGCTGAGCCGGACGTTCTCGTCGTCATCGGCGTCGTCGTTGACCCCGACGAGCAGATTGAGGTGCCTGCGGGTTATGAGTTCAATTTCCGATAGATCGCCAACTCGTTGGCGCCACGGGAGTTCCGCCTAAACCCGCCTGTCTTCAGGGAGTTAGGGTGTCCACCATGTTGAACATGTTCAGCATGTTCGGCAATTCAACAGTTGGCAGTTTAGTTGGCAGTCGTCATACGGCAGGCCAAAACCGTTGAAGGGGAAGGCGCGTGTTCCTTGCGCTGCCAGCGCCCCTGGATACCCTCATCGCCCGGGGGGAAGCTCGATTCCAGGCCTTTGCATCTGTGCCCCAGGATGGGGCTTGCCGAGGCCTTTCTGGTAGGTCTGTGCAGAAACTCAAGCCTCCTCCCCTGCAAGGGCTTGCGCCCGTTTTTTGAAAGGGGTCCCGGGGCATGAGCGATCTCCTACATCCGGTGTTCCTCCTTCTGGCCAGGCTGGTTCACGCCGAGCTTGCCCGAGAAAACCAGTTCCTCAGGGTTGAGAACCAGATCATGCGCTCCAAGCTGGGCCGCAGGGTATCCCTCACCGTGGAGGAGAGGAACCGGCTGCTCAGGCATGGCCGCGAGCTTGGCAACGCTATCAAAGGCATTATCTCCATTGTCCAGCCCAGGACCTTCATGCGCTGGCTCCAGGGCGATGAGGCAGCCAAGGAGCGCAGGCCCCAGGGACGGCCGCGTACGGCCCAGGAGATCCGCGAGCTCGTCATCCGGCTTGCCCAGGAGAACCCAAGCTGGGGCTACCAGCGCATCTCCGGCGAGCTCAGGAAGCTAGGTATATCGCGGTGTGGGAACACCGTCAAGGCGATCCTGATCGAGGCTGGGCTGGGGCCGAGGCCTGGCCGCAGGAAGGCCCAGGACAGCACCTGGAACGAGTTCATGGTGCGCCACGCTGAAAGCCTGATGGCCTGCGATTTCTTCACCAAGGACGTCTTGACGGTCGTCGGCAAGATGACCTACTACGTGCTCTTCTTCATCCACCTGGGCACGAGGAAAGTGTACGTCGCCGGCAGCACGCATTCTCCCAACGCCGCCTGGGTGGAGCAGCATGCCCGCAACCTGGGCATGGTCTGCGAGGAGCGGGGCTGGAAGCCGCGGTACATGATCCACGACCGGGACACGAAGTTCACGCCGAAGTTCGACGAGATTCTCGGCGGCGGCGGTGTGCGCTACGTGCCGATTCCGCGGCGGGCTCCCAATTGCAATGCCTACGCGGAAGCGTTTGTGGCTTCCCTGAAGAGAGAATGTCTGGATCACTTCATCTGCTTTGGCCAGCGGCACCTGGACTACATCATCAAAAGCTACGCGGACTATTATAATCACTTGAGGCCGCACCAGGGCCGAGGGAACAGGACGCTTTCGGCGCTGCCTGTCTCTTCCAAGGGCGAGGTGGTGTGCGAGCGCAGGCTGGGTGGCTTGTTGAGGCATTACTATCGGGAGGCTGGATAGAGTGCCTACCGGGAACCATGTTGTACACAGCTTCCCGGGCTAGGAGAAAGCTTGTAGGAAGGTTGGTGATGGCTATAATAGCCCCAGATTGAGCCGTTGCAACGGCTCAGTGAGCCCCCATTCAGGAAGCTCCGGATTATGAGCTTTTGCTTCGTCCACGCTGCCGACCTGCATTTAGATACGCCCTTCAAAGGTTTGGCCGCAGCGGATGGGCGAATCGCCGAGTGTCTCAGGGACGCTTCTCTTGATTCTTTTGACGCTCTTGTCGAGTTGGCCTTGGCCCGTCGTGCAGCCTTTGTTCTTCTTGCTGGTGATATCTACGACGGGGAGAATCGGGGGGTACGAGCTCAACTGCGATTTCTTAAGGGGTTAGAGCGACTTTCGGCGGCAGAAATCAGCGTCTTCATTGTTCACGGGAACCATGATCCCATTACTGGCTGGACGGCTATCCGACAATGGCCGCCGGGGGTCAAGGTCTTCGGCCACAGCGACGTCGAGTGTTGTCCCGTTGAGGTTAGCGGTCATACGCTGGCACATATCTACGGGATCAGTTATGGGCGGCGAGATGTTACCGAGAACCTCGCATTGCGGTTTCGTCGCCGGCAGGGCGAGGGGCTTCATATCGGGCTCTTGCACTGCAATGTGGGCAGCAACTCTGAGCATGACAACTACAGCCCTTGCCAGATGGAGGATTTGGCTCGGGCAGGCATGAACTACTGGGCACTTGGGCACCTTCATCGCCGGCCGGCCGCCCATCCACGCGATCCTTGGGTCGTCTACCCCGGAAACCTACAAGGCCGGAGCCCCAAACCAAGTGAATGCGGTCCCAAGGGGGCCGTGGTCGTCGAGGCCGATCCTACAGGGGTCCGGAATGTTGAGTTTGTTCCGTTGGACAAGGCCAGGTATGTCCAAACCGAACTGCAGATTGTGGGGATATCCGACCTAGCAGGGCTACAACAAGCCCTTGAGCAAAGAGCCGAAGAGTTGAAGGAAGAGAACGGTGACAGGTTATTGCTGGTCCGCACAATCCTGACCGGCGGAGGTGAAGTCCACTCCGACCTTACTCCAGACAGACTGGAGGAGTTGCTGGCGGAATTGCGTCGAAGCTACGCAGACGCACGTCCGATGCTCTACTGGGAGAGCATCGCCAACCAAACCAATCCGGATCTGAACCTCGCTGCGATTCGTGACCGTGGTGACTTCTTGGCCGAGGTGCTGAGATGTTCCGAAACCCTGGGTGCCCAAGAAGAGCCGTTGCGGCAGTTCTGTGACCAACACCTGGCGGATATGAGCCCCCGGCTTGTCCGTTTGCGGGATGAATTGGAGTTGCTCGACGATCGCACCGTGCTGGACCGGGCCTGCATCGTCGCCCTGGAAATGCTTCAGCGAGAGGCTGACGAATGAAGATCCGGGGCTGGCATATTGACGGTTTCGGTGTGTTCCGCGAACACCGAGTTGAACAACTTCCTGACGGACTGACGGTCTTTTGGGGACCAAATGAAGCCGGCAAGAGCACCTTGCTCGCTTTCTTGCGAGGCGTATTGTTCGGTTATCCCTCTGGCAGGAGTCGTGAACCGCGATACCCGCCCCTCCAAGGAGGCCGACATGGTGGGAAGGTTCTGATCGAGACCGACGACCAAGGGGTCATTACCGTCTGCCGGTACGCCGAGCGTAGAACCCCTCTCGCGATAACTCTGCCCGACGGGTCCCTGGGCACCGAGACTGACCTTACAAGCATTCTTGGCGGAGCAGACAAGGGGCTTTTCCAGCAGATATTCGCTTTCAGTCTCTCGGAACTGCAATTGGCAACACTGGAATCCGAAGGCGTCCGCAGCCGCATCTTTTCTGCCGGCATTGCGGGAGCCGGTCGTTCCGCTAGTGACGTCATTCGCAGCCTTGATGCGGAGATTCAGGCAATTCACGTAGCCCGCGGAAGAACCACAAGGGTAGCTGAACTGCTTCGTGCACTAGATGATCTGCGGGCTAGGCTGCGCGAAGCGCACAATAAAGTCGCCGAGTATTCTGACCTTTGCAGGCTTGAAGATGAAGGAGACAAGCAGGTTCAGGAACTAACCCAAACACGAGATGAGTTTCGTAGTCAAATGCAACGGTATCAGTTGCTGGAGGAGCTGTGGGCAACGTGGAGCGACTTGCAGTCGGCGCGCGAGAAACTGGAGCTGCTTGCCCCGATCGACAATTTTCCGGCTAACCCTGAGCGCCGGTTATCGGAAACCAAAGGTAACTGCCGCAATGCACAGAAGGACTTGGATAACCTTCGTGCCGGCCGGCAAGGCAAAACTGATCAATGCACAAGGATTGCCCAGGGTTTAGACGATGGTCTGGCGAAGGTAAGCGAAGCAGTAAGAATACACCTCGATGACCTGCGCTTGCACCGCGAACATCTGACGAGCCGTCCCGCGGTGCAACAAGAGGTCGCTCAAGCCCAGTCTGCAACGGACGAAGCTTTGCAGGATCTCGGACCTCGATGGACCCGTTCTCATGTGGAGGCATTCGACACTTCGTTGCCTCGAGAAGAGGAGGTTCGCCAATGGAAGGAACGGTTGACCACTGCTGGCGGGCAGATATCCGATACCTCCCGATCACTTGATTCTGCCGAAAAGGAGCTCGCCACGGCCCGCGAAGAGCGTGACCGTATCAAAGCACAACTTGACCCCGCTAACGCACCTTACGAAGACGCCTTAGTGAAGAGCGAATCGGCCTTGGCGCGCCTCTTGGAGTTGAAACAAGAAGAGGCTATTCTAGCAGCCCGAGCCGACACCCAAGCTGTATTGGTCGAGGGGCAGAAGAAAGTGATAGAGGAGTTACGCAACTCACAGGCATCAACTTATTATTCACCAATACCGCTTCTGGTTGGGCTGGGCGCAGCAGTGCTGGCGATCGCTGCTCTATGGCGGCTTGTAGCTGGCGACGTACCTGGGTGTGTGGCATTGGGGTTGATGGCAATTCTTGCCGGGGGAACCACTTGGCTGCTTTCAAGGAAGAGGCCTAAGGCTTCCACTCCAACTTGGCCGGCCGAGAACCTACACAAGGCCGAAGAGAACCACCGGAATACCTGCGAGACCCTTAGCAAGACGCGTGCTGCCTTGAAAGATACGGCGCGGACATTGGAGATGGCGGACGTGCCCACACCTGAACAGGTTGCTGGCGTGGAGCGCAAACTGCGAGAGGATCGTAGCGCCCTCGATCAATGGCAGGCCACAGGAGCGCGACTTAAGGATGCTGAGGACAAGCTCAACGAGCAGGTGAAACAGCGCGACGTTCTGCGCGTAGCCATGGTCAAGACCGAAAAGACTCTGTCTGAAGTCGAGAATGCCTGGCAACAATGGAAGGAGCGACTGGGCATTCCTGAAAGCTCGCCCCCTGACGGGGTCCTTGCGTTTCTGCCGCGCGTCAAGTCCGCCCGTGACAAAGTGAGGATGCTTGATGCGACCCGAGAGCGGCTTGAGCGGCTGAACAGACAGATCGCGGCCTGGCAGGAGCGGGCCAGGGAACTTCTAGGTCAAGCTGGCAAGGCTGCGCCCCCTACTGATTCCGAAGGCCCTGTGATTGATGCCTTCCGAGAGTTGGCCCAGGCCTGCCGTGATGATGCCGCGCGTCGCGGGGAAGTCCAGCGGCTTCAAGATGAGATCGCCGCGACAGACGCGACGATCCAGACAGCGGAGCGCCAATCCGAGCAGGCGAACCAGCAACTACGGACCTTGCTGGCCGAGGCCGCGGTTGCGGATGAGGCTGCGTTTGAAGCCAAGTACGAAATCTTCCGGCAACGACAACAGCTCTTGCGAGATATTGAGACTTGGGAGCAAGCAATAACAAACCGCATAGGCCGCGGTCCAGAAGCGGAGGAGATAAGTGCCGAACTATCCACGGGACGGATGGACCAGTGGAGGCAGTCTCGGTCACAGGCGGAACGCGATCTCCAACAAGCTGAGCAGGAATACGAGGAGGCGGTGCGCCGACACCAAGACGCCACCAGGACTCGCAAAAGCGTAGAGGATTCCGCCAATGTGCCAACCCTGGAGTTAGAGATTGAAAGCCGACGCTGCGAGTTAGCACGAGCCTTGAATGAATGGAAAGTAAAGTCTATCGCGAAGGCTATTATCAAGACAACACTTCAACGGTTCGTTCGCGACCGTCAGCCGGGCGTATTAGCAGAGGCTGGCAGGACGTTTCGGCAAGTGACTGCCAATCGCTACGAGCGAATCGAGCAGGACTCTGATCAGGAGGGCGTGGTCATAATTGACCACGCCCACGAACGGAAGTTGCCCGAACATCTGAGTCGCGGAACGGCTGAACAGCTTTACTTGTGCTTGCGTCTCGCCTTGGCAAGAGAGTTCGGCCAACAACGATGTTCGCTGCCCGTCGTGATGGACGACGTGTTGGTGAATTTTGATCCGGCTCGCGCTGGAGCGATGGCTCAGGTTCTGACGGAGTTTGCCGGATCAAATCAGGTGCTACTATTCACTTGCCATCCGGGGACGGTTGAAATCCTGCGGGGTGCTAGCCCCGAGGTTAAAGTGGAAAACATGGAGGTTGTTTGACAATCTAACTGACGACGGATTCCACGCTTGCTCAGACGGCGCTATCGGCACTGCCTGCCTTTTTGTGGACGAGCCTAATTCCCAACCATTCTTCCTTGATTGTGTGGGCTGCTTGTATTCGAAGCCTGAACTGGGCCTTCTGGTTGTTGTAGCGGTCGGTGAAAGCAGGCCTGAAGGTCTCGGATGGCCCGATCGATGAGTTCCACGCCGCGGTCCATGTCAACCTGCCCGTCATCCGAAGCATCAAGCCCCGCGAAAAGCTCGATCACGATGAAGCTGAGGAGCGTATCACCGAATTCGCGCTTCCTTGCGGCCTCCAACAGTTCTTGGGGGCCCATGTTTTCCATGTCGACGGGAATCAGATCACCGTCGGGATAAGCCTTGGGCGCGGCCTTGATGGCCTCTTCCCTGGTCATCCCTTCGCCTCCTGACAGGTGCTGGCGGTCCGTTCACCCAGGATCTCTTGAGGGTCACACAAAGCCAGCTTTGCACCCAGTGTCGACAGGCCCTCGTAATATGCCTCGCCGATGTGTCCTCTGAATTCATGAGCCAGCTCATGGATCACCAGCCGTTTTGGCCTCAGCTGACCAGCGTTACGCCCCAGCGCCGGGCCAGCTGCCTGGCTGCTCGTTGCGCGGGGATGTTCTGTGAGGTATGTCTCGCCCGGGCCATCCTTTTCGTCATCTCTTCCCGGTTTTTCTTCCACCTCTCGCGCTCGGCGACGGTGTCAGGATGGTTCTCCAGCCACTGGTCGAACTCGGCCTGCTTGCGGTCCAGGGCCTCGCGGACGCCCTTTTCAAGGGCCTCGCTGTACATGATTTCCAGGCAGAAGAGCTCCACGTCGTAGTGTCTGCTGAACTCTTCGAACTCCCGTTCCTCGCGGGTCATGCGGTATCTGCCGTTGTTGGCAATCATTAGCGTGCTCCTTTCAGATGGAAAAGGCCTTATCAGCGGCCGCGGCGAATACGCAGCCCGTCCAACTCCCGGTTGAGCTGGCGCTGGCGCCTGTGGGCTACTGTGTCCATGGCCAGGCAGAGCATCTCCTTGAGTTGGGGCTCCACCGGCATTTCGCAGAGAGACTGCTTGGCAGCAACTGCATCACCAGCCCAGAAGCCCAGGAAGTGCTCTGCAACCGTGTTAAGGCGTCTGCCGATGTCCCTGAGGGTGAGCCTGCTGATCTGATCGCGTGCTGCTATCTGTGCTGTGGTCATGACAAACCTCCTTCAAATGAAAAAAGAGGCCCGAAGGCCGCCGCCAGAACTCCACGTCTCGTGTGCGCCGCTACGTTGAGCTGAAAACCCTACGCCGAACCACGGGCTGGTAGATACAGCACCCGCCTCTTGCGCTGCCGACAGGAGCCCGCTTCAACCTTGCGACGGTTGTCAAACTCCAGTCTGCGGCGGAGCAACCCCTCCTTCGCCAGGATGTCGCAGTACTTCTTGACTGTCTCATGCGCGATGGGCCAGCCGAACTTGGAGCGGCACAGCTTCTGCAATTGATGGGGCCTCGCCTTTCCCAGCTTCCTGACCGCAGCCGGGATGAACGGCTTGAGCGCGACATAGCGGTCCGCCGGTTTCTTCCTTTGGGCAGTCGTCTCTTTCGTAGAACCGGATCCGAGTCCGGCGAGTATCCGGCGAATCTCCTCGTCGCCCAGCACTTTCGTCACGTCCTGGCCGCTGAAGAAGCCCATCTGGGACCAGGCAATCCGGTGGAGTGCCTGCTCCGACTTGGTCCCTGACGTAAACTTGGCCGGCTTGTACTTCACCAGCGTGGTGATGCCGGTAACGTCCCGGAACTTCTCGCGGCGGAGGAAGGGAGTCCGCTGGACAAGTATCTCCCCGAGGCAAGCGGCCGCTTCCTCCTCGTTTCTTCCCTGAAGCATGAGCAACTGCCTCATGGCGCTCGGAAAGTGGAGCACCATGTTGAGCGTGTGAATAAGGCCGGCTTCAACCCTGTCGCAGGGCAGTTCATAGAATCCCTCAAGGTCGCTCTTCTTCAGCGTCCCAAGAGGCTTCTCTCCCCTGAGAAAGGGCTGCACCGCCACGTTCAGCCCGTTGGGCCCAGGCATCCTGCGCCGGGCCTGCCGCCCAAGCGTTGCCTCGCGTTTGGCCGCATACACCTTTGCAAGGTAGGCTTCCACCCTCTCCTTCTTGAGCTTTTCCGCCCTCCTTCGTGCTGCAGCCCTGTCCTGCCGCCTGGACAATGCCCTTTCCCGGAAGGAAGGCTCCAAACCTGTGTCTGCCGCCGTGTTCCGAAACGCGTCGAGGGAGATAGTGTGCCTGTGAACTTCGGCAACAAGCTCCCGCTTCTCGTATCGCTGCTCGGTGGCATCCAGCATCTTTGAGACATCCCAGTTTGTCCTTCTGCCGAGCGTGGCCACCTGCTGCCTGGCCTTGGTGACGGCTGCACGGCCAAGGGCTGTATTACTGAGTATCTCCACCTTCGCCCGGGTTGAGGAAAGGTTCCTGCCGTGGGGCGGCAGGTCGGTCAGGTTCCTCAGCGCCAGGTCATACACAAACACCGTGCTGATCCTGCGCCTCTGGGATCCTCCAGCGCCCTGAGCCGATTTCCTGGCTTTCAGAAACTTCTCGTATTCCTGGTCAACTCTTGAAGCCTCATCAGGCTTAGAGCTGTCCGGCGCGCTGCCAGGATCCAAAGTAAAGGCGTCTTCAAGGCGATAGAGGAACTCTTCAGCCTGCCTCGCACTGTACCCCCGCCAACGGATGACATGGTCGCATAACTGCCTGCGTTCATCAATCCTGGAAGGCGTCCTCAGAATATCGACCACGTCTCCCAACCGCCAGCCAGCTGAGCAGCCGTTGTGCCACTCCGAGGTTCTGTATCGCAAACTGGCATCTACAATCTCGATCCCCGCGCCCGGCGAAGAAGGTGTGGCTCCGGTGCGGATCGCCATGACGGACCTCCTTCCAACAAAAAAAGCGGCCCGAAGGCCGCTGCCAGAACTCCTCTCCCGATGCCCGCTGCTATGCTGCCTGGTCCCGCGCTCTCTTCTTCTCCAGCACCTCCTGAGCCAATCGGCTGACGCAGTGTTCGAGAGGCTCCTTGTTGCCGTCCCAGGGCCCTGTTGCCGCCATGAAGCTCAGCCCTTGCCCCTGGGCATGCATCCTCAACCTGTCGAGGACTGCCTCTGCCGCCCCGGTGTCGCCGTCAACAAGCACCAGGCACTCGTCTCCCGAATACCACCTGCCCAGCAAGACATCCGACTGCCGGATGGACTGCTGGAAGGTTTCCTTGATGCGGCTGTTGACCTCTTCGTAGCCAAGCTCCTTGTTGAGATCCCCGATTCGATCGAAGTCCAGGAAGACAACCGCCTTCTTGCCAGGTTCCGCTGTGCAACTAGCTATCAGTCCTTGCCGCGTAAGAATTCCAAACGCATCATCATGGTTCAGCCGTTTCACCTCCTCTCGCAAGCCCTCAAGTTCTTGGTCGAAGCTAAAGAGCCTTGCCACAAGTCTTCGAAGCACTTGGCACCTCCTTTCCGAGCCAAAGAAAAAAGCCCGCGCAAAGGCGGGCCGACCGAGGAACAACACCAACAACAGATCAGTCTCTACTGCCTGTTTTCACCTCCTTCCGGCTGTGAGAAGCCAGTCAAGGGTTCAAACCGCAGGAATCTGCGGTGCTCGCGCTATCAGAATCTTAGAATTCAGTGTCTCGTCGGAAAGCGTCATGCACGACAAGAGCGAACTTGTCTCGCTGCTTTCCTACGTGCCGGTTCAATTTCCTACCGGCTCTTGCTCGCAGACCCCCTTGGGCGTCGCCCTGGTGCAGGTCTGCTTTGCCGTAAAAATGCCTCTTTGTGAGGACTATGTGGTAGTGAAAGAAGAGGTAGTATATAAACCTTTCGGACACAGGGCGTTATGGGTTTGCGGTTGACATTTGCGGTGCATTGTGGTATATTATAGGTAGGAGGAGGCAGGCAGGGCAATGGCTGCGAGGCGGGCGAGACCGGACCCGGAAGTGCTGACCACGCCCGAAGCCTGCCGGTTCCTGCGCATCAACAAGCGGACCTACTTGGACCTGGTCAAGAAGGGCGAGATCAAGGCGAAGAAGCTGGGTCGAGGCTACAAGGTGCTGAAGCAGAATCTGGTCAAGTACTTGGGCGGCGAGTAGCCAGGAAGGAGGCGCCTCCTCGGAAAGCCTGACCGAAGCCCCACCAGACAACCTACTGACATCTGAATATCTCCGAGACGAGTCACAAGGCGACAAACCCAACTGAAGGGAGGATGGCAATGCGCAAGACGCTTGCCATAGTGGCTGTCTGCGGTCTGGGGCTTCTCCTGGGTCCGGCGATCATCCTCGACCTGGTGAGGGACTACAGACACGTCGCACGACAGTACCTGGACGACCACAAGCCGGTACGGGCGAAAATCCATGCCGCCGAGCGCAGCATCAACGAGGGCACCGAGGCCGTCGCGCGGCTCAAGGTGGCCCTGAGGCGGCTGGAGCGGGAAGAGGAAAACATCCAGAACCTTCTGGCACAGGCGCCCATGCCGCTGGCCGAGATGAAGGCGCACCACGAGAAGCTCAAGGCCATGACGGCCGAAGCTCGGGAGAAGGAGCAGCTGGTCAGCTACGGCGGGCGGACCAGGACGCCGGCAGAGATGCAGTCGGTTCTGGCGACGCAGCGGGCCGAGGTTGACAAATACGAACGGTTCGCGGCGACCATCAGGAACATCAAGAAGATGCGGGCCAAGACCGAGGCAGCGCTTGCCCAGGCGCTCAGCGAAAGGGCGGCGGTCAAGACGGACCTGGAGTACGCAAGGTCCATCACTCGCGTGGCCGAAGCCACGGCCGTCACATGCGCGCCGTTCGAACCGGTGGTGGGGCAGTTCGGGGAGGCCGAGGATGCACTGGCCGAGGTCATAGCGCTGCAAGAAACAAGGCTCTTGACCGACGAGGCTCCTTCGGCTTTTTCGGGAAAAGCCAAGCTGGTGCCGGGGAAGTAGACAGCAAGCATATCAAGGGCAGCAGGGCCGCCTCTCGTGGCAAGTGGTGGGGGGCTTGCAAAAGGGGACCAGTCTGAGGGGTTGAAGGGCGAGTAA
>CAZONU010000026.1:0-7031 GCA_964581145.1 uncultured Planctomycetia bacterium
GGCCCGCCGTGCCCAGGTCCTCCCGGCGGCAGATCACCGCGACGCGCGCCGGCGGGTGGGCGGTGAGCGCCACGGGCAGGCGGTCGTTGGCGGCCCAGGGATCGGACTTGCCCGGCCCGGCGCCGCGCGTTCCGACGGGCATGATGACCGGCCGGGGCACCAGGCGCAGCTCGCCCAGGCGCGCGCCGGCCTCGGCGGTGAAGCCCAGCGGCACCTCGGCCTCGCTGCCGGGGGCCAGGCTCACCTCGCGCCAGGCGACGGCCACTTTCCCGAGGACCAGTTCCAGCCGGCGCCGGGCGGCGCCGCCGGCCCCCGGCGCGCGGGAGACGCGTATCAACATGTGGGCGCTCTCCCCGGCGACCAGCCGGCGGCGGTCGAGCCGCGCGCCGGGCAGGGCCCAGTCGTCGCCGGCGCCGGCCGCGCCGAGGTCCAGCACCGCGAGGCGGGCGCGCCCGGCGAGCGCGGCCAGCCTTTTAACGTCGAGAGCGCCCTCCTCGCAGTCGCCCAGCACCAGGACAGCGGGGGCCAGCGGGCGCATGGCCTCCAGGAACTCGGGGGCGGCTTCCAGGGCCCGGTTCATGTTGGCCCGCGCCGAAGTCCTCGCGCCGCCCTTCTGCATTGCGCTTAGCGCCGCGGCCAGCTTCCCGGGCGCCTCCGGCCCCAGCGAGCGCCCCGAGGCGAAGACGGCCGCGGCCTCGCTGCCCGGCCCCAGGCGTTCGAGGGCTTTCCGGCCTTCGTCCAGCGCGCGCTCCAGCCGGGTGGAGGTGTCCGGCATCCAGGGCGCGGACCGCAACTCTTCCCGCCGCTTCATCATCTCGGCCTCGCCGGGGAACCTCTCGCCGCTGGGATATGCGCGCCGGGACATGCTCAGCGAGTCGTCGATCACCAGGACCAGGCCCACCGGCGCGGTCCTGTCGGCGTCGGAGCGACGGCCGGCCAGCCGCGGGCGCGCGAAGCAGAGGGCGATCGCGGCCAGGGCCGCCAGGCGCACCAGCAGGCGCAGCAGCTCCTTGATGCGCCGCATGCGCACCGCGCGGCGGGCGTCCTTTTCGAGGAGCACCGCGGGGGGGAAGTCCCGGGGGGGGACGGCCCGCCGGCTGAAGAGGTGCAGCACGACGGGCACGGCCAGCGCGGTCAGGGCCCAGAGCCAGGCCGGGTGCTCGAACTCGATCATGCCCGCCTGCGCTTGGACGCCGCCGGCCGCCCCCCCCGGCGGTGCCAGCGGCGCGAGGCCAGGAAGGCGCCCAGCGCGCGGTCGAGGGGGGTCTCGGTGGTGAGGGCCGCGTAGTCGACCCCCAGGGCGTGGAAGCGCCGGCGGTAGGTTTCCAGCAGCGACTTCAGGGCCTCGCGGCAGCGGGCCGCGCCGAAGCCGTCCACCTGGAACTCGCGGCCGCTCTCCGGCTCGCGGATCAGCCGGCCGGAGGGCAGGGCGGCGCTCAGCTCCGCGGGGTCCAGCACCTGGAGGACCAGCACGTCCTGCCCGCGGTAGGCCAGGTGCTCGACGGCGCGGATCAGGCGGCCGGGCTCGGCGCTGAGCAGGTCGGAGAGGATCACGGTCATGCCCCGGCGGGTGAGGTTGCCGGCCAGCGCGTCCAGGCCCGCGGCGGCCTCGCCGGGGGCGGGCTCGTCGAGCCCGGCGGCCAGGAGCTCGAGTATGGAGTAGAAGTGCGACTTGCGGCTCTTGGGCGGCACCAGCCGGCGGAGCTCCCTGTCAAAAAGCGCCAGGCCCACGCGGTCGCGCTGGCGGTGGAGCAGGTAGCCCAGCGCGGCGGCGGCCAGCCCGGCGTACTCGCCCTTGGCCACCAGCCCCTCCCGGGACTTGTAGGCCATGGAGGCGGAGACGTCCACGGCCAGGACGCAGCGCAGGCTGGTCTCGGCCTCGAAGCACTTCATGTAGTACTTGTCGGTGCGCGCGTAGACCCGCCAGTCGATGCCCGAGACGTCGTCGCCGGGGGAGTACTCGCGGTAGTCGCTGAACTCCGCGGAGAAGCCGCGGCGCACCGAGCGGTGCCGGCCGGACATGAAGCTCTCGGCGGCGAGGCGGCTGGCCACGTCCAGCCGCCGGATGCGGGCCAGCACCCGGGGGTCAAGGAAGCGGCGGGCGGCGTTGGCGGCAGCGGCCAAGCGGGACCTCCTCCCCGGCCGGGCCCGACCCGGCCCGGCAAGCTACATATTAGGGACGTTCGGGGGCCGGTTCAATCCTAGAAATAATCGGCGGGCGCGGCGCGCCCCTTGGGAGCAGTATCTTCGCCGGAGTGAAGGGCGGTGTCAACAGCGGAGGGCGAGCTATCGTCCGGGTACCAGGTCGCGGGGAGCGGCCCGCAGGAAGGCCTTCTTGTTGGCCGGGTTCCACTTCACGGTGGTGCCGATACGGGACTTGTCCTTGGCATCGTGGATGGTGGTCTCGGTGTAGGCCTCGACGTACCTCCGGCCGTTCCAGAACCAGACGCAGGCCCGGGTGGCCAGTTCCACGTCCTTCATGCACAAGTCTGCGCGCCAGGTTTGCACGATCACGTAACGGCCGTTGACCTTGTCGGTGGAGTGCCCGCAGTAGAGACCGCCCGAGTCGAACAGGAGCACCAGCCTGTCGCCCTGCTTGGCGAAGTGGTAGAGGAAGATGGCCGCGTAACTGCCGCAGCCGCCGGGCGGCTCGAAGATGTAGCACTTGGTGCCGTCGCCGAGGTCCTCCTTCTCGAAGCTGGTCCGCCCCAGCAGCGCCTTCATGTCCTCCGGGTCCTCCGGCGAGTAGCCTCCGAACACTATCCGGCAGACCTCCTCCGGGTTGCTGCACTTGACCTTGCCGAGGACGTACTTGACCGCGGCCTTGCCGGGGTATCCCGGCTCCCAGAACACCTTGGCGGCCTGGGGCCTCCACAGGCGGCGCTTCTGCGCCGCGGTGAGCTGGGTGGTGGCCTGGTGGTTGGGGTTGTTGGTGTACCATATCCACTTGGGGAAGCGCCGGTCGCGGCCGTTGGCCAGCACCACCTCCCTGCGCCGGAAGCCGCCGCCCGGCCGCAGGAGGTTGTAGACCCAGTAGTTGTGGGCCTTGCCGTCGCGGCCCTTCTCCCCGTAGACGAAGGAGGCCTGCACGTACAGGCACTCACCCTTGCCGGAGGGGTCGATGAAGTCCTCCGGGCCGGGGAACATGGTCCGGACCGCGGTGATGCGGTAGCCCCACCCGGCGGAGAGTATGAAAGCCACGTTGGCCCGCCCGACGGCCAGGCCGCAGCCGCCCGAGCCCACCGTGACCACGAAGTCCTCCCGGCCGTCGCCGTTGAGGTCGGCCCAGCGGGCGCCGGTGAAGTGGATCCAGGGCGCCACCTGCACGGGCCCGGCCACGGTCGCGCCGTGCTCGTTGGTGACCGAAACCAGGATCCCGCGGGGCTGGGCGGAGACCTTGACGTGCAGCTTGAACCGGACCTTCTTGCCTTTGGTGGCGGCGTAGACCCAGGCGCGGTCCAGCTTCTTCCAGGAGCCGGTCACCGCGAGCTGCCGGCACTTCTTCAGCGGGAACTTCCCGGGAGCCCGGCCCTTTTCGAAGGGGCCGTGGCTGTTGAGAAAGGCCTCCGCCCGGCCGCCGACTGCGGCCAGGAGGAGCACAGTCACCAGTATCCGGAAAACCTTCACGGCTGCCCCCTCGGCAGGCTTGGCTCTCAACAGCACTTATGGACCCCCGCCGGGGAGGTCTTTCGGACAATCCGTTTAATTTCGACCGCTGCCCGGGCGGGAGAGTCAGCGGAGCGCCCAGGCGTCGAAGCGGCGGAGGAGCCGCCACCGAAGCAAGAGCCCTGCGGCCAGAAATGCCAGGGCTTCCAGGACTGCGCCGGCCGCGGCCAGATTGGGAAGGCGACTGGCTGCCGACGAGATCATGCCGGCCTTGAAGGCCCAGTGCGCCAGGATCGAGAGCGCGACGCCGGTGAGGGTGAGACTTGCGCAAGCCAAGTAGCTCCACAGCAGCGCGGCGATCGCGCTCCGCGACCGCAGGGACAAGGCCGCGGTGATCCAGGCCATTGACCAGGTCCTGATCAGAATGCCGGCGGATACCGCCGCTCCGGCCAGCAGGGTGACGGCTTCCACGTTGCCGTCCATGCTCCACCCGCGGTCGAGGGGCGCCAGCACGCCCAGGAACGCCGCGCCGCCGGAAGAGGCCAGAAGCTTCAGGATGATCTCTCTGGTGTCGCGAGGCATGAGCACGAGCAGCGGCGCCAGCAGCAGGGAGTAGACCAGCAGCCCGCGGACCGGGCGAAGCCGCGCGCTTACTATCACCTTGCGCGGCAGGGGGGTGAGCAGTAAGGATTCCATGGTCCCGGCTTCTTTCTCGCGAACGAAGACAGGCGCGAAGAGCACGGGAACCAGGACCAGGGGCAGCAGCGCGGCCAAGCCGGTGAGGGTGTAGCCCCAGGTGGCCAGCGCGCCCGAGGAGCCCCAGGGCGACCAGGGGTGCGCGGCCACGGCGGCCAGATAGAGGCTCGCGGTCGCGCCGATGATCGTCCAGCGGGCCAGGCCGCGCCGCACTCCACCGGCCCGCGCCAGGAGCTTGAAGCCCCTCCGGGAAAGCATCAGCCGCCCCTGCCGGCCCACAGCGGCGGGCCGCCCAGGTTGATGAGCAGGATGGCCAGGACCGCCAGGGCCACGAGCAGAATCTTGAGCGTCATGCGGCGCGGAGCTTAACCTCCGCGGGGCCGGGGGGCAAGCGCACCCGGCGGGCGTCTTACTTGCCCCGCTTCGCCGCCTTCTTCGCGCGGTAGACCCAGACCTTGCCGCCGCCGTTGTCGGCCATGAGCACGTTGTGCTCGGGGTTGTAGCAGGCCATGAAGACCCTCCGGGACTTCAGCGCCGGCCCTTTGGGCGTGAGCTCGGTCCACTTCTTATCACCTACGCGATAAGACCAGAGAGCGTTCGGCTCGACGATCAGGCAGGCCTTGGCGACCGAGTCGTAAACCATCGGCGTCCGGTTGTCGTAGCCCAGCGGGCCGTCCTTGGATTCCAGGACCTTCGACCACTTGTTGGCCTTCACGTCGTAGTGATAGGTCTTTTTGGGTACCGGCTTGCCCCGATGGGTGCCGCCGCCGTGATGGACGACCAGCAGCTTGCTTGCGGAGTCATACGCCGAGACCGCCTCACTGGGCGGGCATTCTGGACGCTCCTTGCGGAGCCGGGTGTGGGAACCGGCCAGCTTCTTGAATTCCCACTTCTTTGTCTTGCTGCCAAACATTCCTTGCTGGGCATGGGTCGACGTGTAGTAGAGGCTGCCGCCGAGTTCCGGGATGTAGTCGAGGATCGCGGCCGGGGACTTGTGCAGTCCTGCGGGGTACTTCATGAACTCCCACTTGTTCAGGTGCGGGTAATAGGCAAAGAGCCGCATCTTGTGGTAACCGCCCAGCTTGTACCTGGCCTTGAGTTCCGGGTGCTCTTTCATGAAGAGCCCGTGCAGGTGGTGGTTGCCCTGTATCCAGAGAAGAGCTTTCATTTCGGGGTCGTAGGTCAGCGCCCACCAGGTGTGGACGGGATCGAACGGGGCGCCGCGCCTGGTCATGATTTCTCCGGAGACCGCGTCGAGCTTGACGAACTTGTCGAGGTAGGCCTTGGCCTCCCCCGGCTTCTTCATGTGGCGCACGCGGTTGGTGTCGGGGTCCGGACTCCACAGCAGCACCCAGGTGTTCGAGGCCAGGTCGTACTCCCAGACGTCGTTGAGCTTGTGGGGCACGCCGGCGTTCCCTCCGCAAAAGAGCGCGCGCTTACGGTCCGCGGCCCAGACCCACTTCAGGCAGTAGTCGCGCGGGCGCGGCCCGCTCTTGTCCAGCTTGAACTTCCTGACCTCGGCGTTCATCTCCCCGGCGGTGCTGACCGCCGGCAGCCAGGCCGACTGGTTCTCGCCCAGCCCCTTGAGGATCGCCAGCACCTTGGGGTCGGGCTTCAGCACCGGCAGCACCTCCCCGGCCTTTTTCACTTTCGGCTCGGCGGCGGCCAGCTTGGTGACGGTGAGGGCCCCGCCGCCGCCGACTACTGATGCCGCGGCGAGGACAGCTGCTGCGATCTTGATCTTGGTCCACATCATGGCGTTCATTGCTCCTTTCGCGGCCGAAAGCGCCGCCGGCGAGGCCCCCGCCCCGCCGCCGGAACCCACGGCCAGCAGAGAGTCGGTCAGGCCCGCCGGCGCGGCCCCGACCATCTTCCCGCCGAGCAGCGCGGCCAGCGCTGCGGCGGACATGTGCGCGCCCTTGCGGCCCAGCCGTTCGCGCAAGCGGGCCAGCCCCCGGGTCACCCGGCGATCGAGGGCTTTCTCCGAGCAGCCCAGTTCCCTGGCGGCCTCGACGCGCGAGCGGCCGTCCAGGTAGCAGAGGGCCAGCGCGTCGCGCTGGCGGGCCGGCAGGGCGAGAAGCAGCGCGTCCATCTCCGGCCGGGCCTGCTCCCAGAGCCGGTCGACGTTCTCGCGGGACCTCATGGCGGCGGCCTCCCTCTCGCGGCGCGCCCGGCGCGCGCGGCTTTTTGCCAGGTCGCGTGCGGCGTGCCTCGCGGTTACCAGGAGCCATCCGGAGAGCGCCGTTCGCGAGGAGAGCCCGCGGGCCTTGCGGGCCAGCACCAGGAAGGCCGCCTGGGCGGCGTCCTCGGCCTCATGGTGATTTCCGAGCTGGCGCAGGCAGGCGGAGTACACCTTGGCCGCGTGTCGCCGGACTATTTCGGCGAAGGCCCCGGGATCGCCGTCCCGGGCGTAGCCTGCCAGCAGTTCGCGGTCGGTCACCGTATGGCTCCTCCGGCCGGCGGGCGCATGGCCACTCAGCGCACTTCCCGCCAGCATTTGACTGTAGATGGCCGCCGCCGCCGGCCAGACCCACGTGAAAATCGTGGAAAGCGGCCCAAATAGCAAGTGCAAACCCGGCTACGGAATCGTTTCCCACTTGCCTGCAAAGACTTGGGCGGTGGTTTCCGGGCGGTGTCTTGACATTCCGGGAACCGGCTCTAAAATGCCGCAACTCGCCGATTCGGGTGGGGAGATACCCAAGCGGCCAAAGGGGACGGACTGTAAATCC
>CAZONU010000026.1:7041-22747 GCA_964581145.1 uncultured Planctomycetia bacterium
GAATGGCCCGAAGTGATCGAATCATTTTTGCCAGAAAAAAGTTGTTATATTACTCTTGATTATCATGATGGCCAGCGCGAACTGCGTATAAAACAATAATTGATCACCTTGAAAAATAATAAAAATAAAGTTGCATTAAAGACCTAAAAAAACTATTCTATTCATACGTTTATCTGTTATACTTAAAAACGATATTTGACATCCTGGCGAGGTTCCCGAGCGGTCAAAGGGGACGGACTGTAAATCCGTTGGCTCCGCCTTCGCAGGTTCGAATCCTGCTCTCCCCACCATTATTTCACGCTAAATCATATCCCCAGACCAGACCATCCCTTAGGGAAGGGCGATTGGGCAAAATCGCCCAAGTGCGAAAAAAGTGCGAAAACTCGGGAGACCACCCCCCTGGTGTCTCGCCAGACGGAGGGATGGGCCTATGCCTCGGAAAGGAAGGTCCGGCGACAGGAAGAAATGGCGCAAGGTCGACCGCATCGGTTCAGTCACCATCTATAAGCGAGGTCCCACTTACTACCTCTACTACCGGGAAAACGACCGCTCGCTCAAACCACCCGTGGGCCGGGACCTCAACGAGGCCCGCAGGCTGGCAAGCCAGACCGATTCCCAGCTGCGGGACATGCGCCCGACCGCCTTCAACATCGAACATATCGGCGTCGAAGACTTCGCGACGGAGTGGCTCGCCCACTGCCGGACGGTGCGGGGGCTGTCCCATGAAACCCTGAAACGCTACTGGTCGGCAATCGACCATTTCGTGCAGTTTGCTGGCGGGGCCGGGATATGCCGCATGGAAGACGTCACCCCGCCCGTCATGGAAGAGTTCCTGAAACACATGAGGGCCAAGCAACGAACGTGCAACGGCAAGCGCCGGAGGAAGGGCACCAACCCCTCGAACAGATACAGCGAGAGGGGTATCGCCTTCGTACTGGCCACCTGCCGGACGGCCTTTGACCATGCTATCCAGCGCTGCCACATGAGGCCATACGCAGGCAATCCCTGCAAGGAACTGCCTATCGACTCCATGTCCAAGACCCCCGGGAAACGCCGGGACCCCTTCACGCCCGAGCAGGAGGCGGTCTTCTACGGGGCCTGCAACGACTGGCAGTTCGGGATATTCTTCACCCTGGCCGCCGTGGGCATCAGGCGCAACGAACTGCGGTTCCTGCTGGTCTCCGACGTGGACTGGAAGAGGCGTGTGGTGCACATACGCAACAAGCCGGAGGTCTTCTGGTCCACGAAGACCCGGCGGGACCGTAAGATCCCTATCTTCCCGCTCTGGGAGTCAGTCCTGAAAGAGCGCATCGGTTCGCGCGGGGAGGGCTTTGTCTTCCTGAATGAGTCCTTTTACCCCAAGCCCGGGAAGCTCCCCGAGAAGCGGCCGGCCGGGTCGTTCAAGGACTACTTCGAGATGACCGATGCGTTGAAGGCCCGTCTCGACGAAGTCGAGAATCGTATGGAGGGGACTTCGGAAGACGCCCTGATGAGGGGAAAGCGCCGCGCAATACATGAGTTCCTCCGCGACATGGGGCAAATCCCTTCGAACCGCATCAGGCAGGATTTCATAAAACTCACCAGGAAGATCGGACTGCCCCGGCACACCAGCCCCCACGAGTTCCGCCACCTCTGTGCCAGGAGCATGAAGGAGGCCGGGACCGACCCCTTCGCCCGCCAGGCCATTCTGGGCCACGCCTCCCTGGAGATGACCGGCCGCTACACCAACACCCGCGTACAGACGACCAGGCAGGCGGTCGAGCAGGCGCTTCGCTCCAAACCGGACGTCCTGCAAGCGGTGCGGAAGAGGTTGAAAGGCTCTGCTGGTTAGGAGGTCTTGGCCCCGGGGGCGGGAGCACGCGAGTTACGTGGACGGAACTCCCGCCCCTTGAGCCAGTTGTCGATCATGCTCCGGCGGAACAGGACGGTTCCTCTTGTCACCTTATAGTGGGGGATGATCTTCTGGGATATCCAGTTGCGGATGGTGCCAGGCGACTTCTTGAGGTAGGCAGCCACATCTTCAACCGTCATGATGGGATCGTCGGCAGCGTTTTCTGCTGCTCGAACTCCTTGTTCCCTGCGCTCGTGTGAAGCAGGCACGATGACCCTTAGCTCCTAACGTCGAGAGCCTTCTCCAAAGCCTTCTCGAACTTCTTCAACGGGAACCCAGACAGCTGGACCCTGCCGTCCGACAGGATCCTGACCTGCGCCCTGGGCACTTGCTCCTCCTCCGGCGGCTGAATGCGGCCGGACAGGTAGTGCAGTCGCTGGTTGTCTGACCCGCGCCAGAGATGGTTGCCGGCGAGTTCCTGCACGAATGGTCCGTCTATCAGGAGATCTGTGGCGTCCATCAGAGCGTTCCAGTCGGCCTTGCCGGCTCTGCGCAGATCCTCCAGCAGGTAGCCTGAGTAGGTCATGACGGTCAGACCGGCAGTTTGAACCGCGTGGGCGACCTCGGAAAGCGCCCGGGCCTGGCGAGGCGAAGCATGCCCTGGTGCATGTCAGTGTAGTAGATATCGTCCAGGTTGCCGTGGAGGACGACCACCGAGGTGCTGCCGGTGAGGGCCTCCCTGGTCTCGGCGATCCAGCTCTTGCCCTGTTCCTCTCTCATGGCGTCTGGCTCCTAAGAGGCGTTTTCGGCGCGGGCTGCGGGAAGGCTCCTGGCCGCGCCACCGTTCCGCCGGAAGCCTCCCGTGCGGACCGAGGTCACGTCTTCCATCCTTACGTCGTACTTCTCAGCCAGAAGGCGCTGGAGACCATCAGCGTCGGCTTGGCACGCCTCGCCTTCGTACTCGTCCAGCCGGAAGTTGACGAGGCCGTCGAGGCTGATTACAGCGCTGAATATCTCCCCCGAAGACCGGGAAGCCGCCACCACCTGGCGGCTGGCCGGATCGTTGGGGTCCCAAGGCCCGGTGGAGACGTCGAATCCCATCTCACTGAGCGCGTCGGAGACGCGTTCGGCAAGGGTTACCTGCAGCAGATTCTTCCGTTCGAGATCCGCGGCCTCTTCGCGGATATGCTCCAGCTTCTTGAGAATCTCTCTCGCTGAGTTCCGAACCCCGGAGAAGTCCTCCTTCCCCAGCAAGGCCCTGGCGGGCTCCACCTCGTGCAGGAGTCTTTCCGCTTCCTTGGCCTTCCACTTGTGCAGGATCTTGTCGTTCCCGGCAGCGGCCCGCACCCGGATGGCGGCATCGTCCAGCGCCTCGACAGCGTGCTGACGCTTCTTCTCGAAGGCCTGCCGTCGCTTGTGGGCGCTCCGCTCGGCGTGATGGAACGCATTGACGGCCGCAGACATCAGCTTGCGGGCCTGATACGGATCGTCACAAGCCAGAGACTGCTCAGCCTGCTGCAGGGCATCAAGCGCCCTGTCCAGCTCCTGCCCCGCAAACTTCCTGATGGAATCAGTGTTGAACCTGGATGCCAGTTCCCCGACCTCGGTAATCTCGGCCCTGGCAGCGACCATGGCTTCCCACCGGAGCTGCATCTCCCGCCTGGCCCGTTCGCACTCTCGGCGTTCCCTCTCCTGCTGCCTGCGTTTCTTGGCCAGCTCTGCCTCCCACTTCTTCTTCTCTCTTACTGCTTCCCTTTGCCGGTATGCCTCCTCTTGCCTGCGGTCAGCCTCCCCCCTGCTTCGTACCAAGCTCGCGATATTCCTGAGAAGCGACCGACTCTCCAGACGGCCCTCTCTAAATGTGCTCATGTGTAACCTCCTTCCCGACCTTTCAACCGCTCTGCAGCGCTTCTATCAGCTGGGCGGCCAGCTTCTTGGCCTTGCCGTTGTCCGATGTTGCCAGGGTTCTCTCAGCCTCCGCGTGCATCCTCTCATTGGTCCTTGCTACAAGGTCCCGGGTCTCGGCGAGCCGGACATTTTCGGCTTCAAGCTCATGGGCGACGGCCTCCTCCTGTGAAAGTGAGTTCCGCGTCTCCGTTATCTCCGCCTCCAGTCCCTCCCGGCGTGCCCTGGCCAGCACTAGCTTGTTCTCCAGTTCCTGCACCTCCTCGGCAGTTTGCCGCGTCGGCCCCTCGGCGCGTGCAACCTCTTCCTGAAGGCTATGTCTGGCCTGATCCAGCCCTTTCGCGTCATCCTGCGCTGTTTTCAACTGATCGCTGAGAGCTTCCAGGTCCTTCCTGCCCCGGGCCAGCTCTGGCAGCCGGGCTTGCCATATTTCGCGATGGCCGCGGGCGAAGACATAGAGGTGCTTCCCGCACAGAGCAGCCGTCGTGAGCCAGCCCCCGGCGGAGGCCGCACTTCTCACCGTCCGGAACCTGCCGGGCATGGCCTTCTTAGCAGGATCTTCGACATCATGTATCTCGACACGGGCCCCGAGGGTGATTTCTACAATCAGGACAAGAGCTGGAGCCCTGACACCCTCGACCAGATCGCTGCGGTGGTTCGACCAGTGTGCCGCGGCTGTGACGGCGGAGGAACGCTCTCCAGCGGTCAGACATGCGACGAATGCGAGGGCACTGGTCTCGCTCCTGAGGACTGGGCCGAGCGCGAGGATTACACGTAGGAGGATTGGGTATGGCCGTTGGTTCCTGGGAGGACTTCACAGACAAATTCGGCTTCAATGATGGCGAGAAGCGGGCGAGCCTTATGTGCTCGCCACGGTCTTCCGCGGCATCCCGGACAAGGTCCAAGTGCTCTGGGACCGCGAGGAGGCACTCAAAGCCGCGAAGCAGGAGAGCAAGGAACTGCGCGAGGACTATGATGCCCTGAGCGTCACTCAGGCCGGGGAGGTGGTGTATTCCTGGCCTGAGAATGATTGAGGAAACTCCGCGACAGACTTCTTGACATAGCCAATCCAGACAATATGATCCGTGTCCTGTGGGCACTGCCGGCCTGCATGTTCAAGGGGGGCGTGCAGAGCTGGCTCCTGAGGGAATCTTCGGTCTGGGGAAAGTGCGAAAAAAGTGCGAAAACTCGGCCGGGGACATGGGTGATACGGCGTGAAAGATCGTGAAGGATCATGATGCATTTGAACGACGCAACTTTCTGTGGTGTAAGGGGGTTGCGCCGTAAGTCATGGTCCGGCCGAGAGGTGGGGAAACTGCGGGGTTAGTGTCCTGCTCTCCCCACCATCCGGGGCTCGCCATAAGTCTTGACAAAACAGGCCCTTTGGTGTATGCTGTACTTATGTAGGAGTGTGCCCCGCCGGGCAAGCTGAGGAGCAGCCCTTTGGCCACCAAGCGCAGAGGCGACACCGGGAAGCGGCGGGCGGTCGGCACCGCCAAGCGGCGGCCGGTGACCGGCAGCCACCGCCCGGTCAACGGCCGGCGCCCGGGGACCGGCGGCTACCGCGCCCAGAGCGAGGGGGGCGGCGGGGGCAAGGCCGTCTTCTTCATACTGGTGCTGCTGGTCGCCGGGGGGGCCGGCGCCGGCTGGGCCTTCCGCGAGGATATCTTCGGGCCCTCCGGGATCAAGCCGGTCACCATCCCCGACGAGCCCGCCGAACCGCCCGTCAAGAAGCCCATTGAGCCGCCCGTCAGGAAGCCGGTCGAGCCCCCCGTCAGGAAGCCCGTCGAGCCGCCCGTCAAGAAGCCCCCCGACACCCCCGACAACGGCCGGGCCGCGAAGGCCATCGCCGAGGGCCACAGGCTGCTCGCCGGGCTCAAGTACGCGCCGGCCGCCTCGGCCTTCGGGCGGGTCGGCGCCATGAAGTGCTCGAAGATGCTGGCCGGCGAGGCCGGTAACTTGGAGCGCAAGGCCAGGACCTTCAAGCGGCTGTCCGGGGAGGTCAAGCCCCGCGTCGAGGTCGGCCAGAAGCTCCAGATCGTCGAGCTGATCGACGGCCGCAAGCTCAGGGGCGTGGTCACCAAGCTGCCCGACGGGTCCTACAGGGTGGTGCAGGGCACCTCCGGCGCCGGGCAGATGATTCTCCCCTTAGCCGCCGACGACATCAGGAGCTTCAGGGACGTGGACCCCGCCGCGCGCACCGCCGAGATCCGCAAGGACCTGGCCAAGCGGGTCTCCCGCCTGGGGGCGGCGCCCTCGCCGGCGGGGCTGGTCGACGCCGCGGTCTTCGCCCTGGAGAACGGCCTGAAGGGGGACAGCCACGGCCTGCTGGAGCGGGCCTGGACCGGGGCCGAGAAGATGCGCAACGGCGGCTCCGGCAAGGACCTGGTCGCCCTGGTCGCCGAGCACCGCGCCGGCAAGCTGTGGTCCGCGGCGGACTGGTACTACAGCGCCGACCAGAAACCGTTCGCCCGCGCCTACTGCAACAAGATACTCGGCAACGACGAGTACAAGAAGACCTCCTTCGGAGACTCGGCCCGGAGGCTCCTGGCGCTGATTGACAAGAAGGACTACAAGATAACCTTCCGGATCGAGGCGCCCCCGCCGCCGCGCAAGACCATCAACCCGATCCGCTCGCTGCCCCCGGCCGGCAACGGCGGCGGCAGCTCCCCGCCCCCCAAGGTCACGGTCAGCAGCATCACCTCCAAGCGCGCGAACCTCTCGGAGGCCAACGCCCACTTCAAGAAGGGCCTGGAGCACTACATCAAGGGCCGCCCGGGCCGCGACAACTTCAGGCACCACCTGAGCCAGGCGCTGCGCTACTTCCGCAAGGCGCAGAAGATCTACGAGCGGGCCGCCCAGGCCGACCCCCGGAACCACTCGCTGGAGAGCCGCGTGCAGGACTGCAACATGAAGATCCACTCCTGCATGAAGATGATGCCGGTGTTCTGAGCGCCGCCGGCAGCGCCCGCCCCGCCCCCTTTCCTCCCGTTGACACGCCGCGCGGTCGGCAATACATTGCTGCCGTCCGGCCGAGCCCGCGAGCCCGGCGCGCAGTCACAGGAGGAGAGCCGCATGGCCAAGCAGAGCGCCAAGCAACCCAAGAAGACCGCCGTTGAGGGCGAGGGCCGCAGGAAGGCCCTGGAGAAGGCCATCGACATGATCCAGCAGCAGTTCGGCAAGAACTCCATCATGCGCCTGGGCGACAGCGCCGACGAGTTCACCGGCGGGGTCATCTCCACCGGGGCGCTGACCCTGGACCTGGCTCTGGGGATAGGCGGCATCCCCCGCGGCCGGGTGGTGGAGCTCTACGGCCCGGAGGGCAGCGGCAAGACCACCCTGGCCCTGCACGTCATGGCCAGCGCCCAGAAGGCCGGCGGCAACGCGGTGCTCATCGACGCCGAGCACGCCTTCGACCCCGGCTACGCCAAGAAGCTGGGGGTGGACACCGAGGAGCTGCACGTCAGCCAGCCGGACCACGGCGAGCAGGCTCTCAACATCGTCGACCGCCTGGTGCGCAGCGGCGCGGTCGACGTGATCGTGGTCGACTCGGTGGCCGCGCTGGTGCCCAAGGCCGAGCTCGACGGGGCCACCGGCGACCAGTTCGTGGGCCTGCAGGCCCGGATGATGAGCCAGGCGATGCGCAAGCTCACCGGCATCGTCTCCAAGAGCCGCACCACGGTGGTCTTCATCAACCAGCTGCGCATGAAGATCGGGGTGATGTTCGGCAACCCCGAGACCACCCCCGGCGGGCGGGCGCTGAAGTTCTACAGCTCGGTGCGGATCGACCTCCGGCGCATCGGGGGCATCAAGGCCGCCGACCGGGACATCGGCTCGGTGATCCGCGCGCGGGTGGTCAAGAACAAGATGGCCCCGCCGGCCCGCCGCGCGGAGTTCGACCTCATGTTCGGCGAGGGCATCTCCTGGGAGGGCTCGGTGCTCGACGGGGCCATGGCCCTGGGGCTGGTGACCAAGAGCGGGGCTTTTTTCTCCTACGGAAACACCCGCCTGGGCCAGGGCCGCGAGAACGTCAAGCAGTTCCTCAAGGAGAACAGGGACATCTGCGCCGAGCTGGAGAAGGCCGTCCGCGAGGCCGACGCCGCCGGCACGCTCAGCGTGCCCACCCGGGCCCGGGGCCGCAAGTAGGCCGAACACTTCACGATTAAGTCCGGGGCGGCCGCTTCCGGCCGCCCCGCTTTCTTGACAGCCCCGCCCGCCGGGCGTAAGGTTCCTCAAGGAAACTCTGCAGCGAGGTGTCCGTGGCCCGCCCGCCCTACACGGTTGACGAGAAGACCATCCGCCGCTTCGACGGCCGCAACACGGTCTTCGCGCGCATGCGCCGCGACTCCTCGCTGCCCTTTTACAAACAGAGCATGTACTCGCGCACCGCCGGGGCCATCGCCCGCGGAGGGCCCGGGCGCACGCGCGTCGATTTCGAGGAGGCCATGGCCTCCTGGACGGTGCACGATTACTTCCGCGGCGCCTTCGGAGACGCGAAGCTCGGCGAGCCGGACTCGGTGATGGCCGAGCCCGCCCGGCCGCGGCACGAGTTCGCCTCGCCGCAGGAAGCCTCGGCGCGCCTCAAGGCCGCCGCCCTGCGCCTGGGCGCCTGCGCGGCGGGCGCGGCGCGCGTCAATCCCCTTTGGCTCTACTCCTGCAACTCGCGGGGGGAGGCGGTTGAGCTGCCCGCGGGCGTCGAATATTCCCTGGTGATGTGCGTGCCCATGGACCGCGAGGGCATCAGGACCTCGCCGGGCTTCACCGCCGCCGCGGCCACCGGCCGGGCCTACTCGTTGATGGCCTCCGTGGCCTCCAGCGTAGCTGAGTTAATCCGCCGCCTGGGCTGGCGGGCGGTCTCCTGCGGGAACGGCACCGCGCTGAGCATCCCCCTGGCCGTCGACGCCGGGCTGGGGGTCACCGGCCGCAGCGGGGCGCTGCTCACCGATGGGCGCGGACCTTTCGTGCGCATATGCACGGTCCTCACCGACCTGCCCCTGGCGCCCGACGAACCCAAATCCGAGGGCGCCGAGGCCTTCTGCAGGAAGTGCAAAGCTTGCGTGCGGGCCTGCCCCGCCGGGGCGATTTCCGACGCCGAGGAGCCCAGCTTCGAAACGCCCAACGCCTCCAACAACCCCGGCGTGCTGCGCTGGCCGGTGGACGCCGAGAAGTGCTACGCATTCTGGGTTGAGAACGGCGCGGACTGCTCCAACTGCATCGCCGCCTGTCCCTACGGGGCGCACCGACGTGAGCGCTGAGGGACCTCGACGCGGCCTCCGTCGCCGGCTCTCCCGGCGGCCGCGGGACCAGGCCCTGGGCCGGGCGGGGGCGCGCGAGAAGCTGGTCGCCGTGGCCGGGGTGGTCCTGGCCCTGGGCGCGGCGGCCGGGGCGCTGCTGCTTATGGGCGGGGGGCTCCCGTCGCCGGGCGCCGCGGGGGCCGGCGGCCCCTTGAGCCTCCCGGCCCTCTCGGTGCCCGTGGCCATCGGGCTCACCATCGCCGGGGCCGCGGTGCTCGACTTCGGCTGGCCGCTCTACCGCCTCACGGTCACGGTCGTCGGCCTTCTGGCCGGGGCGGCCCTGCTCGGGGCGGCCGGCGGTTTCCTGGCCGGCGACCTCGGGCTCCTGGCGGGCGTCGCGCTGGGGGGGCTGCTCGGGGCCCTGGCCGCCTGGCCCCTGGAGCCGCTGGTCCGGGCGTTCTCCGGCGCTCTGGCCGGCCTGGTCCTGGGGCTGGCCGTCGGGGCGGCGCTGGGCGGGGGCAAGGCGCTGCTCGTCGCCGCCTGCGCCGGGCCGCTGCTCGGCGGGGCGCTGACCTTTCTCGTGTTCCGGCCGCTGATGACCGCGGCCTTCGCGGTCTGCGGGGCGGCACTGGTCGCCTACGGGGGGGCCTGCCTGTGGGCCGCCCGGGAGGGGCGGGTGAAGCTGGGCCCCGGGCTCCTGGGCGTGGCCGCGCTTCTGGCCGTCGTCGGCGTCCTGACCCAGCGGACGGTAACCCGCCGGATGGAGGCGGGCCGGCGGCGCGCGGAGAAGGGCGGCCGTGCCCCATAGGCCGCCGGGCCGGGCCGGACCTCTCCCTCGCTGAGGGCCGGCTAATTCCCGCCGCGCAGTCAGGGCTTTTCGACAACCTCGACGGCCAGCGCGTCGATGTAGGTGGGGTTGAGCTCGGCGCCCCGTGGAACGTCCACCGCGCCGAGCTTGAGCGCGTACTGGGTCCCGCTCTTGGATATCACCCGCGAGTCTTTCTTCGCGCCGCTTTTCTCCTTCCACGTCCAGGTGACGCGCACGGCACGGTCCTTCATGGGGCTCTTGGCGTCCCAGGCGACCTTTATCTTGTTGTCGCCGGGCTTGGGCCGGGGGGAGAGGAAGTAGTTATATTGAAACACCGGCGCGAGGCGCAGCCCCTTGACCGAGCTGCCGGCCTCGCCGCTTACCTTCAACGTAATGCTGGTGCCGGAGACCTTGCGGAGCATGTCGGCCTTGATCTCGCCGGTGCCGCTGAAGAGCTGCGCGCCGCCGCTGATCGAGACGGTTGCTTTACCTTTAGCCTTGCCCGCCGCCGTGCCGGACACGAAGATGTAAGGCGTCCGGAAACTGACCGACAGGCTCCAGGGCCTGGCCGGGTCCGCGCCGCGCAGCCCCCCCTTTACGTCAAGGGCCAGGTTGTCGCTGGCGGTCAGGGCCTCGCGCCAGAGCTCCGACTTCTCCGGCTCGAAGACCACCTCGCCGTTGCCGTAGTGCCGCCAGCCCTCCTCGCCGTTACAGAGGTGCCGCGGGCCCTTCTCGCGGTACCACTTGGGGCACTTCTCCCAGCTCTTCTGGTAGACGAAGGCGCCCGGGAAGGTCTTGCCGTAGTACCTGACGTACCTGAGCCCCGCGCGCAGATTGGTGGGGTGGACCTCGTCGCGTTTCTTGCCGCCGCCGGCGCCGCGCGCGCCGCCCGAGGCCCGGTAAAAAAACCAGGGTGCCCCGGCGTCGCAGGGCATGAAGCGCTTGTCGGTTTTCACGGGATCAGTCACCAGCGTGGTGTCGCCCAGGACCAGCTTGAGCGGGGCGATCTCCTTCCCGTCCGCGCTCCACACGAAGAAGCCCGCGTGCATGTCCATGAAGTGCCACCTGCCGCCGAACTTGACCTCGCCCATGGTGTGCCCGCCGCTCTTGGTCTTGCCGGGCATGAACAGCGCCGCCGGGTCCGGGTCGGCGGCCAGGTCCGCCGGCTTGAAGCTCTTGGGAACGTGGTTTATCAGGTAGCTGTCCGCCAGCCAGCCGCGCATGGTCAGGTGAAAGACCCCCGCGCTGTCCACCTTGTTGCCCAGGCCCCCGCCGCGCACCGAGCCGTCGCCGAACTCGTAAGGGTAGAAGAGCGAGTAGGTCCGCCACATGGTCCCGCACAGCGCGTAGCCGTAGGTGGCGATGTTCTCCCACCTGCCGCGGGCGATGCGGTCCCAGTGGAACATCGACGTGTTGAAAAGCCGCCAGAGGGCGACCGCGCGCTGCTCTTCGCTCATGCCCGGCTTGCAGACGCTCTTCACGATGGTCTCGATGCTGGCCGGGTCAATTGACCGGTCGGTGCTGACTCGCAAGTCCAGGGCCTCGGCGGCGGGGCACGCCGCACTCGCCGAAACCAGGGCCAGGGCCAGCAGCGTGCGGCGGAGCATGCGCGTTTCTCCTCAGAGCCCGACTAACATTGCGCGGGCCTGCCTGGCCCATTTGGTGTCGGGGTACTCATCAATGATGATGCGCAGGCAGCGGCGGGCGTCGGCCTTCATGCCCACGCGCTTGTAGTTTTTGGCCGAGGAGAGATACCCCCGGCAGATCTGGTCGGGGGTGCGTACCACGGGCTTGGGCGGCGGCGGCGGGGGCGTCGGCTTGGGCTCCGGCTTGGCGATCGGCTTCGGTTTGGGGGCCGGCTGGGGCTCCGGCGGGGCCAGGGCGATGCCCCCGGGCAGGTACTTGCGCTTGGCGGCGGTCCCGAATTCATAGGCGCCGATGTCCCGCGCGCCCACGTCAAAGCGCTCCTCGCCGCGGGCCTTGTGCACGTACTGGGCTGTTGGCGTAAGAAGAAAGCCGTCAACCCTGCCGGCGTCGATGCCCCTGTTGAGAGCCCCCGCGGCGGCCGCGGTCAGGCGGTAGTCGAAGGTCTTGCGGCCGGCCACGATGCGCGAGTCGGCGGTGGCGAAATTGTTCTTTTTCTCCGCTTTACTGGTGCGCACCCCGCCCTTGCCCAGAAAAATGTTGTTGGCCACCAGCCCGCCGGAGCAGTTCCGCACCCGGACGAAGTCCCCGCGGGCGCGGTCGTTGACGAAGGTGTTGTTTACGACGTAGAGGCGCTGGTCGGCGTTCCTGCCGCCCTCGGCGGCGTAGGCGAAGATCGCCGAGTTGTCGGTGCGCGGCCCCTGCTGGACCAGGTTGCCCATGATCACCGTGAAGCCGCCGTTGGGCAGGTCGATCCCGTAGCTGCTCCGCCCGTCGGCCTCGTCCATGATCCGGTTGTAGAGGATGATGTTGCGCGCCGCGCGGCTCTTGACGTTGTGGCCGACGCGAGCGTGGTGCGAGTAGCTGAAGCGCAGGGTGAAGCTGCGCACGTGGCTGATGTACATGTTGTGGGAGTAGCCGTCGCCGTGCCCGTTGCGGGCGAACTCGGAGTATTCTATCAGCACGTCGCTCTTGGAGTCGCCCCCGCCGAGGATGCCGTTCTCGTTGTCGTGGAAGCAGCAGTTCCTGACCACCAGGCCGCGGCCCTGGGCGCGGATGCCCGCGCCGTTCTGGTCGGGCACCCTGGAGCCGGAGAACTCGACGTTCTCGACGGTGAAGTTGCGGCCGTAGACCACGAAGGTGCCCTTGCCGCCCTCGTGCTTGCCGGCGGCGTCCAGGTGGGCCATGCCCCCCACCCCGCGGACGATGAGATTATTGCGCCGCCAGACGCAGACGTCGCCCTTATACAGACCCGCGTCGATTTCGATTACGTCGCCGTCGCGGCAGGCCCGGGAGGCGGCGCGCACGGTCTTGTAGCTCCGGCGCGGGCCCACGCGCAGCACCCGCCCGGAGCGGCGCACCGGGACGCCGGCCAGCGCCGGGAGGCAGGCCGAAAGGAGAAGCGCGACTATTGCCGACAGCCGTAGCATGGCGACCCCTACACTATCAACTATTATACACCGGGGCCGCCCGGAAGGGCCAGGGGATTAACGGAAGCTCGGCCCGATTGTCGGGGGACACGTACCGCTTCCGCCTTCGCCTCCGGCTGCGGCGGACTTCCGGTACATGTCCCCGCGCGGCTGGTCTATCTGAAGCCCTTGTCGCTCTTCTTGTGCAGGTGCGCGCCCTGGTCCAAGTGCCTCCCGGCACTTCCAGGGGGGCTTCGCCCCTATGGCGCGCCCCGGACCTGCGCCAGCTCGGTCCGGGGCGCTGTCACCCCCTGGGGGCGCCTCGCCGCGCCCCCAGACCCCCGGCGGAGTCCCAGGGCGCGGAGAAGGGGGCCGGAGCCTAGCGAAAGCCCTTGTCGCCCTTCTTGTGCAGGTGCGCGCCCTGGTCCTCCAGCTTCTCGGGGGCCTTCTCGACGGGCACGTTGGGGGCCTCCAGCGGCTGGGCCCAGACGCCGTCGGGCGCGGCCCACTTGACGGCGTTCTTGAGGACCAGCTTGATGTTCTCATCGTAGTAGATCGGGTAGGTCTCGTGCCCCGGCTGGAAGTAGAAGATCTTGCCGGCGCCGCGGTGCCAGGTGCAGCCCGAGCGGAAGACCTCCCCGCCCTGGAACCAGCCGATGAAGATCTGCTCGTCGGGCGTCGGGATGCCGAAGGGCTCGCCGTACATCTCCTCGTGTTCGAGCTCGAAGTACTCGCCGAGCCCCCGGGTGATGGCGTGGCCCGGGTTGCAGTTCCAGAGGCGCTCGCGCTCGCCGCACTCCCGCCAGTGCAGCGCGCAGCCGGTGCCCATCATGCGCTTGAATATCTTGGAGAAGTGCGCGGAGTGCAGCAGTATCAACCCCATGCCGCCGAGCACCCGCTCCTGGACGCGGTCGACGATCTCGTCCTTGACCTCGCGGTGCGCGCAGTGGCCCCACCAGGTGAGGACGTCGGTTTCGGCCAGCACTTCCTCCGTCAGGCCGTGCTCGGGCTCCTGGAGGGTGGCGGTGCGCGCCTTGATTTCCTTGTCTTCACCTAACCCGTTGGCGATCACGGTGTGCATGCCCTCGGGATAGACCTTTTTGACTGCTTCGTGCTTCTGCTCGTGGACGTTCTCGCCCCAGACGGTTACGCGGATCATCCGGTGTCTCCTCCCTTAATCACCTGCCCGCCGGCAGGGTTTACCCTCGCGGGCGGAAATATCAAGCGCGGTTTCGGGGAGGGGGCTACTTCCGCCCGCCGGAGCCGGCGCGGATTTCCTTCAGGGCCTCGGCTATCAGTTCGTGAAAGACGTCGCCCGGGTGCCCTTTGCGGGTTGCCTGCTTTTCCAATGCCGGGATGGCTGGACTGGCCGCGGGTCCCATGTCCCGGAGGGCCATGACCGCGGCCGAAACCGCGTCGTCATCATCGCAGTCCAGCGCCCGGATGAGGGCGGGAACTGCTCCAGGACCGCAACGCCCCAAGGCTTGTACGGCGTAAACCTTGTGCGGGGCGATCCGGTCCGGCAGCCCTGTGTAGATGCTCAGCCGGGGGAGGGCCTCCTCGGCGCCACCCAATCGCTTGAGCAGCGCCGCGACATCTTTCTCGGACAAGAAGGGCTCAAAAGAGTCCACACCCCTCTGCGGCCCGTAGTGCTTCTCGTGGACTTCGGCAATGGCGGCCCTTGTTTCCATCACCGGCACGACCAGCTTCCAGCAGACCAGCCCCGCGGCCAGGAGCAGCCCGAGGGCTGTGGCCCAGAGGACGTAAATCCGCCTGGAGCGCTTCTCTTGGGCGGGCTTCTCTTCGCTCACTTCTGCTCCTGAGAGCGGATTTTCTTCAGGGACATTGCTACTGGGGTCCGAACACGTGGATTCGCGGTGTGAAGAGCGCGATTGCGATCAGTGTGACGGCGATGGCGCCGAAGAGCACCGTGCCCAGCAGAACACACCACTCCTTGCGGCGGGGGACTCGCGAAAGGAGAAACAGGCCGCCCCCCGCCGCCGGCAGGAGTATGAACCAGAGCCGCCGCATCCAGCAGCTCACGCTTATCAGCACCAGCGTGATGGAGGGAAGAGTATCGAGGATGTCCATCTCGCGAAACATGGTCTCGTACTGCGGGACAATGTAGAGAAGAATGAACATCACCGAGGCCAGCATGAGCGCCGCCATTGCCAGCACAGGGATGCGGCAGCGGCCCGGCTGGCTCTCAACTGCCTGCTTCTCAGTCATATCTCCGCGCCTCCCCGGGGGATTCTACTCCGCGGCGCGCCTCAAGGCAACGCCCTACTTCTTCCTTATCCAGGCCTCGGCGTCCTTCCAGTACCGGGCGGACTCCAGCGGCTCGGCGTCCAGCTGCCAGTACTGGGTCATCATCCGCTCCTTGATGCGCGGCGCGCGGCCCTTGGCGGCGAGGTACTTCTTGAGTTCGCTGACGGAAATCTTCGCCTTCGGCTTCCACGAACGGCCGCTCGCGCAGGCGCACAGCGACTCGAACATGGCGCAGGCCTCGGGCAGGTCCCTTTCTACGCCCGTTAAGTTGAAGCCGCTCATCAGCAGCCGGCCCTTGCCCACTTTCACGTCGAAGAGATAGGCGAACTTGCGCATGGTCCAGCCGGGCTGGAGCTCCCTGAGCTTGAAGGTGAACACGTCGTAGCGGTCGCGGGAGGCCTTGTCGGCGCCCTGGATGACGGGCGTTATCTCGACGGGGAAATTGTCCAGGCTGAGCTTGTCGCAGTCGTCGATGATCCCCGCGAACTGAAAGTCCAGAAAGCCGTCGGTGGGAAAGCCGCGGGTTGCCGGGTGCGGGCGCAGGAACCCGCCCAGGTTGTGCCCCCGGTCCCAGATGACCGCCTTGAACCTGTCCCACGTAGACGGC
>CAZONU010000027.1:0-10475 GCA_964581145.1 uncultured Planctomycetia bacterium
GCGTTTATCTGCGGTTAGATAATCCTCCCTGGTCTAGCTGTGGTTCAAAAACATGCACCCCTCCATAGTAATATCGGCTGTCAGCCATGAAGTGGAAGTTTCTGCCGCCCGGAAGACGCTAAGTGACGCGGTTTCAACGGCGATTTTTCGAAGATTTTCCGCCAATGACTGAGAAGGTTTCTCGCCACGGAGACACGAAGTCACGGAGGGCTGCCATTGCTCAGGTCGCGGCGGGAGTTGTCCGGTCAACCGGGCGTCGATATCCGTTTGAGGCGAAACCTTTCATCATTTCCGGCGGGAGCCTTCATCGTCGCTGATGAGTGCCCCGGCGCTTGAGCAGACGCGAATTACTCCAGACATTTCTTGCCTTAATCAGTCAGGAATTTCGGGAAGGGGGACAGAAGCCCCATAGGGATGGCGAAGATCGGCAGTCTGGGGGATCGGGCATTGCCGAGAATGTCTCTTCTCGGAAGCGCCACTCTACAGCGGTGCCCACGCCCCTCCACCGAACGTTTCTTGGATTCGCTGCTTGTTCTGTCATCTGCCGCGGCGCGAAGCAGAAGATCGAATATGGGACACAACGGCCGCCACCACCAACTGCCATGTGTGAATGATCATGGGGTAATTCTAGCTCAGATATCGGTCGAAGTCAGTCCTGCGAAGCGGTGTGCAAACAGCTGCTATCTTACCTGGTTAGAGGTTGTTCGAATATTGGTACACTACGACGGCAGCTGTATCCGGACCCACCTTGGCCAGGGCAAACGCAGCGCCCCGATGAACATCCTTGCTCTTGTCTTGAAGGCGCTCGGCCAGGGCGACAGTCGCTGATTTGGCAGACGGACCCATGTGCCCCAAGGCCCAGGCGGCTCCACGGCCCCTGATCGCCCATCAGCGAGTTGGCATTCGGCCGAGTTCTTGAACAGGACGCCCTGCATCTCGACTCATTGCTCGCTCGGGTTCTGAGAGACTATCCTTGTGCTGCATTTCCTTTCTGACAAGATGCGATGCAGCTGGCGAATCTCATCGGCATTCAGACTTCGGATATCCCAGCCCTGTCGCTGCTGGAATTCGCTAGAGGGTGCGGCATATACCTTCGAATCAGACGGTAGGGCGGTAATCAAGGAGGCTAAGTCAGCAAGAGTTGCGGCGCGATTGCTGTCCCTGACTATTGCCAGCGGCATCTGTCGGCTCGTCACCGGGGTGAGCACATACTTACGTTGCTTGCCTTTCTCCTCCACGATAACGCGAAACAGACCTTCAGCCATGCCTTCCTCCTTTGTCTCAGTCCTGCAGCCTGCGACCACGAAGCCCACGGCCATGATCACGAGCAAAAGAACAGGCGCAGGTATATGAGTGCTGACTCCGATTGTGCATTTCATCACTTCGCCTTTCCGGGCTTCGCCTTTGGTCTGTTTTCAAGGTCCATACCGTATGGAACACAGAGGTACCCGCAGAACTTGTCGTAGTCTGGAGTTCCCGGATAGTTTCTGTCCGCCTTCGAGGGATCCTTAATGGGCTTTCCTGACGCATCCTTGTCTTCGGTCTTTTTCGCACCCCTCTTGTGCGTCCAGCTACCATCAGGTTCTTGTCTGTACCAGTGGTAGTCGTTCCAGTTCTTCTTGCGCGTCTTGGGGTTTATGCCAACTGACTTATCTTGGATAACGACGGCGACCTTGCGTTCTCCTTCTGCGCAACAGCCCTTCTTATCTGTATCCTTCATTGTAGCCCCCACGAAATGTTTGACACTTTTCCGGCGGAAACCGGCGGAGTAATTGGCCACGGCCCGGCCTCCCTTTTCCATTCCCCGCTCCACCCGCATTATACCGCCCCCGCCCCGGCGAGGGCAAGAGCCCCGCCCGGAAAGAGTCTAAGCTGCGCGATTTCAGCGGGAAGATTTTCCGGATTTCCCGGCGGATGGCTAAGAAGAATTTTCACCACAGAGGCACAGAGACACGGAGAACCGCCCTTTTTTCGCAATCCGGGGACGGTTACCGATAAGATAACGGGGCCAATTCCGCTTCGCCCGCCGATTGGAGGCCGGTCCAAAACCCTATGTTGCTCGGCCTTCCCAACCCGCTCTCCCGCAGCCCTCTCCGCGCCGGCCGATCCGGGGTCCATAATCTGGTGTTTCTGAACCTGGCATAAGGCCGCCCCGCTCGGCCCCTTCCCGCGCTTGCAGGCGCCCCGGGTTGTGGGTAGACTGCGCGCCGTCAGCGCCATCATCGAGTTCAGGAGACCCCCGGCATGAGCGATCCCCAGGCAAGGCTGCGCGAGCATGAACCCCGGAAGGAGTTCTTCATCGGCGTGGACTCCGACGGCTGCGCCTTCGACACGATGGAAGTGAAGCACAAGGACTGCTTCTGCCCCATGACCGTCAAGCACTGGGGCATGGCCGCGGTGGCCAAGTACGCCCGCGAGGCCTGGGACTTCGTCAACCTCTACTCCAAGACCCGCGGCTGCAACCGCTTCCTGGCGCTCACCCGCGTGCTCGACCTGGTCGCCGAGCGCCCCGAGGTGGTGCGCCGCGGCGTGGAGATCCCCAGGGCCAACGGCGTCCGCGAGTGGACGGAGCGCGAGACCAAGCTGGGCAACCCGACTCTCGACGCCGAAGTCGAGCGGACCGGCGATCCCGACCTCGTCCGCGCCCAGGGCTGGAGCCACGAGGTCAACAGGATGATCGGCGAGATCGTGGCCGGCGTGGCCCCCTTCCCCCACGTGCGCGAGTCGCTGGAGAAGATCGCCGGGAAGGCCGACGTCATCGTGGTCAGCGCCACGCCCATCGAGGCCCTGGAGCGCGAGTGGGCCGAGCACGACATTGACAAGCATACGCGGGTGATCGCCGGGCAGGAGCACGGCTCCAAGAAGGAGCACATCGCCCTGGCCGCCGGCGGCAAGTACGAAGAGGGCAAGGTCCTGATGGTCGGCGACGCCCCCGGGGACATGAAGGCCGCCCAGGCCAACGCGGCGCTCTTCTACCCGGTCAACCCCGGCGCCGAGGAGGCCAGCTGGAAGCGCTTCTTCGAGGAGGCCGCCGAGCGCTTCTTCGCGGGCACCTACGCGGGCGAGTACGAAGAGTCGCTGATCGCCGAGTTCGACAGGTATCTGCCGGAGTCGCCGCCCTGGAAGAGCTGACCGGGCGCGGCGGGCTCCCCTGGCTGGAAGGAGAGAGGCAATGACCAAAGACGATCTCGTCGAGGGTGTCCTGCGCCACTGCGGAATCAGCAAGGCCAACGTGGAGCGCTTCTACGACGGGCTGGCCAAGCTGCTCACCAAGGAGCTGGACCGCAAGGGCGAGGTGCCCCTGCCCGGGCTGGGAGTCCTGCGCGTCGTCAAGCTCAAGGCCCGCACCGCCCGCAACCCGCGCACCGGCGAGGCCGTCCAGGTGCCGGCCAAGAAGACCGTGCGCTTCCGGCCCTACAAGGAGCTGCGCGCCACCCTCAACCCCGGCCTGGCCGCCAGGGAGGCCGAGGCCGCGCCCGCGCCGGCCGCCGCCGCCGAGCCCGGGGCCGCCCCGAGCGAAGGCGCCGCCGAGTAGAGCCCGCGCCCGCACCGCCCGCCGCAGCCCGCCAGATGGCCGCCCCTTGACCCGGGGGGCGCTTGCGCGTATGTTATAGTGCAGCCCGGGGCAGTCAGGTAAGCGCCGTCCCTGCTATGCGCCCGCCGGGGGAGGGTAGAGCCGTCTTGACGCCGCAGGAGACCGGTTTCCTCAATATCCTGCTCCAGAGCGGGGTCGTCTCTTCGGCCGAAGCCGAGCAGTTGGAGCGCGCCCGGCAGAAGACCATCTCCGAAACCGGCGCACACCGGGCGATATGGAACATCGCCGTTGACGAGGGTGTGATCACCCGCGCGCAGGCCGAGCGCTTCCTGGGCAGGCTGGCGGAGGAGCAGGTCCAGGGGCGGAGCGCGCCCCCGGGCGACACCCAGACGCTGGCCCCCGACACCACCCGGCCCGGCCAGTCTTCCGGCACCACGCTGGGGGGCTACACGCTGATCAGCAAGCTGGGCCAGGGCGGCATGGGCGCGGTCTACAAGGCCCGCCAGGAGGGCATGGACCGCTTGGTGGCCATCAAGGTCCTGCCCCGGGGCCTGGCCTCTAACCAGGAGTTCATCGCGCGCTTCCTGCGCGAGGCCCGGGCCGCCGGGCGCCTCAGCCACCCCAACATCGTGGCCGGCATCGACGCCGGTTTCGCCGACGGCTACTACTACTTCGCCATGGAGTACGTGGAGGGCCGCAACCTCGGCGAGCGCCTGGCCGGCGAAGGCGCCCTGGGCGAGGGCGAAGTGGTCGAATTCGGCCGGCAGACCGCGCTGGCCCTGGACCACGCCCACGCCGCGGGCATCGTCCACCGCGACGTCAAGCCCGAGAACATCCTGGTCACCCCGGAGGGGGCGGCCAAGCTCTGCGACCTGGGCCTGGCCCGCTCGACCGGCCCCGATGACCTGCGCCTCACCCAGGCGGGCATGGCCGTGGGCACGCCGTTTTACATCTCGCCCGAACTGGTCCGCGGCAGGGAGCCCGACGCCCGCGCGGACGTCTACAGCCTGGGCTGCACCCTCTACCACCTGGCCGCCGGGGTGCCGCCCTTCGACGGCGAGAACGCCATGGAGGTCATGCAGCGGCACCTCCACGAGACGCCCGCGCCGCTCTCCGACATCCAGCCGGGCGTGAGCCGCGCGCTGGGGGCGGTCATCACCAAGATGATGGCCCGCGAGCCCGAGGATCGCTACGAGACCGCCGGGGACGCGGCCGAGGACCTCGAGCGGGTGGCCTCCGGGGGTATCCCCTCGGTGCTGCCCGCGGCGGTGGCCGAGCGGCGCACGGCCGAACGGGGCCGGGCCGGCACCCGGGTGGGCTCCCGCGGCGGAACCCGCGGCAGACGCGGCCTGCAGCCGGTGGGCTCCCGCGCGGAGGAAGAGCCCGCCGAGGACGAGGAGACCGGCCCGCTGCGCCCCGCCCGGCGAAAGGCCCCGCTCAAGCTGATAATCACCGCGGGAGGCCTGCTTATCTTGTTAACTGCGCTGGCCGTCGCGGTGATGATGGCCTTGAGCCGCAGGTCGGACGAGCGGGGGTTCGACGGCCGGCCGACAAGCCCGCTGGAACCGAGACCGCCGCGGACCGGCGCCGCGCCCCTCCAGGGCTACACGCTGACCTTCCAGGAGGGCGCGCCGGTCGAGGCGGCCGGCGTGGCCGGCTACGCGGGGTGCCGGACCGCCAATCTCTACAGGGGTCAGAGCGAGGACCACCGCAGGACGCACATGGCCGGCAGGGAGATCATGTTCTGCGGGGAGTCCGGCAACTGGGTCGTGCTGGTGCGCTTCGCGCTGACCCGCCGGGAGGGCGGCCCGCTGCCGGACGACATCGAGATACTCTCGGCCAGGCTGAGCGTCTCCAAGACCAACGGTTACGCTCCCTACCTGGTCCTCAGGCCGCTGGCCGCCGACTGGAGCGAGGCGGAGGTCTGCTGGAACTCGGCGGCGCGGGGCCGGGACTGGAAGACGCCGGGGGGCGACGTGACCGCGGGCCCCGCCGCGATCTGCGACGTTGCCGGCGCTCACGCGCGCGCCGGCGCCCCCGGCTCAGAGGCGGCCAGGAAAATATGGTACGGTCCCTGGTGGTGCGAGTTCGACGTGACCGACAGCCTGCGCGCCGCCGTCAGGCAGGGCCGGAACTTCGGCTGGCGGATGGAGGCGTTCGGCGACCAGGCGCGCGCTCCGTGCATCCCCCGGGTCAACTTCGCCGGCCGGCTCCACGCCAAAGACAAGAAGCTGCGCCCCAGGCTGGTCCTCAAGGTGCGCTGCCGGGAGCTGACGGGCAACGCCGGGGCGGCCGCCGGGCCGGAGCGCAAGGTCACGCTCCAGGACGGGCTGAGCGTCGGCGGGCGGACCTATTCCGGCACGCGGGACTCCTACCTGGAAATGCACGGCACGTACGCGGGCAAGAACAACTACGGCGACAAGGAAAGGATGCTGCTCTTCGGCAAGACCCGCCGCGCCCTCGTCAAGTTCGCGGTCTTTCGCTCGGAAGGCGGTCCGGTGCCCGACGGCGCGCAGGTCGTCTCGGCGAAGCTGCATCTCTTCAAGGTCAGCGCCTACCTGAGCGGACCCCGCGCCCACGAGCTGCTCAAGGCCTGGGACGAGAAGGCGGTCACGGCCATTGATACCGGAAAGGCCGGCCCGTGGGCCGAAACGGGTGCCGGCGCGGCCGGCCAGGACCACGCCGCCGCGGCCGTCGGCAAGTGCACGCTCGGCTACGAGAAGGAACGGTGGGCGGAGATCGACGTGACCGCGAGCCTGCGGGCCTGGAGCGCGAAGCAGCGGCCCAACCGCGGATGGCTGCTGATCGACGAACACCCCAAGGACTCGGTCAACAACCGCCACTACGCCACGCGGGAGTACGCGGAGGACGCGAGCAAGCGCCCCAAGCTGGAGATAACTTACAGTATCAGGAAGTGACCGGACCACGGCCGGGGCTACCGCGAAGCGGACTTGCCCCCGTCGGAATGCAGATTCAGGGCGCTGCGCCGCTTGCGAAACGCCTCCCCGCCGGATAGGATGCCCCCCAGCCATGAGCAGCGATTCCGAAAAAGCCAGGCCCCGGGTGGGCTTTCTGACCACCGAGCTGGGTGCCGGAGGCGCCGAGAAGGTCGTCTTCGAACTGGCCAACCGCCTCTCCCGCAAGAGGTTCGAGGTCGCGGGCGTCTGGTGCCTGAAATCTGCCGACGGCTACTATGCGGGGGAGCTCTCCCGGGTGGGGATGCCCTACTGGGGCGCGGGGGCCAGGGGCATTACCGACCTCTGGGTGCTGAGAGCCCTCCGCAAGGAGCTCGGCGGCGCCCGGCTGGACCTGCTCAACGCCCACCTCTTCCACGCGGCGATGGCCGGGCGGCTGGTGGCCCCGCGGGCCGGGGTGCGGAACCTGGTGGTCACCCACCACTTTCACGAGCGCCGCGCCTGGCGCTACTTCGCCGAGCGCCTGTGGCGGGGCCGCTCGCGGGCCCTCACCGCGGTCTCCCGGAGCGTGGCCAACTCCGTGGCCGCCGGGCTGCGCCTGGCGCCGGAGGACGTCCGGGTGATCCCCAACGGCGTGGACCTGGCGGCCATCGAGGCCAAGGTGCCCTCCGCGCGGAAGGAGGCCCGCCGCCGGCTGCGCCTGCCCGCCGAGGCCCGGGTGATCGGCACGGTGGGCCGGCTCAGTCGCGAGAAGGATCCCATGACCCTGCTGGAGGCCTTCGCGCGGCTGGCCGCCGCGGACGAGTCGCTGCGCCTGATCTACGTGGGCGACGGGCCGCTGCACGAGAAGCTCTTCAAGCGCATCGGCGCGCTGGGGCTGCGCGAGCGGGCCAGCATCATCGGCTTCTGGGCCGACGTCCCCGCGGCCCTGGCAGCCATGGACATCTTCGCGCTGAGCTCGCTCACCGAGGGTCACCCCCTGGCGCTGCTGGAGGCCATGGGAGCGGGGCTGCCGGTGGCCGCCAGCCGCATCCCCGCGGTGGCCGAGATCCTGGGGCCGGCGGGGCAGGGGGCGCTGACTTTCACCCCCGGCCGTCCCCAGGAGCTGGCCGCGGCACTGGGCAAGCTGCTGGAAGACAGCGACCTGGCCGCACGGACCGGCGCGGCGGGCCGGGCGGCGGCGCGCCGCAGCTTCACCGTCGAGAGGATGGTCGCCGGCTACGAGGAGCTCTTCGCGGAGCTGCTTTCCCTGCCGGAGCCGGCCGCAGAGGCCGATTCCGCCCCCAGGACCCGCGAGCGGCGAAATGGTTTGACAGCCCCCTACGACAGACTATAATCCGCCCGTGACCCCGTGACCCGCACCGCCGGCAGAGACCGGCCGTGTTTCGGTGTGCCCGGTGTCCGGAGGGCCCCTGATGTTCAAGAAGATACGTCCCGCCTTCGCCCTGCTTCCGGTCCTGCTCCTGGCCGGGCTGCCGGCCCGCACCGGGGAGCCCGCCGGCGACCCCCCCGAGGCGCCCCACAAGGCCGTCTGGGTCAGCGCCGAGGCCGCCAAGAAGCTCGAGGAGGAGCTCAAGACCAAGCGAGCGGAGCTGGAGAGGAAGCGCAAGGCCGAGGTCGAGAGGTTCACGAAGGAGCAGCAGGACAAGGACGAGGCGGCCAAGGCCCCGCGGACCATCAACGTCAAGATCGGGGGAGAAACGATTCCCGTCAAGGAACCGCGCTCGCTCGAGGACGTGCCCGCCATCGAGAGGAAGCCCTTCAGGTCCTGGAGCCTGCGCGCCGAGGACTTCGTCTTCGACCTGCCCGTGGAGATCTTCGTTCCCCGGATGGTCGGTCCCAGGTCGCTGATCGGCAAGGACAAGGTCTTCCTGGTGCTGCCCTTCAGCATCACCAACACGCTCATTGAGGTCAAGACCTACCAGAAGACCGACGACGACAAGCAGGGCGAGCTGCTGGGCATCGCCTGCGTCAACAGCGACGCGGAACTGGCCAAGCTCAAGGCCAAGGCCAAGGAGGACAACAACCTCATCGTGGCCGCGCCGAGCACGGCGGCCCTCTCGCCGCGGTTCACCATGGTCACCGACAAGGGCGTCTTCACCCCGGAGGCCAGCGGTTTCCTGGCCCGCGAGGCGGTGGAGTGGTCCACCTACAAGCACCGCCACTGGACCAAGGAGCTGATCAGCTTCGTTCGCGGCAGCAAGGCGGTGGGGCAGTTCAAGCCCGGCGAGAGCCGCTCGGGCGCGGCGGTCTTCCCGCGCTTCGACCCGGAGACCACCCGGGTGCGCATCCTGGTCGATGGGCTGGCCGCCGCCTACAAGTTCAAGAAGGACCTGCGCAAGGTCATGATCCTGGAGTTCGTCCGCCCGGGCAACGTCTACTACCCGGGGCAGGTCAAGCTGAGATTCAAGCGCTGGATCGGCGACAAGCTGATGGACCCCAAGAGCGGCTACGTGCCCAAGCGCGGCGACGACGTGCACCACGGCTTCGACTGGGTCTGGCTGTGGAACTGGGCGGCGGCCGCCTCGATCAGCGTCCCCAAGAGCACCACCGACGTGGCCTCGCCCATCGGCAAGGACAAGTTCAACTTCTGGTCCTATCGGGTCAAGCTGCCCAACCGCACCGGCCAGGAGCAGCCCCTGAGCGTCGATCGGGTGGCCACCATCGTCAAAGTCAAGCTGGACGTGGCCGGCAAGGAGCGCGAGATCGAGGTGCCCCTGGTGGACGACGGCAAGATGAACGTCTACAAGGCGGCCTACTTCGAGTCCGAGGGCATGGCCGTCCGGACCGATCGCTTCCCCAAGGAGGCCAAGATCGAGTCCGGCGAGGACCGCGCCGCCGAGTTCACCGTGGCCTTTCGCGAGCGCGACGTGGACTTCGGCGCCGTCCTGCGCAACCTGCACAACAGCCTGGACCTGGAACTGGCCCTCAAGCGCAACAAGGACGGCGGCAAGCGCAAGGGCAAAGGCCCTTACGAGGGCACCCGGCAGCTCAGCGTCAAGGAGGTCGCCTCGGTCCGCGACCAGCTGGCCAAGAAGCTGCCCGCCGCGCTCAAGGCCCAGCTGGCCAAGAACGTGGTCGCCCAGATCACCGTCAGGAGCGGGCTGGCCTCCGGCGCGCGCACGGTCAACTACAGCCTGTACAAGCCCGCGCCCCTGCCGGCCCCGCCGGTGGAGGAATAGGCCCAGCCGCCCATTGATTGAAGGAGGAGCCGGCCCCGACGCGAGACAGAGCGCGCCGGGGCCGCTTTTCTCGCCGGGAAACTGAAATGCACGTCCTGGTGATCGACAACTACGACTCCTTCACCTACAACCTGGTGCAGGCCGTGGGCTCCATGGGCCACCGCCTGGAGGTCTTCCGCAACGACAAGATCACCCCCGCCGAGATCGCCGCCAAGAAGCCCGACCGGGTGCTGATCTCCCCCGGCCCCTGCACCCCCAGGGAGGCGGGGATAAGCTGCGACGCGGTGAGCCAACTGGCCGGGAAGATTCCCATCCTGGGAGTGTGCCTCGGCCACCAGTGCGTCGCCGATGTCTTCGGCGCGCGGGTGGAACGCGCCCGGCGGATCATGCACGGCAAGACCAGCATGATCCAGCACGACCGCAAGGGCGTCTTCAGGGACCTGGCCAACCCCTTCGAGGCCACCCGCTACCACTCGCTGATCGTCCCGGCCGACTCGATCCCCGACTGCCTGGAGGTCAGCGCCCGGGCCGAGGACGCGCCCGAGGAGATCATGGGGCTGCGCCACCGCGAGCTGCCCGTCTCCGGCGTGCAGTTCCACCCCGAGAGCTTCCTGACCCTCGAGGGCAACCGGCTCCTGGCCAACTTCCTGGCCGACTGAGCGGCCATGTCCGGACAGAGCTTCGTCGCGCTTCTCTCCGGAGGGCTGGACTCCCTGGTGGCCCTGGCCGCCCGCGCGCGGGACGCCGAGATATCGCTCTGCCTGACCTTCGACTACGGCCAGCCGGCGGCAGCGCGAGAAATCGAGGCCGCCGGCCGCATCGCCGCGCACTACTCCGCGAAGC
>CAZONU010000027.1:10485-14261 GCA_964581145.1 uncultured Planctomycetia bacterium
CGCGAAGCATCGAGTCATAGAGCTGCCCTGGTACCGCGAGCTCCTGCCCGCGGGCTTCGCGGGCGACGAGACCGTGCCCGAGCCGGAAGCGCCCGACGCCCGGAGCGCCGCGGCCGTCCGGGTGCCGGGCCGCAATCTCGTGTTCATCGCCGTCGCCGCCGCCTGGGCCGAGAAGCTCGGCGCCGCTGAGGTCCTCACCGGCTTCAACGCCGATGAGGCGGCCACTTTCGCGGACAACTCCGCGGAGTTCACCGCGGCGGCGAACCAAGCGCTGGGCCTCTCCTCGGGCGGCAAAGTGAAGATATGCGCGCCGCTGGCCGGGCTCGACAAGCGCGCCATTGTCGCGCTGGGCCGCGAGCTGGGCGTTCCCCTCGCAATGGCCTGGAGCTGCTATCGCGGGGGCGAGGCCCCCTGCGGCAGGTGCGAGAGCTGTCAGCGCCGAGCGTCAGCAGAGAGCTGATCCCAGCCACCCTGGAGGTCAGGCATCTTTGTCCTTCGGGCGTTTATACCACAGCGAGCAGAAGCGCCGGCTCATGAGCAGGAATGGAAACAGGGTCATCATTATGGTTGTCCAGAGCATCTGCCGCGGCGTGAACCAGTCGGCCTTGCGCGCCGAACTCACCACCGCGTGCTCGGCGATAATCCTGAACTCCATGCCGTGCTTGCGGCTCCATTTCCGGAGCGCCCGGGACAGGAACAGTTCTTCGGCAGCATAGACCCGTTCGCTGAACCCCCCGACGTCATCAAAGGCCTCCTTGAGACAGTAGACGAACGAACCGGCGGCCGCCCTGACTTTCTGCGAGTACCAATTCCAGAAACGCACAAAGCGGCGCATGGCTTCGTAGGGATAGCGGTCCAAACTTATCGCCGCGCCGCCGCCGCAGCACTTGCCGGATTCCAGGTTAGCGAGGGCCGCGTCGAGAAGTTCCGGCGGGATCAGCGTGTCGGCGTCCACGAAGACGAGGTGCGCGCCCTTTGCCGCTCGAGCGCCCGCGTTGCGGGCGCGGGATATCTGATTGTGCGCCTCGAAGACGACGCGCGCGCCCGCCTCGCGGGCGATCTCCGGGGTGCGGTCGGTGGAGTTGTTGTCGACGACGACCAGCTCGCCGCGCCGCCCGCACTTGGCCATGGCCTCGAGAAAAAGCGGCAGCGTGCGGGGCAGCTCCTCCTCCTCGTTGAACGCCGGGACTATCAGCGAGAAGTCGGGAGCTTGGGGAGAAGAGGCCGTCATCAGCCAGATAGTCTGGGCTTGTCTGCCATTGCCTTTTCCATCGTGCCTGAGTGCTCCTGCCACCACGCGCGAAAGGCCCCTCCGTCCTCGTAGGCGCCCGCAGGAAGCTTCTCCTTGTCGAGTTGCTCGCGGAGCCAGGAACTGTGCGTCCCGGTGTCGATAAGTAACGCGGTCCATTTCCTGGCGGCATCGACGCCAACGTGCCGGTGGAGCGCCCCCAGGAAGCGCACGGCTGTCTCCGAACCCATCAGGGAGCCCAGGCAACTGGCAGCCCCGTCCACGCAGTTGCCGCCGTCCGTGCCGCCCATCAGGAGCCAGTCGTGCTCGTGCTTCCCGACTATGCCGCTGGAGTTGAGGAACCTGCTCAGGGTCGTCTCCTCTTCGTGATGGGAAACGTAGACCTGGAAGTGTACCAACGCCAGCCGCTTGCCGCGCGAACGCCTCGCCTTGGAGCACTTGCCGCAGACATACAGGAGGTCGGAGTCGGGCCCCAAGAGAACCAAACCTGCCAGGACCACCAGCGTCGCGCCGATCAATGACCAGACCAGCCGCCTTCGCAGGGAAGAGCGCGGCGCGACCCCTTCCGGCATGTCCCGCCTAGCCCATCGCCTTCAGCGGCTCAACCCCGCGCTCCTCGGCGATGCCGTTCAGCTTCTCGATCATCTCCGCGCCGATCTGGACGCCGCTCTTCTTCGACTTCTCGATCTGGCGGAACATGCGCTCGCCGGGCAGGCGAATTTCGGTCACCCCCGGCCGCTTGCGGCTGGCCTTGATCCGCTCGATCATGCGGGTCGTCTCCGCCCGGTAATAATCTGCGTCGCCGAAGGCGGTCGAGTCAATTACGGTCAGGTTGAAGCACTGGCGCTGCTCGCGCTCGGGGTGGTTGCAACTCCCGCCCGCCATGGCGGTGAGGGCCTCGTCCCACAGGGCCAGGGCGTAGCCCTTGTGGCCGTCGAGGTCCCCGCCGGCGGTGAACATGGCCCCGCCGTCGAGCATCGCGTTGGGGTCGTCGGAGAGCTCGCCCTCCTTCGTGAAGAAGACCGGCCGGGGCGCCTTCTTGCCAGCCCGCTTCAGGGTGTTGACCTTGCCCACCGACATGATCGCCGTGGAGAAGTCGCCGACCACCGGCTGGCCCGCGGTGGGGAAGGCCAGGGCCACCGGGTTCGTCGAGAAGCGCGGGTCGACGCCGCCGGGCGCGGCGCTGTCCTGGCACTGCGAGCTCTGCGCCCAGAGCTGCGCGAAGAAGCCCTCCCGGGCCAGAGGAACGACGTAAGCGCCCAGCGCCGCCACCCAGGAGGTGTTGCGGACCGCGACCATGGCGATGCCGTGCTCTTTGGCCTTCTTGCGGGCGAGGTCCACGGCCAGGCGCATGCAGGCCGCGCCGGCCGCGCGGTTGCCGTCGACCAGCGCGGTGGCGCCGCGCTCGCTGACTATCTCCGGCCGGGCCTTGGCGTCTATCCCCGAGCCCACCTGGCCGTCGATGGCCGCCAGGAGCACCGCGCCGTGGGTGTGGATACCCGCGGCCTCGGTGGTCGCGGCGGTCCCGGCGATGTACCTGGCGTCGTCGTCGGAGAAACCGCGCTTGGCCAGCAGCCTGACCCCGAAGTCGACCAGCCCGTCAAATGACACTTTCGGCATTCTAGACTCCTCTCACATCGGCTCGGCGCGCTTGAGAATCTGTATCGGGAATCCCCAGGGGTCGCGGAGCATGGCCATCTCGTCGCCGCTGTCGGTCTTCGCGTAGGCGGCGTGCACCGTCGCGCCCGCGGCGAGGAGGCGGTCGTATTCGGCCTTGACATCTTCCGCGCAGAAGGCCAAGTGGATTATCAGCGGGTCGGTGTCGCGATAATCGGGCACCTTGACCCGGGGGTTGTTATAGATTTCCAGCAGCACCCGGCCGGTCGCGTCGGCCAGGAAGCGCACGTGGGCCGGCTCTCCACCGCTCCTGACTATCTTCATGCCCAGGTGCTCGACGTACCAATCCGCGGCGGCGACGGGGTCCTCGACGCTCCAGGCGGCGTGTTCTATTTTCATGGTGCCCTCCCGAGATGAGATGATACCCGCCCTGCGCGCGGGCCGCAAGGTGAGTTGTCCCTCAAGGGGTCGCTTTGGCGACCAAAGGAAGTGAACCTGGAAAGCTGAGACAGCGTTACATGCATGAAGGTAGGACACCCGTTGTGCGTACCTCCCAGACGTTGAAGGAGATAGATATGCCAGGCGGGAACGGTAGGACCGGAATTCTTGCCGTCGTGGCCACTGCCGTGCTGGTGAGCTCCCTTGGCTGCACTCCCCGTGAGATGCCGGAGCGGATATCCGAGCTGTCCTCGGCCGACGAGGACGTACGCATCGAGGCGGCCAAGAGGCTTTGCGAACTGAAGAGCCCCAGGTCCCGCCAGGCTCTCATCAGGGCGTTGAAGGACGAGACGCCGCACGTGCGCATGTGGGCGGCCTACGGCCTGGGGGCCATCGGTGATCCCCGCGACTTCCCCCCGCTCTCCCGGCTGGGCGTCGACGACTACCCGATCGTGCGCAGGGGGCTCACAAG
>CAZONU010000027.1:14271-22708 GCA_964581145.1 uncultured Planctomycetia bacterium
GGCCGGCATCGGCACCCGGCCGTGTCGAGACCTGCTGCTTCGGGCGCTGGGCGATCCCGATGGCAAGACGGCAATCTCCGCCGCGCTGGCGCTGGGCAGCTTCAGGGACGACGACACTGTGGAGAAGTTGGGGAAGATACTGGTCAATCCCAAAGAAAAGGAACTCTGGCATACCGCGATCCTGGCCCTCGAGCAAATCGCCATACCTGCCTGCAGGCCCCATTTCCTGAGAGTGCTCCGCGAGCCGAGCGCGGGCGACCCATACATGAGAAACCGGGCGATGGAAGGGCTGGCCAAGCTGGGGACGCCGGGCGTCGTCAAGCTGCTGACCGGTATAGCGCTCGACACTTCCGCCGAGATGGAACTACGCTCCGGCGCGGTCGAAGCCATGGTGGAATCCGGCAAGAAAGTCTATCGGAAGGAGTTTGTTCGGATCGTTCAGGCGCCAGGGGCTCCGGGCCTGAGCTGGATCCTCTCGGAGAAGACGGGCTTCCGCGACAGGCGCGCCGTGCCGCGGTTGTGCGAGCTGCTCAGATCCTCGGAATCTGTCTATGTCCGGCAATCCTTGGCCGAAGCGCTCGGACGCATCGGGGACGAGAGAGCAGTACCCACACTGTGCGCTGCTCTCGAGGACAAGAGTGCTTACGGCTACCTGTCGGCGGCGCGCGCGCTGGGCCAGATCGGTTCCCGCAAGGCTCTCGATCCGCTGCTGCACAGATTCGAAGCCAAGCCCGACCATGGCGACGAGTTCAACAAGGTGCTCTCGGAAGCACTGGCCGCCATCGACCGGGACGCGGCGGGCGAGAGGCTCTTGAGTCTGATGGACGCCAAGGACGCCGGAGTGCGGCACAACGCCGCTCAGGCTCTGGGCCGCCTCCGCTACAGGAGGGCGATCCCCCGACTGCGCAGAGCGCTGGAAGAAGAGGGTTGGTGGGTGCGCTGCCAAGCCGCCTCGGCGCTGGGTCGGCTGAGAGACCGGGGCAGCTTCGCCAAGCTGGTCGAGATGGCCAGGAAGGGAAACGGCACCGAGCGGCTGCGCGTGTGCTATGCATTCAAGCACATGAAGGACAAGCGGGCTATCCCCGTCGTCGTCTGGATTCTCCAGAACGGAGGCGCCAACGGAGCAGCGCCCTACACCTTGCGAGAACTGGTCGGGCCCGCGGTCGGCGAGGGCGGCCGGAACTGGCGCGAATGGTGGAAGAGGGAAGGCAGAGACAAGTACGGCAAGACGGCCTCGAAGGGGTCCCGCTCAGGTACCGGCAGAGCCAGGTAGGCGCCCGGCTGCGCCTACCTGGACCGCAGCGTCGGCACCCAGGCCTCCCGCTCCGCCGTGAACTGCTCCGTGTCCGAGTCGAACCCTCTCACGGTCACGGCGCCGGCCGGTACCTGGCCAGCACCGCCCTGGGGAACTCGAAGCGCATGGTCTTGAGCGGGTCCACCACCTGGTTGACGACCAGGTTCCCGACCAGGCTCATCAGGAAACCGACCTCGTCCTCGGGTATGCCGCTCCCGACCAGAAAGTCCCAGGCGGCGCCGAGCACCCCGCGCTCGCAGGCCTCCAGCGTCCTGGCCGAATACATCGGCGCGACGACCCTGCGGTTCTCGACCAGGGGCAGGGGCATCGCGGCTCCCTCGATGAGAGAAACCTTGAGCTTGACCTCCGCGCGGCACTCCAGCGCGCAGATGAGCACCTCGCCGTCGCCCTGCACGGCGTGCACGTCGCCCAGGGCCAGCAGGGCCCCGGGCACGCTCACCGGCAGGTAGACCCTGGCCCCCCTGGTGATAAGGTTGCAGTCGAGGTTGCCGCCGTGGGGCCCCGGCGTGCCGTTGGGCACCGCCCCCCGGCGCGGGGCGGTGCCGATGACCCCGATCATGGGGTTCGTCTTGATCTTCACCCGGCGGTTGAAATATGCAACGCCGCCGCGGATGGGAATCTTGCGGGTCAGCGTCCGCCGGACGCGGTGGCGGATGCCGCCGACCCGGGCCTGCTGGACCATGGTGCCGGGCCCCTGGACGCGGACGTCGAGAATGTGGGCGACCAGGACCTGGCCCGGCCGTGCGCCCTCCACGTGAACGGGACCGGTGGCGGGGTTGACCACCTTCCAGTCCTCGGGCCGGAAGGTGTCCCGCTCGGAGCGCACCGTGTTGCTGTAGCAGTCCTTGGTGCGCACCCTGAAAACCTCGCCGGGCCGGACCCGGGCGACCGGCGCGTGCCGCCGGCTCATATTGTAGATGCACTCCCCTGCGGGAATCGTCTTGCGCGTCCGTTTCATGCTCCAATTCCCCCAATCCGCCGAAGGCATCGGCGTTCACGTCGGCATGTTAGGCGGGGGCGCGGGAGGGTGCAAGGTGCGCGTGACGGAACCTATGTCATTACTACAGATCCCCTATCTCTTTATTGTCCGCGCAGGCACCTACCTGAACCTCAGCTTGAGCACCCAGGCCTCCCAGCCTTCCTTGAACTTCTGCATCTCTTTGTCGGTCTTGAGGCCCAGGGTTTTCTTCAAGGTTTCGTAGCCGCTGGGGTCGGCCTTGCGGTTCTTGAAGAAGTCGGCGTAGTACTTCCTCAGGAGGCCCTTCTCCTGGAGGTAATAGCACAGGTAGCGGACCTGTGCGTAGTTGGTGCCCTTGTCCTTGTTGTAGAACTGGTGCGTGGTGGTGGAGCACAGCTCCTTGAACTCCGGGACCTTGCCGGCCTTGACGGCCTTCTGCAGCCCGGCCAGCCGCCAGTTGGTCAGGCCGATTATGCGGCCCTTGCGCTCGCTGGCCTGCTCGTAGAGCGAGCCCAGGCCCTCGTTGAACCACGAGGGGCAGGCCGGGAAGTTGGCGGCCACGAAGGGATGCACGATCTCGTGGACCAGCGTGCCCCCGCCGGTGGCGATGTTCATCACCAGGGCCTTATCCGCCGAAGAGAAGTACCCGTAGGGCGTGGAGGGCTTGTAGCCGAAGAGCGCCTTGGCCCCGGTCATGTAGCTGGCCCTGTCCTTGAAGAGGAAGACGTCCAGGATGTCCGCGGGGTCCTTGCTGAAGTACTCGGCCCTGAGCTTGTCCACCGCCCACTTGACGGTGCGCACCGCGCGAATCTTGACGGTCCGGGAATCCTCGTCGCCGACCACCACGAAGGGCCGCTGGACCACGATGTGGAACTTCTTGCCGGGCATCTTCTTCTCGATCTTCTTCTTGAGCGCCATGACGTGCTGGGCGTAGTCCGCGTCGGTGAAGCCCTTCTTGGGCGGGGGCTTCGCCAGCTTGCCCGCCTCCAGGCGGAAGCGCACCAGGGTCCACCTGTCGGTCTTGTACTTCAGCGGCCAGAGCTTGATGAACAGCGCGCGCTTCATCCGCCGGTAGGCGCCCTTGTCCTCGGCGGGCTCGTGGTAGATGACCTCGTCCTTCTTCGAGTCGTAACCCAGGATCAGGCGAAAGTGCTCGGTGGTCTTGGGCTTGTCCGCGTAGCGGGTGCAGATGATGGAGGGAACGCCCTTGAGGAGGTCGGCGTGAAGCTCCTTCCAGGCGGCTTCCATCTCGGTCTTGGCCTTGGCCGCCTCCACCCGGGTCCAGCCGATGCCGATCTTGAAGCCGACGCCCTCCAGGGCGCGCTTGAGCCCCGCGGCGTAGCAGCCCCGGCCGTAGGCGGGGGGGACCCCCGCGCGGTCGAAGACCTGGTCCTGGTCGATCTTGCTGCCCAGCTTGCGGAGCCACATCTCCGCGCAGGCCTCGCCGCAGAAGTCCGGCTTCTGCCTGACGTGGGGGACCTTCTCGATGAGCACGCTCTTGTAACGCGCGCGCCCTCCCGCGCCCTCCGAGCTGCAGGACGCGGCAAAGAGGGCACAGGCGGCCAGGGTCGCGGCGGCGAGCGGCTTGCGCATGGCATGTCTCCTCACTTGACAGGGATAACGCACACTCCTCCCCCTTTGCTCACCCCGCCCGCGGGCGGAAATTCCAGGGAAATGAACACTCCCCGGACGCTCCCCGGGCCGCGATATTCCCGCAAATCGTGTAAACCGGCGAGGGATGAGGCCCGTCACCGCGGCCCGTCTACGAGTCTTTCCGCCAGATGAGCACCATGGTGGTGTCGTCGCGCTGGGGGGTCCCCCCGGTGAAGCGCGCCAGGCGCTTGAGGATCCGCCGCAGGGTGCCCGGCCCGGAGCCCTCGGCGAAGGCCTTCTTGAGGCGCTCCAGGCCGAACTCCTGGCCGTCCCCGTCCCTGGCCTCGATGACCCCGTCGGTGAAGCCCAAGGCGGCCTCGCCGCGGGCCAGGGTGAAGCAGGCCGTGGGGTAGGTCTGTCCCGGGGTGATGCCCAGCGGCGGGGCCGAGGGATAGGGCACCTCCTCGACGACGCCGTCGGCGCGGCGCAGGAGCGGCGGGTGGTGCCCGGCGCTGGCCACCTCGATGAGCCCGCCCTCCGAGGAAAAAAGCCCGGCCATCAGGGTCACGAAGATGCCCCGGGTGGCCCGCGCGCAGAGCCGCCGGTTGATCTCGGCCATCATTTCGGCCAGCCCCCCGGCGCGCTCGGAGAGCAGCCTGAGCTCGGCCACCATCCAGGTCATGTACAGCGCGGCCGGCACCCCCTTGCCGGAAACGTCGCCCAGCACCGCGCAGAAGCGCCCGTCGGGGAAGGGGAAGACGTCGTAGAGGTCCCCGCCGACCTCCTCGGCCGGCAGGCAGACCGCGTCGAAGGCGAAGTCGCCGGTGTCGGGCAGCTCGGTGGGGAACAGGCTCCTCTGGATTTCCGCGGCGATGGCCAGCTCCCGCCGCGCGCGCTGGACCTCGAGCTCCTGCCGGTGCATGCGGGCGTTGTGGACCGCCGCGGCGGCCAGGTCCGCGAAGCGCGAGAGGAGCTCCAGGTGATCGGGCCCGAAGGCCCCGGCGCGGGAGCTGGCCGCCTGAATGACTCCGGCGCAGCCGTTCTCTGTCACCAGCGGCACGGTGACCAGCGAGCGGACCTGGAGACCCTCAACGCCGTCGCAATCCGGGTCGAAGCGGCGGTCCTTCCCGGCGTCGTCGGAGATGGTGCCCCCGCCCTCGGCGGCCAGGCCGACCAGCCCCTTTCCCTGCGGCAGGCGCGCGTCGGCCGGGCGCTTGAGCTCACCGGCGACGAAAACACGTTCGAGGCTCAGCTCGGCGCCGGCCTCGTCCCGGCACAGAAGCCGCGCCGCCTCGGCACCCAGCAGCTCGGCGGCCGAGCGCGCGGCGCGGTCCATGACCTCGTCGACGTCCAGGCTGGAGACCAACTCGCGGCAGGCCTCGATGAGTCTGGCGGCGTCCTCGGCGCTGCAGGACAAGCGGAATCCTCCCCGGATTACACGGACCGCATATAGCCTCGCCGCCGGGCGACGCGCAGTCAAGAGCCTATAGGAAGGAAGCTGCCCTAGCAGGCCGTTGAAAAATGGAGCAGTCGTGATTGGGGGCAGAATGGTTCAGATCCGAGGAGAGGTTCCGAAGTCGATGCCTGAGCATCGTCTTCGGGTTCTCGACGAAGGAGATGGGCCGTTATGTCCCAACCCCTTGGGCGACAGGCGGTCCCGTCGCGCTGCTTCGTTCTCGGGATTCGCACGATGCCAGAGGCATCGCGCTCACCCTCGGGCCTCGCATCGCTCGGGAGCGCCTGCCGTCACGACGCCCCATTTTTCAACGGACTGCTAGCCCCAGGCGTTCTCCCGCGGGCGGGTAGGCTTGAAGGCGAACTTTTCGCTCTGGCCCAGGAAGTAGCAGGGATTGTTGTAGAAGACCGTTTCGATGTCCTCCTCGCGGTGGCCGCGCTTTTTCATTTCAAAGATGGCCTCGTGGAGGGTGCGCGGGTCCGAGGGGCCCCAGTCGCCGGAGGCGTCGACCATGATGTGCTCCAGGCCGAAGCGCTCGATGGCGTCCACGACCCGCGGCGGGGAGTTCTTGGTGACGGGATAAATGGTCATCGAGGCCCAGAAGCCCGCGTCGCGAATGAGCTTGATAGTGTGCTCCTCGGCGTGGTCGAAGCAGACCTTCTCGGGGTCGAAGTCCGAGCGGCCCTTCAGGTACTCGACCATCATCTCCGTGCCCTTGAGCTTGTCGTCGAGGTGCGGGGTGTGAATCCACATGACCCGGTCCATCCTGACGGCCAGGTCGACCTGCTCCTCGAATATGGTCATCTCGTTCCTGGTGTTCTTGTTGAGGCCGATCTCGCCGACGCCCAGGGCGTTGGGCTTTTCCAGGAACTCGGGCATGAAAGAGATTACCTCGCGGGCGAGAGATACGTTCTCGGCCTCCTTGGGGTTCATGCAGATGTGGCAGTAGTGGGTGATGTTGTACTCGGCCGCGCGCTTGGGCTCGAACTCGGTGATCTGCTTGAAGTAGTCGTAGAAGGCCTCCGCGCTGGGCCGGTCGTAGCCGGCCCAGAAGGCTGGCTCCACGCAGGCGACCGTGTGCATCATGGCCATGCGCTCGTAGTCCTGGGTGGTGCGGGCGATCATGTGGATGTGCGGCTCAATTACTTTCACCTCGCACCCCCTATTCCACGCTGAAGAGCTTCTGGAAACGCTCGGCGCGCTCGGGCTTCCCGTCGACCAAGAGGCGCGCGGCGTCCTGGAGGCGCTTCAGGCGCGCGTCATCCTTCACCTCCCCGGAGCCGGGGTGGCGCTCAATGCGGTCGAAGATCGCCGCGGTTTCAAGCAGGTGCATCCGCGCCTGGAGGTAGTACATGTCCAGCAGCTCCCCCGCGCTCTTTCCGGAAGGCAGCCTGGCTTTCATCTCGGACCTCCCTTCTCGTGTACAGCGATGATACAAGCGGGACGCCGCGCTGTACAACTCTTGCCGGACCGGCGCGCGCAAGTGACTGAATCGCGCCCCTCCGGCGGGTTCCCGACCAGTATCCAAGCAACGCCCGTGCCGGGATCGCTCCCGGCCGGGCGGCTCGCGCGGACCATGTGACCTTTACTTGGCGGGCTTCCAGACGAACTTGCCGGTCTTGTCGATGTAGGCCTCGACCTTGCCGGCTCTCACCCGGGCCAGGCCCCCGGAGAAGGGCTCGCCGGCTTCGAACTGGGCGTCGATCAGCAGCTTGCCGGTCTTGCTGACGTACCCGAACTTCTTGCCGGCGCGCACGCAGGCCAGGTTCTCGGAGAAGGGCGCGGCCAGGTCGAACTGGGGGTTGACCACCATCTTGCCTTCCTTGTCGACGTAGCCGAACTTCTTGCCGATCCGCACGTGGGCCAGCCCCTCGGAGAAGCTTCCGGCCTCCTCGAACTGGGGCTTGATGACCGTCTTGTCCTCCTTGTCGACGTAGCCGTACTTCCTGTCCCTTCTCACCGCGGCCAGGCCGCCGGAGAACTGCGCGGCGTCGGTGTACTGCGGGTTGATGGCGTACTTGCCGGCCTTGTCGACGAAGCCGTACTTGCCGCCCCGGCCGCCGATCTTCACGCGGGCCAGGCCCGAGCGGAAACTGTCGGCCTGGTCGAACTGCGGCCGGATGGCCAGCTTGCCGGTCTTGTCCAGGTAGCCGTAGCTCCTGCCTACCCGGACCACGGCCAGCCCCTCCGAGAAGCTGGCGGCCAGGACGAACTGCGGGTTGATGGCGTACTTGCCGTCCTTGTTGATGTAGCCGTACTTCTTGCCGATCCTGACCAGCGCCAGACCCTCGCTGAACGGCTCGGCCAGGTTGAACTGCGGCTTTATGACCGCCTTGCCGCTCTTGTCGACGAAGCCGTACTGCTTGCCCATCCGCACCAGGGCCAGCCCCTCCTTGAAGCTGCGGGCGTCGTCGAACTGCGGGTTGACGGTGAATTTGCCCTCGCTGTCGACGTAGCCGCAGGTGCCCCGCCGGCCCCCGACCCGGACCACCGCCACGCCCTCGCTGAACTGCTCGGCCCGGTCGAACTGGGGCGGCACCACCACCTTGCCGGCCTTGTCGATGTAGCCGAGCTTGCCGGCCTGCCTGATGATGAAGCGCTCGCCGCCCTCCGCGACCCGCGCGCCCGCCAGGGCCAGGACGGCCAGCACCGCCAGAAGCATGAACTTGGCTGCCTTCATTGAGCACCCCCTCATGATCCGTTCCCGGTGATGGCGGAGATTATCTCCCATTTGCCGGGGCCTGCAAGGCGATTCTCAAGAGGACCACCTCGCTTCTCTCTCCGCTGGCTTTCCGGTCTAGCCCAGTATGGCTTTGAGGTCCTCCTCCGGGGTCGTGATCGGCGCGATGTTGAACTTCTCGACCAGCACGTTGAGCACGCCCGGCGAAACGAAGGCCGGCAGGCTGGGGCCGATCTTGATGTTCTTGATCCCCAGGTGCAGCAGCGAGAGCAGAATGGCCACGGCCTTCTGCTCGTACCAGGAAAGCACCAGCGAAAGCGGCAGGCCGTTGACGTCGGTGTCGAAGGCCTCCGCCAGCGCCAGGGCGATCTGCACGGCCGAGTAGGCGTCATTGCACTGGCCGACGTCCAGCAGGCGGGGGATGCCGCCGATGTC
>CAZONU010000028.1:0-4096 GCA_964581145.1 uncultured Planctomycetia bacterium
GTCTACAACCACGGCGGCGACGAGACCTGGACCCATCGGCAATACGCCGAGTACCTGCTGGCCCACTACGTCGACGAATCGGGCGACGACGGCCCGGTCTGGACCCTGGCCGGCCAGCCGGAGCTGCTGGAAAACCTCCAGCAGGTGATCACGTGGGGCGAGACGGTCACCGCCGCCGACATGCTCCGCCAACTGATGAACCACACCTACGGGATCGACTTTTTCGTCCGCTACCGCGAGAAATCCGACGAGGACGACGAGGACGAAACGGACGGTTTCGAGCTGGTCGTGTTTTCCGTGGTGCCCGTCGATTACGAGTTTCACGGTCACAGCCTCGCGCGGAACCCCAACCGCGTGATTATCCAGGTCGCCGAGGAGCCCGGCGGGGGCCTGGTAGCGGTCGGCGGGGTCGCGGGCCATCATCATCGCGATGACCCGGGAGATGTTGCGGCTCAGCCCCGGGCGGACCTCGCGGGGGTTGGGCACCGTGGCGGTGAGGTGCGCGCGGATGACCTCCTCGGCGCTGGAGCCCGAGAAGGGCGGCGAGCCCACCACCATGTGGTAGAAGGTGGCCCCCAGGGAGTAGATGTCGCTGCGGGTGTCGACGTCGGCGTCGCCGCGGGCCTGCTCCGGGGAGATGTAGTAGGGGGTGCCCAGGCGCACGCCCTCCTCGCCGGCGGCGTCGAGGGTCTTGGCGATGCCCAGGTCCAGCAGCTTGGCCACGCCCTGGGGGGTGATGATGATGTTGTCGGGCTTGACGTCGCGGTGGACGAGGCTGGCCCTGGAGGCGTGGTCCAGGGCCCGGGCGATCTGGATGATGATCTCCAGGCATTCCTTCTCGCGGTAGGGGCCCTTGCTCTTGAGCGTCTCCCGGGCGGTGATGCCCTCGACGTACTCCATGGCGAAGTAGTAGTAGCCCTTCTCCTCGCCGACGTCGATGCCCTGGACGATGTTGACGTGGTTGAGCTTGGCCACCGCGCGGGCCTCGCGCAGGAAGCGCTCCACGTAGACCTTGTCGGCGGCCAGCTTGGGCGGCAGGATCTTGAGGGCCACGTTGCGGTCCATGGATATCTGCCGGGCCTTGAAGACCGAGCCCATCGAGCCCTGGCCGATGCGCGCCAGGATCTCGTAGTTGCCCAGCCGGCGGTAGCCGCTGAGGGCCTTGCCGACCCTCCGCGCGTCGCTCTCGGTGATGAAGCCCTTCTTGATCATCAGGTCCTGGACGCGCTCGTCCAGGCCCATCTCCTGCAGCTTCTCGCGGATCTGGAGGGTCTCGTCGACCTGCTCGCGGCTGACGTAGCCCCGCTCCAGGGCGAGGTCCAGGAAGATGCGGGTCTCGCTCTGCCCGAACTTGGAAGGCTGGAGTTCGAGGTCTTCCGGCATCAGTCCCCCGTCCGCGTCAAAGGGCGCTCAAGTTTCTTAACCGCCGGCATGCCTAGCCGGTCAGTTCATCCTGAACGCGCCGGTCCTTGGCGGCCACCGCCGCGGCCAGCTCGTGCTTGAAGGCCGCCAGGCGCTTGGCCAGGCGCGAGTCCGAGAGGGCCAGTATCTGGGCGGCCAGCACCGCGGCGTTGCGCGCCCCGGCCGGGCCGGTCGCCACGGTGGCCACCGGCACGCCCGAGGGCATCTGCACCGTGGCCAGCAGGGCGTCGATTCCGCCCAGCTCGTTGGCCACCAGGGGCACGCCGATGACCGGCAATGTCGTGTGCGCGGCGGCCGCCCCGGCCAGGTGGGCGGCGCCGCCGGCGGCGGCGATGATCACCCTGATGCCCCGCTTGGGGCAGTCGCGCACGAAGCGGGCCACCGCGTCGGGCGAGCGGTGCGCGGAGAGCACCCGGGCCTCGCAGCCCACGCCCAGGTCGGCCAGCCGCTCGACGGTCAGGCGCATGACCGGCAGGTCGCTGTCCGAGCCCATCAGCACCGCAACGCGCGTCGTCCCCGCTTTCTTCTTGGCCATGATCAGTGCCCCTCTCCGGTGTCAATGACCTTGGGCACCCGGAAGTGCCACCCGTCGGAGTCCGGCGCGCCCCCCAGGGCCTTCTCGCGCTCCAGCGAGGGCTTCACGCCGTCCTTGCGAAAAACGTTGCCGCCGCCGGCGCCGCCGGCCAGGGGCTCGACGTTCTCGACGTCCACCTCGCCGAGCTGCTCCACGTAGCCGAGCACCTCGCCGAGCTGCCTGGTGTAGAGCTCCAGCTCCTCTTCGCTCAGCTCCAGCCGGGCCAGGCGGGCGACGTGCTCGACGTCCTTGCGCTCCAGGGCCATGCTACTTCCCCCTATTGGATGTCCTGTGCCCCGGCCCGGTTATCACCGCCCGCCAGGGGCCCTCGGGGACCTCCCCGCGGCGCACGAAGCGCCAGTCCACGGGGTCCTTGCCGGTGAGTCCCAGGTAGTCGCGGACCGCCGGGGAGAGGTCGAGGCCCGCCTTGGCCTCCTGCTCTGCCCGGGGCCGCGCGCCGCCCAACACGTAGGCCTTGTCGTCGGTGCGCCAGGGGCCGACGTCCTCCCACTGGCAGTAGCAGCTCTCCCCGCCGGCGCGGACCTGGACCCAGCGGCCCTTGAGCTTCGAGCGCCGGTTCGGCCGCCCGGCCACGTCGTTGTAGGGCAGCGCGCAGTAGAAGGTGTTCTGTTTGGGATTAAAGCTCGCCGGCAGCCAGCCTTTGCGCCTTTTCGGATCGTCGACGCCGCCGAAGTTGGCCTGCCACTTCGGGTCCCAGGCGCTCTTCTCGTTGCCGGGCTCGCCGACCCAGAAGGTGGTGGCCAGGACGCCCCGGTGCCAGGGGTCGGGCGCGGCCGGGGGGGTGCCGGTCCGGCGGGCGCAGCTCGCGCCGGCCAGCGCCGCCAGGGAGGCGGCCGCCGAGGCCAGGACGTTCGCGGCCCTCACCCTACACCCCCGCGCTCAGCCGCCGGGCGAACTTCTCGGGGAGCCCGGCCTGGACTATTGAACGCTGGGCGGCGGCCACGTCGTAGGGCTTGCGGGTGAAGGTCACCGTGTGCTTCTCGTCGTCGAAGACCGCGAAGGAGGCCAGCGGGCAGCGGTCGCGGGGCTGGCCCACCGAGCCGGGGTTGATCATGTAGACCTGGCCGGGCTCCAGCTGGAAGCTCTTGGTCTCGCGCAGGTCGGCGACCACCCCGCGGGTGGAGATCAGCATGGGCACGTGGGTGTGCCCGAAGATGCAGACCTTCAGCTGCGAGAACTCCCGGAGCATGCATTCCAGGTTGCGCTTGACCTCGCCGGCGGTGAGGATGTAGGCGTCGCGCTCCACCAGCGAGCCGTGGACCATAATGAACCTATCGTCGACGATCTGGCCCTCGGGCAGCGCCGCCAGGAAGCGCAGGTTCGCCGGGGAGATGTTGTCGCGGGTCCACTCCAGGGCCTTGGTGGCGGTCAGGCGCATGCGCGGGTCGATGCTGCCGGCCACCTGGCGGTCGTGGTTGCCGGCGATGGTCACCATGTGCACCTGCTCGCGGGCCATGGTGATGGCCTTGGCCGGCTCCGCGCCGTAGCCGACCAGGTCCCCGGCGTTGAGGATCTTGTCGACCCCCGCGGCCTTGAGGTGCTTGAGGGCCACCTCGAAGGCCTGGGTGTTGGCGTGGACGTCCCCGATCAGCCCGTAGAGCATCTGCCGCTAAGCGTTCCTCGCAGCTCGCCAGATCATCCACAGCGCGTGGCTGGCCGCGCGCTCGCGCACCCAGTGGCGGACCCCGCCGAAGCGCTGCACGTCGTGCTCGACCCCGCCCGGGCCGGCCGCCGCAAAATGCACCGTCCCGACGGGCTTCCCCGCGGAGCCGCCCTGCGGTCCGGCAATCCCTGTAACCGCTAGAGTTATATCCGCTCCGCAGCTGGTGCGCAAGCCCGTTGCCATGGCCCCGGCGCACTCCCGGCTGACCGCCCCGTGGGCCTCGATGACGCCCGGATCCACGCCCAGGAGCCGGATTTTGGACGCGTTGCTGTAGGTAACTAACGCTTCAAGCAGCGCCGCGGAGACCCCCGGGACGCCCACCAGCCGGGAGCAGACCAGTCCCCCGGTGCAGCTCTCGGCCAGGGCCAGGGTGAGCTTGCGCGCCAAAAGCTCCCGGGCGGCGGCCTCGTCGATGG
>CAZONU010000028.1:4106-11140 GCA_964581145.1 uncultured Planctomycetia bacterium
GCCTCCGGCCCCTCGCCCCACAGGGCCTCGCCGAAGCGCCCGGCGAGCAGCCCGGCGGCCTTCTCGACGAGCCCGGAGCCCTCTTCCCCCTCGGCGGCCACTCTCAGGGACACCCACCCGCGGCCCAGCTTGGTGCCCAGCTCCAGGCCGGAGGCCAGCGGCTCGGCCAGGGCCTCGCGGGCGGCCGCGTCGGCGCGGCTCTCCGGCCAGCCGGACACGTGCAAGAGCCGCGCGGCGCGCCGGGCACGGCCGGGAAAGAGCTTCTCTAACGTCGGGGCCACGGACTCCTCGAATATGGCCCGCATCTCATGAGGCACGCCGGGCAGCAGGAAGAGGTGCCTGCCGTCCTTCGAGACATGTATGCCCGGCGCGGCGCCGCAGGGGTTGGGGTAGACCCCGGCCCCCTCGGGGACCATGGCCATGTTGAGGCGGTTGCCGGTCACTTCCTCCGGCCGGCACTTGATGCGCGCGGCGATGTTCTCGATGGCTTTCGGAGAAGCGACCAGCTCGACCCCCGCGAACTTCGCCGCCGCCCCCGCGGAGATGTCATCGCCGGTGGGCCCCAGGCCGCCGGTGGCCACCGCGACGGGCGCGGAGGCCAGCGCTCGCTCAAATGCGGCGACGATGCGCTCCTCCTCGTCGGGGACGGTCAGCCCCGCGGCCACCCGAAAGCCCAGCGCGGACAGCCGCTCCCCCAGGAAAGCGCGGTTGGTGTCAGTCACCTCCCCGCGGAGGACCTCCTCGCCTATCGAGATTACGGCAGCTTCCGGTGCGCTCAATGGACCTTCCCCCTCGGAGGGGGACAAGGATAGCGGCCCCGCGGCCGGGCGTCAACGAAAGCCGGCTGCGGAAGGGTGGGAGGATTGCCGTTGCCCGCGTCGCAGGGGGGAGGTATCATCGGCCGCCATGAGCACGGAGCCGGCCGGAGACGCCGCCGCCCCCAAGCGACGCCGGGGACGCATGGCGCGGTTCTACGTGGCCGCCTGCGCCGTGGTGGTGCTGGCGCTCCTCGGGGCGTGGGCCTGGAACTCCTGGCGGCACTGGGAGTTTGACGCCGCCGAGGCCCGCCGCCGGCAGCACGAGGCGGCCGAGCGGCTGGGCCTGCCGGTCGAGAAGAGCGTGGACCTCGGCGACGGCGTGACGCTCGATCTCGTTCTCATCCCCGCCGGCATGTTTGACATGGGCAGCCCGGAAGGCGAAGCGGACAGAAGAACCGACGAAGGTCCGGTCCACCGGGTGCGTATAAGCAGGCCGTTCTACATGGGCAAGTGTGAAGTCACTCAGGAGGTCTGGGAGAAGGTGACGGGGGCGAACCCCAGTCGCTTCAAAGGCCCCAAGCGTCCGGTGGAAAGGGTGTCCTGGGACGACTGTCAGGATTTTCTGAAGAGACTCAACACTCTGGTTAAGGAACCGGGGCTGTTCCGGCTGCCCACCGAGGCGGAGTGGGAGTGGGCCTGCCGGGCGGGGACCAGGATGCGGTTCTGCTCCGGGGACGCCGACGCCGGGCTGGACGCTTACGCCTGGCATCGCGACAACTCCGGGGGCGCGACCCACCCGGCGGGTACGCGGCAGCCCAACGCCTGGGGGCTACACGATTGCCACGGAAACGTGAAGGAGTGGTGCGCGGACCGGGACGGCGCCTACGGTCCCCGGCGCGGGGTCTTCAGTTGGGAGACCGACCCCACAGGTCCGGCTGGCGGCTCGACGTTTCATGTGCTGCGCGGCGGGGAGTGGTCCGCCGATCCAGGCGGATGCCGTTCGGCGGCTCGCGCCGCCTGCCGGCCGACGGGCCGCTACAGCTACTACGGTCTCCGGGTGTTGGTGGTTGTTCCGTCCCGAGGGTCCCAGTAACTGTTTGCCGTTTGTCCCTCTTGCCATTTGCCTCGGGCCGCGTAGGGCGCCGGCCGGGCACTAAGTCGGTCCGCAAAAGTTCTGATGCCGAAGCCGCGCCCCCCAGCCTCGGGGGCTCCAGCCCCCGCACCGGCCCCCTCACTTTCTTATGAAGGGGGCCGGTGCTTTCCTCAAAAAACATCAGCTCCCCCCCCGGCGGCCATACCGGCCGCCGTGCCAACTCGTTGGCGCGCGGCTTGCCGGCCGCCGCACGAGGGCGCGGCAGCGCCGAAGAGAAACGGCAGGGGGCCGCCCTCTACTTGAGAGGGAGGGAGGCCCCCTGCGCCCCGCCTCCGGCCCTCCGGGACATGCGGACTCCTTGAGAACTTCTGCGGCCCCGCTTAGCTATTTCTTCAGCCGGGCCAGCTCCCTGAGCATCAGCGGCCAGGCATCATTGGCGTAAAAACGATGCCCGCCCTTGCCCACCACCAGGTGACAGCGCCGCTCGGCGCCGGCCGCGCGGTAGATGCGCTTGAGCTGCGTAAAAGCCTTGCGCACCCCGGCGAGCGGGAATATCGGGTCGGTCCGGCCGGCCACCAGCACGGCCGGCCTGGGCGCGAACAGGCCCATCACGTCGGCCATTTCTGCGTAGAGGAGAATATTCGGCACGTAGTTGTCCACGCAGTGCTTTATGTTCATGATTGAGTCACGAAAAGTACAGAAGAAGCAGGAGGGCATGGCCAGTTTCACGCGCGGCAGGAGCGCCGCCGCGAAGAGCGAAATCGTCCCCCCGCCGGAGTTGCCCATCACCCCGACTGTTTTCATGTTGCAGTCGCCGCGCGCGGCCAGGTAGTCGATGCCCCGGTCTACGTCGAAAACGCGCTCGCCTATCAGCGTCCGCCCCAGCATCAGCGAGTGCATGGTCGCGTCCACGCAGCCGTGGTCCCAGGTGCGCTTCTGCACCTGCTCGCGCCTCAGGCCGAAAGAGCGCTGCTCGATGCACAGCGCGGCGACGCCCCTCCGCATGCAGCCCAGGCCGAAGTCGCGGTCGCCGTCGTCGGGCTTGATCCGCCTCGATTCGTTCTCGCGGTGGCGGGCGATAGAAACGTGCATGCCTGTCGAATGGCCCTGCAGGCAGACAAAGAAGTCATAGGGCGGCCGGGCGTCTTTCGGCAGGCAGGCGTAGGCCAACACGTCCGCGCCGGGCTCGGCGGCGAAAGCTATTTTCTCGATGGTGCCCAGCTTATGCTCCTGCTTCCACAGCGAGCGCACCCGCAGGGGAACGCGCTTCTTGGGTATCTCCCCGACCAGCTCGCGGAGTTTATTACGTAATTTGCCGCGCCACTTCTTGAAGTCCCCGCCGCGGTAAGCCATTTTCTGTTTGGTGGCATTCATCAGCCGGCGGTGGAGGACGGAGGGGGAGAGGTCCAGCTTGGGTTTGGGCATGGTTGTCCTGCCTTTCGGAAGAAACGTAGGTGTCTACTCTTTGAGGTTGTGCGCGGAGACGGCCTTGACCAGCCGGGCCAGGCGCCGGCCCAGCGCCCGGCAGCCCTCCAGGGCCCGCCCGTCGGGCGCGCCCACCGCCACCGGCCCGTAGTGGTCGCCGGCGTGGGTGCCCTGCACCACCATGCCGTGGACCAGCATGGCGTGGACTATGTCCAGGATGGTGGTCTCGTTGCCGCCGGCCAGGTTGGCGCTGGAGGTGAAGGCCCCGCCGGCCTTGCCCTCCAGCTCCCCGTGAAACTTGACGCTCTCGTCGAAGACCCTCTTGACCTCGGCGGCCATGATCCCGTAGTAGGTGGGGCTGCCCACGGCGATGCCGGCGAAGTCCTTGAGCTTCTCGGCCTTGAAGCCCTCGGCCTTGGCCATGGAGGCGTCGGCGCCCAGCTCCCTGGCGCCCTCGGCGACCGCCCGAGCCATCTTCTCGGTGTTGCCCGTGCGCGAGTGGTAGAGCACCAGAATGCCGCTCATTTGCCGACCCTCCTGAAACTGCCGGTTGAGAACCCCAGATCGCGAAGCTTGTTTTTGAGCTGCCTGACGGAGAACGGCTTGTCCAGCACCCCGTGGGCGCCGGCCTGGCGGAGCGCCTTCTTCTCCTCCGCACCGCCCCCGGTGAGCACCAGTATGCGGGCCTCCCGGCAGGAGTCGCTGCCGGCCACGCTGCGGCAGACCCCCGCGGGGTCCGGGCCCGCCGAGGCCGCGTCGATGATCACCATCCAGGGCCGGTACTTGGCGGCCAGCTCCCCGGCGCGGAAGAGGCGCTCGGACTGGAGCACCTCCACCCCCGCGCGGCCCAAGACGTCGGAGAGCAGGTCGCCCACGAAGCGGTCGCGGGCCACCACCAGCGCGCAGTTCTCGCGGGCGTCGAGCTCCGCGGTGTCCAGCCCCCGGCGGCGCATGAACCTGCGGGCCTCCGGCAGGGAGATGCGGTAGTGCCCGCCGACCGTGCGCGCGGCCCTGAGCTTGCCGTCGGCGACGGCCTTGACCACCGAGCGCTTGGACAGGCCGCTCATCCCGGCGAGCTCCCCGCTGGAGAGCTGCCGGGGCTTCGGCCGCCGCCCGGTCCTGCGCTGCGCCACCGTTTCCGAACCTCCTTCCGGCGCTCATGTTACGCGCCGGGCCCGCGCCTGCAACTGCCCTCTACCTGAAGCCCAGCGGGTGCGGCGGCGAGGGGGAGGGCGCCTGCCACTCGCGCGGCTGGCCCGCACCCAGCGTGCGGAGCACCGCCAGGCGGCGCTCCTCGCTCCCGTGGCGCGCCTCGTCCAGGCGCTCCGGCTCCCAGCCATTGAGCAGGCGGCGTTCGAGGTCCGCGCGGACCTCCGCGCGGGCCGGGTCGCCGGCCAGGTTGCTCCACTCGCCGGGGTCTTCCTTTACGTCAAAGAGCTCCGGCTCGCAGCCGGGGACCATGACCAGCTTGCAGTCCCCCCGGCGGAGGGCGCGCCAGCCGCGGCGGACGCCCTCGGCGTAGTACTCCATTATCGCCTGCCCGGTTCCCGATTCGCGCTCGCCGCGGACCAGGTCGGCGATGTCCCGGCCGTCGGTCACCTCGTAAACGGGCTCGACGCCGGCCAGCGCCGAGAGGGTGACTCCCAGGTCCAGGAGGCTGACCGTCTCGGCGGCGCGGCGGCCGGCGGGCACTCCCGGGCCGGCGAAGATCAGCGGCACGCGCGCCGAGGGCTCGTAAGCGAAGCCCTTGAACCACAGGCCGCGCTCGCCCATCATGTCCCCGTGGTCGCTGGTGTAGCAGACCAGCGTGTCTTCGGACATGCCCAGCGCCTCGAGCAGCGCCAGGATCCGCCCGAAGTACTCGTCGACCATGGTGATCCGGCCCAGCGTCGCGCGGCGCGCGGTGCGGCAGACCTCGTCGGGCACCGGCCCCTCGAAGCCGCCGTAGTGCCGCAGCCACTTGACGTACTCGGGGTCGCGCTCGAGGTAGCCGGCGGGCAGCTCGGGCAGGTCGACGTCCTCGTCGGAGTACGCGCTCCAGTAGGGCTCCGGGCACTTGAAGGGGTAGTGCGGCCCGCTGAAAGAAACGCACAGCATCCAGGGCCGGCCCGCCGGGGCCCGCGCCAGGTGGCGCAGGCCGTTCTCGGCGCGGAAGAGGACCTCCTCGTCGTAGTCCATGTCCCGGCTGCGGCCGGGGCCCGCCTCGTGGACCCGGCGGACGTGCTGGCCGGTGCTGGGGGTTATCCTCTCGCGCGTGGAGGGGGTCCAGTCGAAGGTCGCCGGGTAGATGTCCTGGGTCCAGCGCTCCTCGAAGCCGTGCAGCTGGTCGGGGCCGATGAAGTGCATCTTGCCGGAGAGCGCGGTGAAGTAGCCCGCGGCCCGGAAGCCGTGCGCGAAGGTCGGCCAGTCGGAACGCAGCGGCGCGGCGTTGTCCCAGACCTCGACCGTGCTGGCCAGCCGGCCGGTCATCATCGCCGCGCGGCTGGGCGCGCAGAGCGGCGAGGCCGAGTAGGCCGCGTCGAAGACGGCGCCGCGCGCGGCCAGGCGGTCCAGCGCCGGGGTCCGGGCGCTGCGGTGCCCGTAGCACCCGGTCATGAAGAAGGGGTGCTCGTCGGCCATCAAGAGGAGCACGTTGGGCTTGCTGGTCATGGGACCTCCAGTCGCGCGCCGCGAGTCTCGACGATCTTTCTGACCTCGGCGCCGGGCAGCTCCCGCGCCGGGCAGCCGCGCTCGGCGGCCAGGGCCGCGGCGACCCCCGCGGCCGCCCCCAGCATCGAGCAGGTGGTGGCCACCCGCGCGGAGGCCTGGGCCAGGTGGTCGGCGGACAGGCACCTGCCGGCGGCTAACAGGTTATCGGCGCCGCGGACCGTGAGCGACCGCAGGGGTATCTGGTAGGGCGGCACGCTGCGCTCGGCCTCGTCGGGGATCTGGGCGACGTGCTTGTCGGTGGTCGGCTCGTGGGCGTCGAGATAGAAGACCCCGCGGGCCACGGCGTCCTCGAAGCGCCGCCCGGCGCGGAGGTCCTCGACGCTGAGCACGTAATCTCCGACGACTCGCCGGCCCTCGCGGATGGCAATCTGCGCCGAAGCGTGGTCCAGCAGCCAGGGCTTTTTCTCGACGCGCTGGAAGTAGTCGAGCACCGCCATCATCCGGCGGCGGCCGGCGACCTCGGCGGCGGACAGGCTCTCGGTGTCGGCCGCGTCGAAGCCGGCCAGCTTGACCTTGACGGCCTTGCGGCCCGGCCCGGCGCGCCAGATGCTGGTCATGGGCAGGGACTCTTTGGGCGGGAACGTCTCGAACTTCCCTTCGGGCACCTGGGCGCGGGCCTCGGCGGCGGCCACCTCGCGCACGAAGAACATCATCGACATGGGCAGCGCCAGGCCGTCGCCGGGCCGGCCCGCCACCGTCTCGAAGCCGGCGGCGCGGGCGAGATCCGCCTCCCCGCTGGCGTCCACGAACTGGCGGGCGGCCAGGCCTTCCGGCCCGCTCTTCCCGGCGAGGACGCAGCCGGCGATGCGGTTCTTTTCCACAACTACGTCCACGAAGCGGGTGTGCAGCAGCAGCTTCACGCCGCGCGCCAGCAGCATCTCCTGGAGGACTACGGCGAGGAGCTCGTGGTCGGTGAAGCGGTACTCCAGCTCGGAGAAGTCCCGGTAGGCGCCGCGATAGGGGGAGATGCCCCCGCAGGACTCCAGGCCGGCGACGATCTCGTCGAAGACCTCGCCCTGCCCGCGCGTCGGGCCGCACCAGTTGCCCAC
>CAZONU010000028.1:11150-22532 GCA_964581145.1 uncultured Planctomycetia bacterium
GACCAGCACGACCCGCGCGCCGCCCCGCGCCGCCGCGCAGGCCGCCGAGACCCCGGCGATGCCCCCGCCGACGACGGCCACGTCGGCCTCCCAGCGGACTGGAATCTCGCGCCGCCAGTCCAGGGTCTTCACTTCTTCTTTCTCCCCGGCGCGGAGCGCCGGCGGTACTCGGAGGGGGTCAGGCCGGTGTGCTTCTTGAACGTCGTGGCGAAGTGCTGGCTGGAGGGAAAGCCCAGGCTGAAGGCCAGCGCGGTGATGTCCCCGCTTTCGGCGGCCAGCCGGCGGCGGGCCTCGGCCAGGCGCAGGCGGGCGAGGTAGTCGCGGGGGGTGAGGCCCATGGTGTGTTTGAAGAGCGCGTGAAAGCGCGTGGGGCCCAGCCCCGCGGCGCGGGCCAGCTCGCGCGCCGCCGGAGGGTGCTCGAGGTCCCCGGCGATGAGCCGCGCGGCCCGGGCGATCGCGGGGGGCAGCGGCCGGGAGCGGCGCGGCCCGCGGCGCGGGGTCAGCCGGGCGCACTCAGTAGCGAGTACAGTCAGCCGCGCCCCGGCGGCGGCGCGCCAGCCGGGTTTCTTGGCGGCGCACTCGGCCATGATCTCCGCGAACAGCCTTCCGACGCAGGCCGGCGCCTCGGCGACCCGGGCCCGCCGGCCGGTGAGCGCCTTGAGGCTGCGGGCGTCCAGCTTGGGCTGGAGTTTCTGGGCGTGGAGGACCGCCCAGTAGAGGTCAGCGGGGGCGATGACGTCAAGCTCCCCGCGGTGGACCAGCCCCGGCGACATCACCGAAACCATGCCGCCGACCAGGCGCAGCCGCCGCCGGCCCAGCACCCAGACCACCTCGCCGCCGGCCAGATAGCAGATCTCCGTGCCCTGGTGGCGGTGCTCCGCCAGGGGAATCACTTCTCCGTGGAGGTCGCGGCCGACCTGCTCCAGGCCGGGGACCCCCGAGGGGCGGTGCACGGTGCGCCGGTGACGTTCCATGCCGGAGAGTGTAGCCCCGCGGCGCGCGGGCTGTCAATCGTCAGCGCGCGGCGTGCTGGCGGTAGACCTCCACGGCTAGGCGGAAGTCCTTGTAGTCCACGTTGGTGGAGAGGGAGTGATCCGAGCCGAAGACGTAGCGCGCCCCGCGGGCCTTCATGCCCTCAATGATGCGGATTGTCTCTTTGCGTATCAGCTCGCGGTCGCCGGACTCCAGCACGAGGGCGTCCAGCCCGCCGATGAAGACCAGCTTATCGGCGTAGCTGTCGGCGAAGCGCAGCACGTCGCAGCCGGCCTTGACCTCCATGGGGTGCAGCCCGTCGAAGCCGGCCTCGACGATGAGCGGCAGCGCGGCTTCTATCCCCCCGCAGGTGTGCAGCACCACCGGGAGGCCGTAACCGTGAAAGAAGTCGACCAGCTGGCGGTAGTAGGGGAAGACCAGCTCCTCGAGCATGGCCGGCGAGCAGAACAGCCCGTTGCGGTAGCCGAGGTCCTCGAAGAGCCAGACCCCGTCGGGCCGGCCGGCCTCCTCGATGAGCGCGCCGTAGTGCAGCTTGTAGAAGTCGGTGTAGACCTGGTTGTAGTCCTTGATCCAGTCGGGGTCCAGGGCCAGGGACTCGTACATGCACACGTCGCCCAGGCTGCGGCGCATCAGCTCCCAGATGAAGATGTCGCCGTAGTGAGTCCAGTAGCCCTGGGCCCGCCGGCGCGCGAGGTTCCGGCGGGCGCCCGCGACGTCCAGGCGCCCGCGGTCCAGCTCCAGGAGGTGCGGGCGGTAGTCGCGCTCCCAAACCTGGCGGCCCGTCATTCGGAAGTCTATATGTTCGGGAGTCCCGGAGCGGTGCTTCCACCACTTGAGCGCGGCGCCCGCGCCGTTGCGGCGGACCTCCCACGCCTCGGTTTCCTCCTCGACTTCCTCGAAGCCGCGAATCGGCAGGGAGTCGAACTCCTCGCGGACGGCGATCATGTCGAACCCGAAGTGCTCGGCGGGGCTGACCGGTTCGCCCTTCTCGTCGACGGGGTAGCCCTGCCCGACCCACTTGCGGAGGGTGCGGTTCCAGGGGTTGTCGCGCAGGCCGACGCGCTCGCCGGCCCGGCCGGCGAAGAGGTCCTTGATCAGCTCGCAGGAGCTCTGCACGGGGAAGGTCCTTGGCGTCACTTCCGCTTCCTGGGCGGCTGGGTCAGGAGCCAGTGGTCCGAGGCTGGGAAGTAGCCGCCGGACGAAAGCATGCTGTCGCCCTTCAGGTACTCGGCCAGCGGCTTCTTGTACTTCTCCTCACCGGTCAGGTGGTAGAGCACGGCGAAGAGCGTGGCAAACCTGCGGGCGTCGATCTGGTGCTGCTTGCCGTAGGTGATCGAGCCGGGCTGAGGCTTGTCCTTGCCGACGGCCAGCGCCCGGCAGATCTCCAGCGCCTTGGGATCGCCGGTGTGCAGCGCGGTCATGGCGGCGGCCCGGGTGAGTATCTGCGTGAACCAGTCGCTGGCGTGGGCCGAGCGGTCGTCGCGGAACCAGAGGTTCCCCTTGCCGATCAGCGGCTCGTACCTCTTTATGACCTCCTTCAGCATCTCCCCGGCGCGCTTGTCGCCGGTGAGCTCCCAGTAGCGCTCCAGCGTCCGCCAGGACCAGCCGTTGGAGCGGCCCAGCGAGCCGCCGAATTTCTTGGCGCCGGGCTTGGGGGCGTAGTTGATGGCGAAGTAACCGCCGTGACCGGCGGCCACGCGCATGTTCTCCAGGCTGCGCACGTCGCCGTAGAGCAGGTAGCGGTCGTAGAGCAGGTCCAGGACGCAGTGCTCCGGGTTGGGAAACTCCCAGGAGGTCCCGTAGTTGGGCAGGCCCTTCCGGTACTTGGTGATCTCGTCGTTCTTGGGCTGGGGACGATTGGCCCACTCCCGCCGCTCGGACCGGTTGGCCACGCGGAACGCGGCCCAGTTCTTGAACCCCAGCGCGTCCTGTCCCTCGAAGCGGTAGCAGCGCACGTCGCGATACTGCCGGCTGCGCGCGTCGCCGAGGGCCAGCCAGTCGGGAACGCCGGTCAGGTACCAGCGCCAGAGGTAGTTGTCCTGGTCGATGGGCTGGCGGGCGCCCCGCGAGCCGTGCCCGCCCTGGGAACGCCAGCGTTCGCCGAAGACCCTGCGCCCGTAGGCGTTGCCGTAGAGCTTGTCGGTGGTGAACATCCTGGAGCTGTTGATCGCCACCCGGCTGTTGGGCTTTTTGCCCATCGCCCTGGTCGGAGGCGTGTAGGGGCCCACGTCCGACAGTGCTCCGGTCGCGGCCCGATGCTTGAGAGGTGGGACGGCGAAGACCCGGGCGTCCCAGCGGTCGGCGACGGATTCGGCTCGAGGTCGCCCGGAGGCGTCCTTGGCGTGGCCGCCGGGCGCTCCCTTGGCCGCGTAGAAGTGCAGGACGACCTCGTGGCCCTTGGCCTCGCCGTCGGTCAGGAAGTGGGGCCACTTCCACTCCCGCGGCCAGAGTCCCAGCCGCACCGTGCCGTCGGCACCGACCTCTGTGGCCATCGGAAACTGCTGCCAGAAGTTCTTGACGTGCGCGACCACGCCGCCCCGGTCGTTCCAGGCATGCAGCGTCCCGCGGGCGTGATTGCCTGTGGAGATCGTCCCTTCTTTCCCGCCGGCGCGCTTGAAGACCTTGTAGCCTCGGAAGGTGGTGAACTGGTCCGGGAGCTTGTGCCAGCCGGAGGCCCGCATCTTGCCGAAGCCGGAGCAGACCTTCCAGGTGTCCGCGCCGTTGGAGTCCTGGTAGATGCGCGCCGACTCGCCGGCCGCGAGCTTGCCTTCGGCCGGCTTCTCGCCCAGCAGCCTGAAGCCCTTGGCGCCGCCGGCCAGCTTGAGTATCAACGAACCGTCCTCGAAGGCCGGGATGCTGATGCTCTTCGGCGCGTGGTTGCCGAGAATCACGTCGGCGTAGACGGAGGTGCTGCGGGCGTAGAAGTTGAGGAAGACGTCGAAACGGTACATCCCCGGCGAGTAGCCCTTTCCCGCGGGGGCCAGGTTCTTGCCGCGCGCGCGCACGCAGACGCGCATGGGGCCGGATTCGAGGATCTCAACAGATGTCGTCCCCGCGCTGGCCAGGTACTTCTGGCCGAAGGTGTCCTCGAACACGCCACCGCACTGCGGCGTGCTGGCCAGTAGATCCTCGTCGACGCCCAGCTTGCCGTCGCCGTTCACGTCCACGATGGCCTTCTTGAGGAAGTTGAACTTCTTGCGGTCGACTACGAACCTGGCCGCTCCGGTGTCCACCGTGATGGAGTTCCCGTCCTGCTTGACTGCCAGGGGCGTGGCCGGAACGGGCAGCTCCGCGTTGGTCAGGAGAAACTCCTCCGTGCCCTTGGCTTTCACCCCGGTCGCGGAGTCGACCAGCACCCAGCGGATGGAATTGTCCCCGCGCCACCAGCGAGCCAGAACGCGGAACTGGGCCGGCACGGCGGAGAGCTTCCCGCCCGGACCGCTCCTGGCCAGGCGCAGCTCGGACGCCTTCTTAGCCTGCCCGGGCAGCAGGGGAACGCCGCAAGTGACCCTCCGGCGACCCGAGGCGCCCCGGTGTTCCTTGACGGCGAGCTTGATCCGCCACTCGCCGGCCGAAGCCGCCGGCGCCAGCACCAGTACCAGCCAAACCAGAAGAGCCTTGCCCGAGGTCTCTCTCACCGCAGCACCACCCTTCTCTCATCCGGCAGACCGGCGGCGACTTCGGTCGCGACCGGCCCGTAGGTCCCGTCCTGTTCCGAAACTCGGCCGAGGTCCAAGTCCCGGAGATGGTAGGCACTTACGTAACGGCTGTCCAGGTAGATTCCGGTCGTCGCGGGGCATTCTCGGGCGGTTGTATTGGCCGGAATGATGATCATCTACACGTGGCAGATACTCCAGATTATGGACCCCGGTTCGGCCGACGCGCTCGCCGGCCCGGCCGGCGAAGAGGTCGCGAATCAGCTCGCGGGAGCTCTGCACGGGAGCGCCTTCCCTCCCCCGGGCGCCGACCGGATGCTAGCGCGGTGGTGAGAGGGGGTCAAGTGGCGTGGGGCGCGAGAGAGCGGGTTGGGAAGGCAGGGCGACAAGGGTTATTGAGCCGGCCGCGCAAGCCTCCTCGAAACGTCCGGCGCGGTCCTCTGGATCGGCAAAGTCGATACGGGCTGCACCAGCGGACCCCGGCAGCTCGCGGATGGCATCTCGCCCGTCCTCACTACGGCTTTTGCGCTCTCGGTTCGAGTGGCTGGCAGAAAAGGGCGCCAGGGTGATAATGGCCGGCGGCACGGGCGCGCGGGACCGGGGGCTCTTCGAGCAGTCCGGCATCGAGGTGGCGACTGGCGCGCCCGGCGAGAATCCCGGGAAGGTCGCGGCCGACTGCCCGGCCGGCACCCTCCGGACCGGCGACAGCCTCTGCGACCACTGGAGGAGCGGGAATGGAGCTGAAGCTTCGCCCCATCGGGACGGTCCGCCGGCTCCCGGGCGGGGAGAGCGTGCTGGAACTCGACGCCACCTGCGCCGCGGGCCTGTACGGGGCCAGGCCCGGCGACCAGCTGGAGGTGTTCTACTGGATGCACCAGCTGAGCCCCGGGGACCGCAAGCGGCTGAAGGTGCATCCGAGGGGCGACCGGAGCCGCCCGCTCAAGGGCGTCTTCGCCCTGCGCAGCCCGAGTCGCCCCAACCCCATCGGCGCGACGGTGGTGCGCCTCGAGCGGATCGAGGGAAACCGCGCGCGGGTGGCCGGACTGGACGCGCGGGACGGCTCGCCGATAATCGACATCAAGATCGCCAGGAAGGCGGAGAAGTCGGGGGTTCCCGGGCGATAGCTCTCTTCTCCCGCCTGCAGCAAGGCCTATGGACCGTGCCGCCCGGCCGTCGGCGAGAAGCGACGGCCTTTGAAATCACCTTGAGCGGCCCGCTCCCCGGTTTATTCCCGCTGGCGGCCAACCGGGGACATTGGGTGCGGCGGCCGGTGCCGGGGAGACGACCCGGAAGGAGGAGATCGATCTTCAACAACGACCGGAACATGGACGAGCCCGACGAGAGGGACTACCAGCGCCTGCAGCTCGATCTCAAGTTCTGAGGCGGCCGGGCTGACTCAGGCCCGCCCTCCCGCCAAGCCCTCGTGTCACTTCTGGACCCCGCGCCGAACCTCGGGGAGTGTTGTTGCGGCGCTAGAACGTCTCCGGCTTGTCCGCGCCGTTCCTCGGTTTCTCTCCCAGGAAGCGCTCCAGGTTGGTGTTCCAGCTCTTGGCCGCGTGGCCCTTCATCTTGCCGCCGAGGGTCTTGAGTGCGGCCACCGCCGCGGCATCCTCCTTCATGCCGGGGATGGCGCGCGCGGCCCAGAGCAGCGTCCAGGAATCGCGGGTGCCTTCCTTGGCGTCGGAGATCAGGGACATGAAAGCCTTGCGCAGCTGGGGCGCCGAGTCGGCGGGGATCTTCTTGGCCAGGTCGCCCTCGATGCGGAACTCGACCGAGCGCTTGCCGGTCTTGTCCTTGCTGGCGAGGCCCGCCAGGGCCGAGAGGATCGAGGTGCGAGTGCTGAAGGCCACCTCGCCACCGTTCTTGGCCGAGCAGGTCTTGACCAGCTCCTTCCAGCTGGCCTCGGCGTCGGCGGCCAGCGCGGCGAACACGAGGACTTGGACGTTGCGGGGCGCACCCTTCGCCCTGATGCGCTTGAGCGCCGGTTCCTTGGCGTCCTTCTCGCCGAGCATGGCCAGGGCCAGCAGGGCCGCGTCGGCTTCGGCCAGGCCCGCCGTGTACTTGCGATAGGCCGCCCAAGCCTTCATCGACTCCTCCCGCGAGAGCTTCTTCCCAGCCGGGTTCTCGACCGGCGCGGGTTCGCTGAGGGCCGCCTTGCGCAGCGCGGCCCGCGCGTCCTTATTCCCGAGTTTGGCCCTGAAGGCCCGCCCCCAGGAGATGATGGTGCCGCGCGCGCGGGCGCTCTTGAAAGCCGCGTCGCGCTCGGCGCGGAGCGTGAAGATCTCGAGGTCCGCGCCCTCCAGCCCGGCGGCCTTCACGCCGCGGGCGACCATCTCCATCATCCGCCAGTCCCGCGTCGTGAAGCTCTCGGCCAGCGCGCCGTTCAGGACCTTGAGCTGGTCCGCCAGCGACTTCTCCCCGGCCGGGGCCGCGGTCGCCGCGGACAGCGCCAGGCCGGCGGCCGCCAGGCCGGCCAGGAAGGTTTTGCGGATAGAGGCGGTTATCATGATCTTCTCTCCTCGTCGGTGCGGGGCGGGGGGCGCCCGGCGCCACCCCCGCCCCGCCGTGTTCTCAGGCTCTACTGGCCGTAGACTTTCCGTCGGCCTTCGTAGGCCTTGGCCCGGTCGGCGGCGTCCTTCTTGGCCGCCTCGGCCTTGGCCGCCTGGCGCGCCCTGATCTTGGCGATCACGCCCGCGACCTCGGCCTTGGGCTCGCTGGCCGCGGCCGCCCCGGAGAGCAGCAGGCCTCCTGCCAGGGCGCCGATCCCAGCCATCTTCTTTTTCATCACCGGTTCCTCCTTCTGCTTCGCATCCTCGTCGGCGGCCACTGTGGCCGCTTCACGTCCGTTACTTCTCTTTGCACTCGGCCCGGGCCGGCTGCCCGCATCTCCCGCGAAGCGGCTGCCGGCCACCAATGCGGCGATGGCCAGCAGCGCTGCGGCGGACACGGCGATTGCCGACTTGGCCGCGCCCGAGGCCGCGGGGGCGGTCAACGCGGCCTCGCCACCGGGCACGGTCGGTATTTCGGAGCACGGCCGCCCGGGAAGGGAGCGGTCCAGCGCGGCGCACAGCGAGTCTGGCGCGCGCAGGGCGTCGTCGCCGCCCATGACCGAAAGGAGCAGGGCAACGGCCGGGAATGCGCCCCTCTTCGCCGCGCGTACTCTCAGGCCGTGCAGCGCGTTCGAGAGGCGTCTCCGCAGCGTGGTGCGCGGGACCTCCAGGACCTCGGCGGCCCGCGCTTCGCTCATGCCGTGGTAGTAGCAGAGCACCGCGGGTGCGCGCTGCTCCTCGGGCAGCTCGGCGACGGCGGTCCTCAGCCTCTCACGCAGTTCGCGCATCTCCGTCTCCGACATCTCCGCCTCCGCGCCGGTCCCGGCTGCTGCTGCCGCCGCGCTCCGACCGGCCTTTTCCTCGCGCGCGGCCCTGCGCCGCTCGCTTCTCCGGGCGTCGAGGGAGCACTGGACGACCGCCCGGTACACGTTCACGTCGAACTCGTCGAGGTTCTCGAAGCCCTTGCGCCTGGAGAGCAGCTTGATGAAGGCTTCCTGCACGGCGTCCTCGGCGTCGGCTCCGGATCCGGTCAGCCGGAAGGCTATCGAGTACGCCCGGCCGCGCTGCGCCTTGAGCAGCTCTCCCAATGCTTCGAGCGAGCGCTCGGTCCGCCAGCTCCAGAGCAGCTCTTGCCTCGAGGGCTCAGCCATCTGCCTTCTCCTGCTCCCACTATCCCACGCGTCGCCGAACGGCCGGCTGACCGGTATTCCCGCGGGAAAATCCCGCGCGCCGGTCCGAAGGGTTCCCAACACTTTGGAGAAGCTGAGGTTACTGACGCAATGCCCGACTGGGCCCCGCGCGCAAATCAGCCTCCCCCGGCAGCTTGCCCGGTTGACCGTACATTTACTTGAACCCGCCCCTCCCCGCGGTGTATGCTATTGGGCGGATACGGATAGGAGACTAATAGATGAACAAGCGCGCGTTGGGTGCACTGGTCCTGGGAGGGCTGCTCGCGGCCGGGACGGCGGCCGCCTGGGAGATCCCCCTGGAGCTCAAGGAGGGCCGCGGCAAGGCCGGGTATCGCTACGTCTCCGGCGGGGTGCCGCTCTTGCCCGGCCAGGCCCAGAAGACCGACGAGCTGCGCCTCTTGCACAAGGGCAAAGCTGTCCCCGCGCAGTTCCGGGTGCTGGCCCGCTGGTGGCGGGCGGACAACTCCATCCGCTGGGTGCTGGTCGACTTCCAGACGGAGGTCAAGGCCAATGAGGCCCAGAGCTTCGTGCTGAGTAACGCCAAAACCGCCGCGCCCGCGCCGAAAAGTAAACTGACCGTCACCGAGACCGCGGCGGCCATCACCGTCACCACCGGCCCGGCGCGCTTCGTTATCGCCAGAAAGGGCTTCAACTTCCTGCAGAGCGCCATGGTCGACGCCGACGGCGACGGCAGGTTCGCGCCCGGCGAGGAGATGCTGGCTACTACTCCTCAATGCGGCACCGTCCTGGAGGACGCCTTCAAGACAAAATACTACTCCTCGGCGAGCACCCGCAGCGTGGCGGTCATCGAGAAGGGCCCCATGCGCGTCCGGGTCCGCGCCCGGGGCGTGCACCGCGCGCCCGGCGGCAAGGGCTACAGCAAGGGCATGTACTCCTACGACTACTTCATGGACTTCTACGCGGGGGGCACCACCGTCTTCACCGACCTGATCATCGGCAACAACTTTCCCAAAAGCATCGGCACGCCGGTCTTCGAGGACGCCTCGCTGGTGGTCAAGCTCAAGGACGGGGTCGTCGAGTACTCGCTGGCCGGGCACAAGGGCGCGCCGCAGGCCGGCACGCTGGAGAAGGGCCTGTCGGTCTGCCTCTACCAGGACTCCAACGGCGCGGGTACCTGGGAGAGCTGCCCGGGCACGGCCAAGATGACGGTCTCCGGCTGGAGGAGTCTGAAGGCCTCGACCAGCAGCTTCCGCGGCTACAAGGTCTTCAGGCGCACCGGCGGCAAGGAGGAGGAGATATCCAAGGGCGACCAGGCCACCGGCACGGCCCACCTCAAGACCGTCCGCGGCGGGGTGATCATGCACGTGCGCAACTTCTGGCAGCAGTTCCCCAAGGGCGTGGAGGTCTTCGCTGACGGCAGGCTGCGCCTGGCGCTCTTCCCCCGGGAGTACAAGGCCCCCCACTTCCTGGAGGACGCCAGCGCCAAGGGCCACGAGATCGCCCTGCACTTCTACGCCAAGGGCCGGGCGGGGGTCTACGGCGCGACGCCTGACGCGGCCAGGTTCGGCGGGGCCTGGGAGTCCAAGGTCCTGCCCCGGCCGGCGGAGATCAAGCACATCGCCGCCTGCGGCGCGCTGGCCGACACCGGGCCCTTCACCGTGCCCACCGGGGGCATGACCAAGCGGCCCAACAACCGCGTCGAGGCCTACGGCTCGCGGATGCTCTCGGGCGACAGGCTCTACGGCAACGCCTACGGCTGGCAGGTCTTCGGCGAGCGCTGGCGCTCGTGCGGGGGGCACTCCAAGCACGGCGCGCGCCAGCCCATGAACGAGGACAACTACCTCTACCGCTGGTTCGTGACCGGGGTCTACGGCTGGCTGCTCAACGGCGACGCCAGAAGCCGCCACTTCCGCGACGTGCGCGCTTACCGGATAGAGGACCAGGACCCCTTCAGCTTCAAGGACTGGAACCACTTCCGCGCCAACAACCGCAGCGAGGACTGGACCCGGCGGGCGCAGCCCAAGGACGCGGAGGTCACCAGGTACCAGGGGGGCCGCTACTCGCGCACGACGTGGTGGCTGCCCAACCCCGCGCACATGGTCATGGACCTGGTCTACGACCGCTACCTGTTAATGGGCGACCAGCGCGCCTTCGAGAACATGCTGATCATCGCCGCCCACGGCGGCTACTACTCGGGCTACCGCGGGCCGAGCGTGCACCGCGCCACCGGCTGGTCCTGGCGGGCCTGCTACCGCTACTGGGAGCTTACCGGCGAGGAGCGCGTGGAGAAGCTGCTCAAGGCCTGCACCGCCAACTTCAAGGGGATGGTCGACGCCGGCGAGATCAAGTTCCCCATGCGCCGCAAGACCGACGTCAACTGGTGGTTCACCTTCGTCTTCTGCCGCGCCGCCGCGCAGACCGCGCTGCACACCGGCGACCCCGACGCCCTGCACGTCTGCAAGAAGATGGCCGCGGCCATCGAGGCCAAGCGCAACACCCACCCCAAGGGCTTCTACACCGGCGACTTCGCGGAGTTCTACGCGGTGCTCTACCACCTCACCGGCGAGGAGAAGTACAAGCAGCTCGGCCTGGGCAAGGACGGCGGCGAGAGCCACAAGCGGGTCACCGGGGGCATGAAGCTGCCGGCCTGCGCGCACTGGCTGCTTAACCAGCCGCCGAAAGGCGGGAAAAAGTAGGGCGAGGCGCCCTCCAGGGGGTTACGGCGGAGCCGCGCTAAGCGGGGCCGCGGAAGTTCTCAAGGAGTGCGCGTGTCCCGGAGGGCCGGAGCCGGGGCGCAGGGGGTCTCCCTCCCTCTCTAGTTGTGGGCGGCCCCCGGCTGTTTCTCTTCGGCACGGCCGCGCCCTCGTGCGGCGGCCGGCTCGCTCGCGCGCCGGCTCCGTCCGCACGCCGGTTTGCACAGCCGCCGGAGGCCTGCATGTTCTCCAAGGAAAGCACCGGCCCCCTTCATGAGAAAGTGAGGGGGCCGGTGCGGGGGCGCGGCTTCGGCATCAGAACTTTTGCGGACCGACTTAG
>CAZONU010000029.1:0-21743 GCA_964581145.1 uncultured Planctomycetia bacterium
GGGCTTGAGATTCTTATCGTAGCGGCAGATGTACCCGGAGTAGCTCTTGCCGGTCTGGATGTACCAGTTGCCATCCAGGCCCACGGCCATGTCCGCGCCGTACTCGAAGGGCAGTTTGACCTGCTTGCCGCTGAGGCCGTCGTAGCCGTTGAGCGTGGCCGCGCCGTCGTTGCAGATTACCAGGTCCGTTTCGGGATGCACCGCCAGGCGGGGCTTGACCCCGAAGCGGTCCTTGTTGAGGTCCAGGAGGTTCGCGGTGAGGGCGAACTTCGCGCCGCGGTCCTCAATCCGCAGCAGGCAGCGCTTGCCGACCAGGTCCCCGGCGGCCCATATCACCGGCGGCTCGGCGGAGTCGTCCAGGGCCATGCTGGCCGTGCGGCCCTTCTGGCTGGGGAACTCGTACTCGGCCAGCAGCCTGGCGTCCTTTTCCCAGGAGGAGAACTTGAGCAGCTTCTTGGCCACGCGCCGGTTGCCGACGAACCTGTTGGTGGTCACGTAGACCGCGCCGGTCTTGGAGTGTATCGCGACGTTCTCGGGCAGCTCCACCTTGAAGCCGCCGAGCTCTTTCCCCGCCGGGCTGTAGACCCGGATCATCCCGTTCATCCGGTCGCAGACTAACAGATTTCCGTCCTTGTCGCAGCAGGCCCGGTCGACCCCCGAGTGCAGCGCGGTGTGGTAGTCCACCGCGCGGTAGCCGGCCTTGACCTCGCTGAACTTGCGGACGTTCGCGGGGTGGGGCAGGTCGACGAACTTCTCCATGGTCGCGCCGGGCTTGGTCAGGTCCATGCGATAGACGCGCCCGTCGGGGAAGTTGGGGTCGACCTTGAGCTCGGGGTTCTTGCCGAGCGTGAGCTTGTTGCAGATGCCGGTCATGTACAGTTTCTTGCCGTCGGGCGAGGGCACCAGGTGGCGCGGCCCGATGGAGGAGCGGTAGCCCGGCCGCTTCTTTCTGTCCGCCGGCCACAGCGGCCGCCAGAAGACCTCCCCCACCGCGCCCCCGTCGTTCCTGATTCGGGCGATGGAAAACCCGTCGGAAATGGTCACGATGCCGTCCGCCGTCACCGCCCGCACCAGCTGGCCCACCGGGCCGGGGTAGAGCTCCGGCCAGGTGCCGAAGTAGTTCCGCGGATAGAAGTGCTTCCCGGGAACGTCCAGGACGGTCTTCTTCCCGCGGCGACTCGTGGTGTTGAAGAGCAGCAGCTTCTCTTTGGGAAGGTTCGCGGGCATGGGCATGATGGTGCGCAGGTATTCTCCCTTGCGGTTGAAGACCTGCATGTAGCGGCTCGACCCCCGGTGGACGTGCACCGAGGAGCTGTAGACGTAGAGGTTGCCTTTGGGGTCCGTGGCCAGGCCGCAGAGCTGGCCGATCCAGTACTTCGATTCGCCGATGTAGCCGTCGAGCTCGGCCTTGAGCCCCAAGCGCACCCTGACCTTGAACGGCCCGCCGGCCGCCTTCTTGCCGGTGTCGGTCCTGCCGTCCCACTCGAGGCTCTGGCTCAAGCCCGCCTTGAGCGGCGCCGGCGGCGCCTTCTTCCCGCCGAGAACCCCGGCGGCCAGGTGCCTGACTACTTTGCCCTTGGCGTCCAGCACCGAGACCTCGGCGTCGGTCGCGGCAGAAGCGGTGAAGGATATCGTTGTCTTGCCGTTCGCCTTCTTGGCAACTGGCTTGCCTGCAAACTTGGCTTCGCCGGCAAGTGCAACCGAGCAGGTAAGGGCACAAGTAAGCAGCGTTACCCGTATACTCATCGCTATCTCCTAACCCTTGGCCTTCTTCTCGGCCTTCTTGTCCGTCTTCACCGGGGGCAGTTTCCACAGACGGGCCTGGAATCCGCGGCCGGACTTCAGCCCCATCATGACGCCGTGCGTGCTGATGCTGCAGGCGGTCCATGCGGTGGTCCCCATGCTGTTGAAGGGATGGCTGAAGTCCTGCAGCGTCCAGCTCTGTCCCAGGTCAGAGCTGGCCCACACGCGGCTCTTCCCGCCGACTTCGAGAATGATCAGGCGGTTGGGATCGGTGGGGTCGATGATCTGCTTCCCGAAGCCACCCTTGCTTCCGCCTCCGCCCCTCAGACGAATTGGCGTGAACGCGCCGTGTTCCGCGTTCGCGGGGTGCTTTCCGTCCTTTCCGGCAGGCACTCGCCATATCGTATGGCCACCAACAACGGTGCTGTCTGCCGAGGGGATGTACCAGCCGGCCCCTCCGGTTTGTCCGCCCCTCACGGGCTTTTCCTTGTAGAAGTTCCTGGACAAGTGATGCCACTTATTGGTGGAGGTCCGATAGCCCCAGATGTAGATCGCGCCGCAGGCGACGACGCCCTTATCGCCCTTTCCAAACAGGTTCGGATGTACGGCCATTCCGTTCAGATTGGCCGCAGAAGAATAGAGGATGTCGGCGGTTGCCGTCTTGAATGACCAGTAGGACGGGACCTTGATCGGCGCCCTCTTGACGAGCGGGAGTTTCAACTTTGCGCCTGCTGGCTTTCCAGCGGATATCCATTTGGCCCGGTTGAAGCGGCAAAGAAACTCCCGACCGTAAGGCTGGATGTAGTAGTCGCCGGTCTCGAAGTCAAAAGCGGTGTTCCAGATGTGTCCCGTGGTCCCGTTACCCCTCAACGAACCGGGTCCCGTCTTGTACCATTTGTTTGTGGTTTCTTCATAGAGGTAATGGTGGAACCTTCCCGTGGGATCCTGGCCGCTGGCGAACTTGCCCATGTACTGGATCTCTTTATGAACAGCATCGTAGTAGGCGCAGACCGTCATCCATTGGATGTCGAGCCTGTTTGAGAAGGGGTTCTTCATCTCGGGAACGTCCAGGTGCTGCCCGGGCTTGAGAGAAGCAGCCTTCTGTCCGAGAAGCGTGGGCTTCCCTTTCTTCTCCTTCTTCGTCCCGGCAGGTTTCGCCTCTTTGGCCGGTTCGCCTGCCGCCGCCAGGGACAGCGGGAAGGCTAAGAAGACCGCGGCGAACTTCACAAAGCGAGCGGGCCCATTCTGTTCCATGACTATCCCCCTCAATCTACTTGCCCTCACTTGCCCGCCTTCTCCCCCTCGCCCTTGGCGGACTTCTCGCGCTTGTGGCGGTAGACCCAGGTGCCCGCTTTGCCCAGAATCACGAAGCAATTGCGGGCCTCGTCGAAGTAGGCAATCGAGCGGTCGTGCCGCGCGAGCGTGGGAAGCGCGGCGCCCTGGGGCTTCAGCCTGGTCCACTTCGTCTTCGCCGCGTCGTAGGACCACAGCGTGTTGGTCTTCTTGTCCCAGAGCAGCCCGACCCCGCCGACCGGGTCGTAGTAGCTCATCGCCGAGGCGTCGTGGGCCAGGGGCAGCGTCTCGTCGCTGTGCGGCTTGTCCAAAACCAGCTTCCAGGCGTTCTTCTTCAAGTCGTAGTGATAGGTCTTCTTGTAACCGGGACCCTTTCTGCCTTTGGTCCTGGGCAGGTTGCCGCGGTGGGCCACCAGGAGCTTGTTCTTCGTGTCGTAGAAGGCCACGCTCTCGCCGGGCGGCTTGGGACCCGGCGTCTTGAGGTCCCGCCATTCCATCTTGGCGCCGTCGTAAGCGCTGGTCCTCTTGCTCTTCATGAGCGAGGCCTTGAGGTCGGGTATGTATTCGAGGACCACGCAGATGTAGGCGTTCCTGTCCTTATCCATCCAGGGGCACTTGGCGGTCTGGTGCTTCCACTTGCGCTCGTAGGGAAAGTAGGCCCAGAGCTGCGGGCCCTTGTAGATCTTGCTCCAGTCGAAGCCATTGGCCCTCACCGTGCCGGCCAGGCGGTGCTTGGCGATCACCCACAGCAGCGCCCTCATGTTCGGGTCGTAGGTCATGCCCCACCAGGTGTGCGACGCGTGGGGCGGGCCGCCGCGCCTGGTCTGGAGCATCCCGTCCTTAATCAGCAGCTCCGACTTGGGTATCTTCCTGGGCGGCAGGTCGGGAGCGTAGAGGCAGACCCACGTGTTCGAAGGCAGGTCATACTCCCAGACGTCGTTGATGGGACTGCCGTAGGCGCCGCCGCAGAAGAGGCCGCGCCTGCGGTCCGGCGCCCAGGCCATCTTCAGCGAGAAGTCGCGTCCGCTGGGGCCGTTCTTGTCCAGCTTGCGCCTGCGGGCCTCCGCGTTGAGCTCGCCGGTAATCTTCGGCTTGCCGAGAAGCAGCGCGGTGTTGTCCCCCAGCGCCGCGACCCTGGCCAGGAGCGCCCTGTCGGCGGCCAGGACGGGCAACACTTTGTCGGACTTCGCCTCGCCGCCGAAGCCGGCGGACGCGAACGCCAGGAGGCAGGTGAGCAGCGCGGCTGTACTTGGGCTTTTCATTTCTTTTCCTCTTTCCCCTCGGGCTTCTCGGGCACGTAGCGGAAGACTTTGAACCGGTTCTTGATGGTGTAGATGACCACGATGTCGTTAAGCTGGTCGTAGGCCAGGTAGTTGTCCATGCGCAGCGTGTCCCCGTTGCTGGCCTTGACCCGGGTGAACTTGCCGTCCGCGGGGTCGTAAACCCAGTCCTTGCCCTTGGCCGTGTCCTCGCCCTTCTTCTTTTTCCCGCCGGGATCGTGGATGAAAAACTTGTCGTGCCTGGGAATGTAGGCCATCCGCGACCGGGTCGAGATCTCCGGGGGATGCTTGAGGGGTGCCAGCGACTTCTTCTTGGGGTCGAAGACCGCGAACGAGGAGGCGAAGGGCTTCCTGAAGCTGGCGCGCACCAGGGCCAGCTTGCGCTTGGTGTCCACCGCCACGTGAGACGCGCCGAAGCCGCTGGTCCGGCCGACCTGCTCCTCCGCCCAGGCCTGCTTCTTCATGTCGAAGGCGTAGAGGTTCATCCAGCTCCCGCTGCGCGTCGAGAAGACCCACAGGGTGTCCGAGCCGGCGAAGTGCGCGAAGTGGGTATGGTAGCCGGTCCGGCCCGGCTTCTTGCCGGTGACGTCCTGCCAGGTGTTCTTGGCAACGTCGTAGGACCAGAAGGTGTTGGCCTGCGCCGCGCCACCCGCCGCGCCCGGTCCGATGTAGACCCGCTTGTACTTGGGAACGTAGATGAGCGCGCCCCAGGTGTGCCGCGGGTAGGGCGAAGGCGGCGCTTTGGTCGCCTGGTAGCGGTAGTGCCCGCCGCCTGATTTCCAGCCGGTTGACAGATTGACCAGGCTCACGGTCTTCTCGGCGGGCTTCAAGGAGTACATGGCGTTGGCGTAGATGCTGTACTTGTGTCCGTGGCTGCCCTTGTAGCCCTCGTAGAACAATATCCGCTTGCCGTCCGGGTCCCAGGCCAGGTTGCACCAGAATCTCAAGTTAAACGTGCCGGTGTATTCCCTGGGGAACTTGTAGGCGACCTTGCCCAGCGGCGTCCAGGTGTTGGGCGCCAGCCCGGCGAAGGCGTCGCGCTCGCCCGCGGAAGCCAACGCACACAGGCCAGCCAGCAACAGTCCCGATGCGATGCTTTTCATCTCGGAGCTCCTACTTCTTCTTCTCGGGCACGTACCTGAAAACGTAGTTCTTGAGCTGAAAGACCAGCCCGACCAGACCGGTCCTCGGGTCGTACTGCGCGTAGCCGTTGACCAGTGCGATGTCCCCGCCCTTGACGCTCTTCCACTTGCCCTCCGCGACCTCGTAGACCCTGGTGTCGTTGCCGGTGGGGCCGGTGACCAGGTAGGCGTCGTGCTTTGCGATGTAGGCCACGCCCTTCCAGGTGCCCAGCTTGCCCTTCTTGTCCCCGGAGGCCAGCCCGTTGTCGGGCAGCGCCTTGAACTCCCTGGTCTTGGGGTTGAAGGTGCAGCACTGGGGCCCCCTGCGGAAGACCCACAGGGCGCGCCTGGAGTCCCAGGTCGAGCGCGCGTGGTACAGCGACTGGGGACACTTGTTCTTGAGGGCGACCTGCGCCCACTTCCCGGTGGCCAGGTCGAACTCCGCGTACTTCCCGCCGCCATCGTTGAGGAAGATCAGCTTGCCTCCCTCCGGCCAGTATTGCAGGTGTGTTTCGTAGGGCGAGCACTTGAAGAACTTGTTGACGTTGCCCTCGATGCGCTTCCACCTGCCGGTCTTGAAGCTGTACTTCCAGGTGGAGTTGTGGTCGACGCCGAGCTGCTTGGCGGCCTCGGCCGTGCAGCCATTGCCCCTGATGCGCCCGTAGGCGCCGAGCATGATGTACATGGCGTCCTGGCTCTCGACGTAGGTGATGCCGTCGTAGGTGTGCCGCGGGCTGGGCGTGGGACTGTCCTTGAAGCCGGGCAGCAGCTTGCCGCGGCCCGAGGAGCCGCCGCCCCAGCGGGAGACCTCGACCACCCGGGCCTCGCCCCCCGCCAGGTCCCACTCCAGCGTCGCGTTTGAATAGAACCCCGGGCGGTAGCCCTGCTTGAGCGACTTTATGCCGGTGCGCGAGAGGATCGTGCCGGTCTTGGTGCGGTAGGTCGAGCCGCAGTAGCCGTCGCCGGTCGTCCACCAGGCCCCGGGTATGTGCCCCGGCAGGACGCGCTTGGGCTTGGCCTCCACCCAGGTGTTGGCCGGGACTTTGGGGGCCGCGGCCTTCTCGCCGGCGGAGGCGAGGGCGCCGAGGAGAACGAAAGGGAGTGCCGGTGCGAGCCGCTTCATCTCCGACACCCCTACTTGGCCTTTTCCGGAACGTACTTGAACTTGAAACACTTGAGCTGGAAGTTCATGGCGACTATGTCCAGCTTGGGGTTGTACTTCATGTAGCCGTTTATGAGCTTGAGGTCGCCGCCCTTGACCGGCGTCCACTTCTTCTTCTCGGGGTCGTAAACCACCGTGTCGTCGCCGGTGGGCCCGATGGCCAGGTAGGCGTCGTGCTTGGAGATGTAGCAGACGCCCTTCATGTAAAGGCGCGGGTCGCGCTCGGATTTCTTCATGGCCCTGAACTCTTTCCTGGTGGGAATGGTCATGTTCCAGCAGTTGGGGAGCTTCTCGAACTTCCTGGTCTCCGGGTCAAAGGTGCAGAGCCGGGGCCCCAGGCGGAAGACCCACAGGGAGCGCTTGCTGTCCCACGCCGAGCGCGCGTTATACAGGCTCATGGGGCACTTGTTGGCCGGCTTGACCTCCGTCCACTTCCGGGTATTCATGTCGAACTCGGCGTAGCGGCTGCCCCCGTCGTTGAAGAAAAGCAGCTTCTTGCCCCCGGGCCAGTGCCGAAGATGGCTCTCGTAGGGCGAGCACTTGAACAGCTTCCAGACGTTGTGGTCGATGCTGCTCCACCTGCTCGTCTTGAAGTCGTACTTCCAGGTCAGACCGTTGTCGACTTTGAGCCTGGCCTTGGCCTCCGCGTCGGCCCCGCGGCCGCCGACCCGCCAGTTGGCGCCGAGCATCATGTACATGGCGTCCTGGCTCTCGACGTAAGTAATGCCGTCGTAGGTGTGCCGCGGCGTGGGCGTGGGGTGCTCCTTGAAGGCCGGCAAGAGCCTGCCGTGCCCCCCGGAGCCGCCGCCCCAGTTGGCGACGTCTATCACTTTGGCCGTGTCGCTCGCCAGGTCCCACTCGACGGAGGCGTTGGTGTAGAAGCCGGGGTTGAGCCCCATGTCCTTGCAGCGCACCCCGGTGCGAATGATCACCGTGCCGGTCTTCGCGCGATACAGGTTGTCGGAGTACCCGTCGCCCTGCGACCAGTTCCCCCTCTTGTCCTTGAGGTAGTCCTTGAGGGTCTTGTTGAAGTCGATGTTGACTTTGACCCAGGTGTTGGGCGCGAGCTTGGCGCCCTCGCCGGCGCCGGCCAGCGAGAATGCCAGGCTGAACGCTGCTGCCAGGAAAGCTGTTCTCATCGGGAACCTCCTACTTCGCCGCCGTCTTGGGAGCCTCGACCCACTTGGCCTTCCCGGGGACGAAGCGCATGGCGTACCACTCCCCCGGTCCGCCCTTGCGGCACATGACCATCAGGTCGTTCTTCGAGTCGTAAACCATCATCACGAAGCTCTGGGAGCTGCGCTTGCGCCTCTCGTCGTACCCCACCGGGATGTTCTTTACGGGCTCGAACCGCTTCCACTGGCTCTTCTTGGGGTCGAAGACCCAGTTGTCGTCCACCTTGCCGCTGCCGCCGTAGAGCGCGTAGAGGTCGTGGCGGCTGTTGTAGCAGAAGGCGTCGGTGGTGCGCGCCGCGGGCTTGGCCCCCTTGGCCGCTATGGGTTCGGACCGCTTCTTCTCCGGGTAGTAGGCCAGCATCTCGAACTTGGCGCCGGCGCCGTTCTTCCTGGGCGGCTTGTTGTTGAAGACGATCCGGTCGCGTTTCGTATCAACGAAGGCGGTCGTGCCCCAGACGCCCCAGGGCATCGCCGCCTTTTCGTCGGTCCACTGCTCCCTCTCGATGTCGAAGCTGTAGACGGTGTTCTTGCGGTTGCTGGAGAAGAAGTAGAGGCGCTTGGTCTTCGGGAACCAGACCGTCTCGTGCTCGTAGCCGCCCGGCGGGTAGACCCCGGACTTGTCGATGCTGAACCACTTCTTCTTCTCGAAGTCGTAGCGCCACATGCCCAGGGTCTTCTGGCCCTTGGAGTTGATCCAGCGCTTGTACGGCACGTGCTTCTTGACGGCGTCCCTGGTCTCCTGCCGGGCGGCGTAGCCGTTCATCTTGTTGGCTCCGGTCCAGATGTAGACCGACTTCCTCCCGGGCACGTAGGTCCAGCAGCCGTAGGTGTGCCGCGGGGAGGGCGTGGGGTCTTTCAGGTTAAGTTCCATGGGCACGCAGGTCCGGTAATAGTTGCAGACCTTCCAGAGCGTGTAGGCCCCCGTCACCGGGTCCAGAGAGTAGACCGCGTTGGCGTAGATGCCCGGCGTGCCCAGCACGCTCTTGCTGAAGCGCTCGGCGTAGCCGTCCATGACCAGCGTCTCGCCGGTCTCCGGGCGATAGGTCAGCCCGCCGTACCAGTGTGGGGCGGAATAGCGGCCCGTCTTGACGCCGGGCGGCACCGCGCCGTCGAGCATCTTCATCTTCCACTTGATCGCCACCCAGGTGTTGGGCGCGAACTTGGCCTTCACCGCGGCGGAGGGCCCGGGGAGCCTGGCGCCCTCGCCGGCGGCGGCCAGCGAGCAGGCCAGGCAACCCAGCGCGGTGAATGCGAAAATTCTCATCGGGCTTCTCCTACTTGGAAGTGACGACCTTGAGATCCTTGAGCTTCAGCGTTTTCGGGTCCAGGCGCAGCGCAGCGTGTCGGTTAAGGACCAGAATCTGCCTGGCCCGGTCGTAGTTCATGTAGCACCAGCTGTAGGGCCTCCTGCTCTTGGGGACGAACTGGGCGATCTCCGGCTTCTTCCACTTCTTCTCCTCGGGGAAGTAGAGGAACAGGCCCTTCTCGGTGCGCACCGCGTAGCAGTCCATGTGGTCGAGGTAGGCCAGGCCGGCCTTGGCCTTGCCCTCCACCGCGCCCGTGAGGGGGATGGTCACGAACTTCCTGGTGGCCGGGTCGAAGTAGCGGACGCTCACCTGCTTGTGCGCGTCGGTGACCGGCTTGCCTTTGCGCACCCGCGCGGCGCCGTTCATCATCACGATGCGCTTGCGCTTCACGTCCACCGTCGCGGCGCAGCCGTAGTTGCCCGAGCCGATTCCTCCGGGGCCCTTGGGAATCACCGCGGACCACTTCGCTGCCTTGGTGTCGTACTTCCACACCGACCAGGTGGCGATGAGGTAGAGCGTGTGCGTCCCCGGGATGGGCCGCAGCACCGTCTCGTAAGGTTCCTTGCGCTTGACCGCGGGGTACTCCAACTGCTTCCACTTATTGGCCTTGATATCGAACTCCCAGAAGGTGAAGACGTCCGAGCCCTTGTTGGGCGCGAACTTGGGGTGCTTGTTGGGCACCCCGGCGTTGGCCCCGTTGATGAGATAAAACTTCTTCGAGTCGGTGCTGTAGCAGATCCCGTTGTAGGTGTGCCTGGGGCAGGGCGTCGGCTCGGTCCGATTCTCGTCCAGCGGGTAGGAGCAGTTCCTGGGGTCCCTGCTGCGCGCGCCGGCCTGCCAGTTGCTGCGCTTGACCAGCCGGAAAACGCCGGTCATGGGATTGAACCCGTAGAGGCTGTCCGAGTAGTTGTTGGGCGTGGACTTGCCGGCCGGAGCTGTCGTATAGCCGTCCATGCTCAGCATCTCGCCGAGCGCGTCGCAGTAGACCTCGCTGCCGAAGCTGTTGACGCCCTTGAGCCGGCCCTTCTCCCACGGCCTGGGAATGACCACCTTCGTCTTGCCCAGCGGCGTCCACTTGTTGGCCGGGAACCTGGCCGCGGCCGCCGCCCGCTGGGCCCCGGCCGAGCCATTTTCGCCCCCACAGGCCAGCGACCCCGCCAGCAGCGCTGCAGCCATCACCATCGTCGCGTTTCGAAGCGTCATCATCTGCCTATTCTCCCTCACACCCCAGGCCCCCGGCCGCCCGTCCCGCGGTCGATCAGCTTCGTGGGTATCACGACCGTCGCCGGCTCGGCGTCCGGCCGCGCCATGAGCAAGAGCAGCCGCCTGACCGCCTCGCGGCCCATCTGTTCCCGGCTCCAGGTCACGTAAGTAGGCACCTGCTCCTCGTCACCCTCCCCGACCGACCCTCTCCAGGCCACGGCGCCGAAACCGTCGGGAAGCTCGCGCCCGCGCCGCGCCAGCCCTTCGCGGGCCTTCATCCAGATTTCCTGGTGCGGGGCGATCACCGCGGTGGCCCCGGCGGCCAGCAGCTTCTCGAGCGCGCTCCCGGGCTCGGGCCCATTCAGCCCCACCGGCGCGATCAGCGCCGCATCGGCCTCCAGCCCGCAGCGCACGCGCCCTAAGAGGTACCCGGCAAGCCGCGCCTCCGAGTTCCGGCCGCGCCCCTCGGCGCGCAGCCACCCGGAACTGTCCAGGTAGCCCACCCGCCGGTGGCCGCGCGCGGCCAAGTGCTCGACGGCCCCGACCATTCCCCCGACGTCGTCCTGGACCACCGCGTCGACCGGCAGGCCGTCGCGGTAGTAGTGAATCTGCACGGTGGGCAGCCCGGCCTCGACCAGCGCGCGCACCGAGTCGTCGTCGACGTGATCGCAGATCACCCCGGCCGCCGCCCCGGCCAGCTCGCCGGCCTTCTCCGCGCTGATCAGCTCGTCCTCCACCGGGCTGACCAGCACCATCCGGCCGGCCCGCGCGGCTTCCTCCCGCGCCCCCGCCCACATCAGGGCATGCTCGGCCGTGCCGGTCATCTCGTCCGCCGGCTTGGAGTGCACGAAGACCAGCGCGGTCCCGGCCCCCTCCCGCACGGCGGCGCCGCCCGCCGAGCGCACGAAGTAGCCGCGCCCCGGCTCGCGCCTGAGCAGGCCGTCGCTCACCAGCTGGTTCAGCCCGTTCCGCGCGGTCACCCGGCTCACGCCCATCAGCCTGCACAGCTCCCGCTCGGAAGGCGCGCAGTCCCCCGGCCGCAGCTCGCCGGCCGCGATCCGCTCGCGAATCGTGCCGGCAACCCTCTCCGTAAGGGTGCCGTTGGCCTTGGTCCCGCGCGCTGAATCCATTGCTCCTCCTGGTATCAGACTGGTATGGTACCACTGGTCATATACACCGGCGCCAGGAACTTGTTGGCGCATAGAAGGAGAAAAGTCTGACCTGCGGCAGCGCAGACCTCTCCCCTGGCCGTCCGCGATCCTGGCTCATCGGATTACTGGCGGTCACGCAGGTGCTTCCCGCAATCGGGCAATCCGCCCCAGGATGGCCGCAAACAGCACCCGGGGCACAGCCACTTCGGCCAGTTGGAAGACCACGGACCGGGCGTGGCGGACGACCTTCGCCCCGATCTTCACCACCTTCTCGCGCAGCGTGCCCCGTGGAACTCCAGCCGCAGCTCCCGGTCGGAATCTACTCTCAGCGCATTGATCCTGTCTTCACCCACTGGGTGACCCCGCGCTCTTCCCCCCGAACCCATGAATTCGCCGGCCGTTCACTGGGTTGAACACCTTTCACGCAGACCAACTCGCTGGCAATCCGGGGAATCCGAGCTTGAACTGAGGGCGCACATGATAGAGAATCGAAGTTGGAGAGGGCCGCAAGGTTGCCGGCAGGGATCCTCTGGAGAATGTCGTCTGATTCAATTGGGCAACGATGATAGAGCGTAGCGGCGTCTTCCTCGGCAATACCGCCTTCGCTGCCGCTCTGGGGTTGGCGCTTGTGGGCATCGGCCGCCTGGTGCTCAGGCTGCTGAGACTGCGCTTTGAATCCGCAGCCTGGCGGAATCTTCATGCCTTGGCCTTCGGGTTCGGGGCTTTCAGTTTCGCTGTCTATTTCCTCGGTGTGGTGGGTCTCTTCGGCCGCGCGGTGCTGATAGCACTCCTGATCTTCGGGCTGGCTGTCTCCGTCCTTGAGGTCCGTGCGGTTTTCGGCGAGCTGCGAGCAGGGTGGCGCGGGTGGTCCGACTGGTTCCGGTCCCGCGAGACCCCGGCGATGGGCAAGTTGCTGGCGGCGGCGTTGGCCGGCTACCTGGGGGTGCTTTTCCTGCGCTGCTTCCTGCCGGCAGTGCACACTGACCCGCTGGCCTACCAGTTGACTGTGCCGCAACAGTGGTTGCTGGAGGAACGGGTCAAGCTGCTTCCTACTCACATCCTGTCGGAGTTGCCAGCCGGGGTCTGGATGCTCTACGCTGTGGGCCAGGCCGTGCGGGGCTTCGAGGCTGGTGCGCTGGCCTGCAAGCTGGTTGACTTCGGATTCTTCCTGGCGAGCCTGAGCGCCCTTTACCTCGGCGTCCGAGAGTTCTCGTCGGCTCGCGCCGCGCGCTGGGCGCTGAGCGCCTACGCAGCAACGCCGGCGGTGGCCTACTACGCGGTGCTCAGTCAGGCCGCGGCCCCTTCGACGTTCTTCCTGATTCTGGGCCTCGTATGGCTGGCCCGATGGGTGAAGGACCCCGGAGGAAGCTATCAGCCGGTAGTCCTCGCCGGAATCATGGGCGGGCTGGCCTTGTGGTGCAAGGTCCACGGCGGCGTCTTCGCCGCGGCTGCCGGCGTCCTGGTGGTTGCCGGAGCGCTGCGGGCCCCGGGCAAGAGGATCAGGCGATTGGCCACCGCCGTGTCTCTCTACGCGCTGATGGGGACACTGGTGGCTGCGCCCTGGTACCTGCGCTCTTGGCTGGAGACCGGCAACCCGGTCTTCCCGATGGCCAGCGGGGTGTTCCCCAGCGAGTACTTCAGCTCCGCACAGGGACACATCTTCGGCGCGTCGCTGTCGGGGGGGCGGGATTTGGCCCGGCCGGTCTCGTTTCTCTGGGAATACGCGGACTACTCGGGGGACAGCCAGTGGGTGATAGGACCGGCATGGGTGCTGCTGGTCTTCCTGGCACTGGCCGGCATCAGGAGGCTATCGTCCGTCGCACGCTGGGCGCTGCTCGTCGGGCTGTTCTACAGCGTAATCACTCATTACCTGTTACATGGCAACATCCGCTATGCCAACGTCCTCGTGGTTGTGCTGGCCCTGCCGGCCGGGGAGGGGATGGTGCTGGCCCTCGGCTGGCTCAGGAAATCCGGGACGACTGCGTTCGCCGTGGGGTTGCAGCTTCTCGCCGTAGCAACCATGATCGTGAGCGCGGCCTTCGTCGTGCGCATCCATGGATGGAAGTCGCTGGCAGCTCAGCCGGAACTCACCGTCCGCTGCTTCGGCCGGCCGCGGGCGGTCAAGGAGTACGCGGAGATACTGGAGGGCGACCGCCCGCGGGTGCTGGAGGTGCCAGCCTACGAAGTGATGCTGGCCGCCCGCCAGCTGGTGCCGCCGGGCCAGAAGGTGCTCCTGGCCGGGTTCCACAAGGGCTACCACATGGATCGCAGATACCTGCAGGACACCCCCGGCCAGACTCAGATCCGCTTCGACGGGCCCGGGGGGGCCGAACGGGCCGCCCGTGCTCTGGAACGACTGGGGGTGCGGTATGTGATCTGGCCGGAGCGGGGATCGGAGAGCTACTTCGCACGCCACGCCAAGAGCTATTACGGCGGGCGGATGTACTGGGAGGACCCCGAATACGTGAGGTTCGCTGAGCGGTACACCGAGGTCCTGCACAGTTGGCGCGAAGCCAGCCTTCGGAAGCTGAAGCCGCCTGCGGAGATCCCCTGAACACACTTGGGGCCGCTCTTCAAGAGGCCCCCTCTGCCACACGTGCGCGTGTTTCGAAAACGCCGACTTGTTCCCTGCTCGGCAGTGGCGGGAATTCACCAGTTGATAGTCCTCTTCCCATGAGTAGTATTATTTGAGCCTAGAGGGGGCGCGAATGGCACAAGGACTAGTGGTGGTTCTCATTCCTGCGCTCGACGAAGAGCGCACCGTCGGCGAGGTGATAGCCCGCGTGCCGGCCGAGGTGCAGGGCATACCTACCAGTGTAGTGGTCGTCAACGACGGGTCCACCGACGGCACCGTGGAAACGGCCCGCAAGGCTGGCGCCGAGGTGGTCAACCACCCTCGGCAGTTGGGCGTGGGCGCGGCCTTCAGGACGGGGCTGGCCCGGGCTCTGGCCAGGGGCGCTTCGGTCATAGTCAGCATCGACGCCGACGGTCAGTTCAACCCCGAGGACATCCCCAAGCTGGTCGAGCCGATTATCGACGGCCGGGCGGAAATGGTCACCGCCTCCAGGTTCGTGAAACCGGAACTCGTCCCGGAGATGCCCTGGATGAAGAAGTGGGGCAACCGCCGGATGGCCAATCTGGTGTCCGCGCTGACCGGGCAGAAGTTCCACGATGTGGCCTGCGGGTTCCGGGCCTACTCCCGCCGGGCGGCGGCCAGCCTGAACCTGACCGGGAAGTTCACCTACACCCAGGAGGTCTTCCTCAGCCTGGCCTTCCGGGACTTCCATATCATCGAAGTTCCTATGCGCGTGCGCGGCACCCGGGAGTTCGGCGAGAGCCGGGTGGCCCGCAGCCTGCTGCACTACGCCGTGCAGACATCGAAGATCATCTTCCGCTGCTATCGCGACTACAAGCCGATGCGCTTCTTCGGGACCATCGCCACGGCGCTGATCTGCACCGGGCTGGTGCTCTGGGCCTTCCTGGGCGGGCACTACCTGGCGAACGGGAGGTTCAGCCCGCACATCTGGGCGGGCTTCACCGGGGCGGTGTTCGTCGCTTTCGGGGTGATCTCGCTGATCACCGGCCTGCTGGCCGACATGCTGGACCGCATCCGGATGGGCGTCGAAGACACCCTCTATGACGTGAGGACCCGTGGCTCGGCTCCCGCGGGGCCGGCGGGCGAGAGGGAACCGGACGCCGATGGCTGAGTCCCAAGAGGAGTCCCGGGCCCCCAGCAGCAGATGGCAGCGGTTCGCGGAGGGCCTGGACAGGGCGCTGTGCACCGCGGGCCGCTGGCTGGGGTCGAAGTGGGTTACGTACTTCCTGGTGCTGGTTACTGCCTGCGTATACCTGGGGAACGTTCCCGGGATATGGAACCTTCACCCTGACGGCGGGCTCTATCTCAGCCTGGGTCGCTCGCTCGCCAGGGGGGAAGGCTACACATATCTTGGCGAGCCGCACGTCTTTGCGCTGCCCGGCCTGCCGATGATCCTGGCCTTGGCCATGAAGCTGGGCCTGGGCGAAATCTGGCAGCTCAACCTCCTCTTTGCCTTCATGGCCCTGGCACTGTGCTGGGGGACCTGGTTGCTGGCGCGGCTCATATCCAACGCGGTCATTGCGAACCTGAGCGTCCTGTTCCTGGCTTTGGCCGACACCACTTTGTACTGGAGCCGCTTCATACTGACAGAGATACCCTTCATGCTGGCGTCGGTCGCGGCCTTGATATGCATCACGCTGGCCTACCGCAGGGACAAGCTGTCGGTGGCCTGGGGTTGCGGCGGAGCGTCCCTGGGAGTGCTGGCGACTCTGATCCGTCCCAATGGAGTGGTGCTCTTCGCGGCCTTCATGGCATGGCTTTGGCTAACCGTTCCCAAAGGTATGTCCCGCTGGAAGCGCTGTGTCCTGACCGCCGCCTTTTGTGTAGCTGCCTTGGGGCCGCTTACCTGGTGGGTGGCGAGGGCCCAGAGGTATTCGCGACCCTACGCCACGTCCTATTCTCAACTCCTCTTGCAGGAGACAAAGGCAAGTCGCTACTTTCGAGAGCTTTGCAGGATGCCGAAGAAATTGGGCGGGATTCTCACAGATGGCTCCTTGAAAGCCGTCGCGCGCGGAGACGGTCGAAACGCCATCGGCCTCATTTGGCCGCTGGCCGTACTGGGCGGCATGGTGGTTCTTCTCCGGCGGCGGCAGCCACTGCTGCCCGTGGTGATAGTGGGCCAATGCCTCGCCATAGCTTTCTGGTATGCAGGCGGGCGGTATCTTTTCGTGATTTATCCAATGGCAATAGTTGCCTCCCTGGTAGGGGTTGCCGCCTTGTTGCAGAGGAAACTCCCGGGCTGCAGGATCGTAGCTGCGCTCTTGCTCTGTATCCTCTTCGCCCGATGCGCTGTCGCGGCAATCCAAGATTCGGGAAAGTTTCGGTTTCAGGGAAGAAGATGGGCCAGAGATCGCGATTACCGAGTGTTGGCCGACTACCTGCGCGGACTGCCCAAGTCCACGCGCATCTACAGCGGCGGGGCCCGAGCGATTCACTTCCAATCCGAGCGGCACGCAAGACGGCTACCCAAAGGCCTGTCGGCGGAGTCGTTCCCCAGTTTCTACTGCTATCATGGCGGGTTTAACCTGCTAGTCGTGGACGCGGGGAGCCAGTTCCCTGCCGATGCCGACGTTCTGAGGATGGCGAAACGCATGGAGAGGTGGGGCGCGTTGCATGTCCGTCGACTCCAGGTCCGGGGCCTGAACTGGCTGACCGTCTACGAACTGGCAACCCCCTCGGGTCCAAGGGACACCCTTAGTGCCGCCCGCTGAAATACCCTCGGCCAAGCCCGGCCGCCCGGCCTGGAGGATTCTCAGGCGAGTGATTTCCTGGGCCGTTGCCCTTGGCATAGTCGCCTACATAATATACCTTTGCTATTCTGAACGTGGAGACTTTTCCGCAGTTCGCCGACTTCCGGCAGGCTTGATTCTTGCCCTCGGGCTTCTGGCCCTTTTCCACATTGTGATGCTGAGTTGCCGCTACCTAGTCATACTGCGCGGGCTGGGGCTGCGGAAGATAGGCTTCCTGGCATGGTTCAGGATATTCGTGACGGGCAGCATACTGAACTATTTCCTCGGGCAAAGCGGAAACGTTTACCGGGCAATGGCTCTCAAGAAGAAATACGGCTTTGAATACACCAACACGGTTGCCACCTACATCGCCTTCGCGTGGATGGACACGCTCCTCAACACCTTTCTGATAACTGCGATAGTGGCACTGTGGGACCACCGGCTGCAGATAGGTGGTGTCAAGGTGTTTCCCGTTGCCGGCGTGGCCCTGGTAGTTCTGCTGCTCCTGCCCTTTGCCGCGCGCATTCTTGGACGAAGGGCGGTGGCCTGGACTGAGCAACGGAGTGCTTGGCTCCATAGGCTCGTCCGAACAGCTAGCAATGCCGCCCACATGACAACCAGGCCTTCGCTGGTAGCCGCCATAAGCGGCATCGGTCTGGGGACATTCGGGCTCCAAATGACCATGGTCTACATCGCATTTCGCGGGCTCGGCATCAATCTGGGCTTGGCCGAACTGGCGATTTTCGTCGGGTTGCTCCAACTGAGCGCGGTGGTAATTATCACTCCGGGAAACTTGGGCATTATCGAGCTGGCTTATGGCTTCCTGTCCCAGGCCATCGGCTTCAGGATAACGGACGGTTTTATCGTGTCGGGCATCTTAAGAATGGTCATCTATGCGATGTTACTGCTTTTCTGGATGTTCCTGGCTGCGACTGAGAATCGGCTGTACTTGGCGAAGGTTCTTCGGCGAATCTGCGTCCAGTTAAGGCCGTTTCTCACACGCCGCGGAGGCTTTGCTTACCAGGATTATTGTGAGGAGCGATATTCGTCAGGTGGAAGCTCCGGCTCTGGTTCGCGGGGCGCTCTCGCCCAATACAAGGCTGACGTGATCAATGAGTTTATTCGAGATAAGCAGGTGAACTCAGTGATCGAGTTCGGTTGCGGTGATGGGACCCAACTAAAGATGATGAACTATCGCGAGTACTTAGGGCTGGACGTTGCGAAGTCGGCAATCGAACTTTGCCACTCCAAGTTCCGAGATGATCCATCTAAGAACTTTGTGTTCTACAAACCAGGGGACTTCCTTGGTGGGGAACCCCCACGGGCCGACCTAGTAGTTTGTCTTGACGTGCTCTACCACATAACGAACGATGCCGATTTCGAGAAGACACTCGACGACCTCTTCTCATGTGCCTCGAAGCATGTTATCCTATACACCAACATTGAGGCGAGAAAAGCAGCCCCCTTGCTAGGTGGGCACATCGTGCTTCGAGACACGCGCGAGCATCTTGCCAAATACCCCGAGTTCGAAATAGAGGAAATACCCAAGCACAAGCATGAGGATCTCACCTTTGCAAGGTTCGTTTTCATGAAGCGGAAAGACTTGCTGGACGTGCCGGGACTTGAGGGTTAAGCACCTGTGATCCACGCCTTCATCGGGACCAAGGCGCAGTTCATCAAGATGGCGCCGGTGCTCCTGGAGATGGACCGCCGGGGCGGGGAGTACAACTTCATCGACTCCGGGCAGCATGCCGCCCTGTCCGAGCCCCTGCGCCGGGCCTTTGGCCTGCGCGAGCCGGACTGCCGGCTAGGCGGACAGAAAGACCTGACGAGCTTGCCCGAGCTAGTCTGGTGGGCCCTCCGCACCTGGATCAGGTCGCTGCTCAACCCGCGCCGTATCTTCGAAACGGTCTTCAAGGGTCAGGGCGGCATCTGCCTGGTACACGGGGACACCTTGACCACCCTGCTCTCGGTCCGCCTGGCCAAGAGGTGCGGCCTGCGCGTGGCCCACGTGGAGGCCGGACTGCGCAGCCGCTCGTGGTTCCATCCGTTCCCCGAAGAACTGATCCGCGTGTACTGCATGCGGCGGGCAGACATCCTCTTCGCCCCGGGCCAGTGGGCCGTGGAGAACCTGAAACGCATGAAGGCGCGCGGCAAAGTCATCAATCTTGGGGACAACACCATTGTGGACACGCTCAAGATCGCGCGCGAGGCGGCCCAGGCCTCGCCGCCCCGTGAAGAGCCCTTCGGGCTGGTGACGCTGCACCGGTATGAAACCATCCGCTCCCGCAAGACGCTCAACGCCATTTGCGAGGTGCTCCTGGAAGTATCTGAGCGCACGCCACTCTTTTTCGTGCAGCACAAGCCGACGCTGCGGTATCTTAAGAAGTTCGGCCTGCAGAAACGGCTGGAGGAATGTCCGGGAATCCGCCTGCTGCCCATGCAGGACTACCCGGCGTTTCAGGGGCTACTAGCGGCAGCGGTGTTCGTTATGACTGACGGCGGCAGCATCCAGGAGGAGTGTGCTTACTGGGGCGTTCCCTGCCTGCTGCTCCGGCGCCGCACCGAACGGCCGGACGGCATCGGCGCAAACGTGGTCCTCTCCGACATCCGGCGCGAGAAGATGCTGAAGTTCGCCGAAGACTCCGAGAAATACCGCCGTGAACCGCGCACAACCGACGGGCATTCACCTAGCCAAGTGCTGGTCGAGACGCTCCTGAACGATCCCGCCTGTCTTAGGTGAAGAGACCGGCCAGCGGCTTCCCGCTATCCTCTAGCGACCGCTCAAGGGATCAATGCCGTAGATGGCCCCATCGTCCGTCCGGGTCAGCAGGCGCAGCGGCAACCTCTCCTTGAGCTCTTCCTCGGAGGGCAAGTACCGACGGTGGCAGTGTCGGAAGAAGACCAGCACCCCACCTTCACTGGCCAGATAATCCCTCATCGCGGCCAACTGACTTGGGTACTCCTCGTTCTCCCGCGCGATAGCGGGATGAACCTTCCGGGGAAACATCCGAGCTCGCCTGCCGGTAGCATAGCAAACGAAATCCGGGGCGTTGGAGAAGATCACGACATCAGGCGGGAGCTTCACCAGTTCCGCCAGTATTCGGGATTCCAGCCATTTCTCGCTGGCGTAGCCCACTCCTTGCGCGTAGGTGCTACCGGCCCACCTGGCGCTTCCTAGCCAGTAAGACACCGCCAGCACCGCACAGACTACTGCCGAGGCATACTGCACCGGACGCCGCGCGCGGCTCAGCCACCTGTGGCCTACGCACAGGGTGAGCACCAGCAGCGCCACGTATACTGGCAACATCGTGCGCGACGTAATCGGAGTGTGCCGGTCGAAGAGGGAAATGGTCGCCGTCAGGATGGCCAGATAAGCGAAAATGAAGACCCCCAGCAGGTGCGGGAGCCGCGAGGAGCGCCGGTCCGTCTGCTCGGGCCGGGCAGCCCTCCGCCTGTCAGCGAAGAACAGAAGCAGCCCTTCCAGGCAGGCCAGCACCAGGATCGCGGAAAGGACGGTCCGGAGGTCTCTGGGAAAATCGTCCGCAAAAATCCAGTGTTTGACGACCTGCCCCAGCTTCTTCAGATGCTGGTAATTGACGGGATGAAGGGCCATTTCTCTGTTGGTCCCGGTACCGGCAGCACATATGTTCCTCAGAATCCACAGCGCCATCGGGGAGCAACTGACGGCGCCGAAAATCGACGCGTCGAGCATTTTCTTGCGACGCCCCTCGCCGCTGAAGGCGAGTATCCCGACCCCACCTGCGGCGACGAGCGCAACTCCAACGTACCTCGCCAGGAAGGCGAGCGCGACCGCGAAGGCGGAAGCGACGAGCATCCCCTGCTTGGGCTTCTCGATGTGAGACGCCAGCAGCAACAGGCCCAACAGGCCGAAGAAGACGAACAAGGGTTCGGACAGAGCCATGGCGTGGACATAGAGCATGTCCACGGAGGTCAGCATCAGGAGCGACCCGAACAGCGCAATCCTGAGGGAGCCGCCGGTGTGCCTCTTCACGGCAAGACCAACCAGCAGGATGCTGCCCCCGAAGAGAAAGGCATTGAGCCACCGCGCTCCGCAGGCCGGGTCCAGCCCCGAGGCTCCGAGCCCGGCGAGCACGGCGGGAAAAAGCGGCGGCCAGTGGACCATAGGCTCAAGCTCTCCCGTCTCGTGGGACACCTGGCTGAGGCCGTGCCCGTCCAGGAGACTGCGCGCAGCGCTGATGTAGTTCGTGGAATCAGGCGAGATCCCTGCTCCCCATCTGCTGGTCATCAGCAAGATGCCGGCCACTCCAGCCAGTGCCGGAAGGGCAAGTAACCATACTGTGCGGTCTACCTTCCCGGGGCCACCTTCGGCCGGCCGGGGACTAGTTAAACTCGGGCGGTTTCTTTCCGGTAGGTCCGTTCCCATCTGCCAGCAGCGAGTCCCTTCTTCCCAGGGCGGCAATCGCTCAGTGTTCTCCAAGCGCTCCCGCGCCGTGCGGCATTCTTAGTCTCGGCAAACTTGATTCTAGCGCCAACACCCGGGTCCATCAAGCGAACAGCTTCTTTTCTCCAATCCAACTCACCGAGCGGAACCGCAATGCTCCTGCTGGCTCCCCCTCCCTACTTCGACGGCCCCGCCCGGCGCGCGCGGATCTCCATGAGCCGGCTCTCGGAGATGTCCCTGGCCCTGGCGGCCTGCTTCTCCACCGCGATGTGGAAAATGGCCTCCAGGTAGTCCTCCAGGCTGGCGCTGAGCGCTTCGCTTACGGCCATTTCTCGTCCCTCCCGGCAGACCAGCCTATCTTTCGGCGCACCAAATACTTTACGGCATGCCGAACTCTCAAGGCTGTTTTTGAAAAAGACTTCGACGGCCGGTATGTCTGTGGAGGCGTACGGGAGCTAGCAGTCCGTTGGAAAATGGGGCGTCGTGACGGCAGGCGCTCCCCAGCGATGCGAGGCCCGAGGGTGAGCGCGATGCCTCTGGCATCGTGCGAAGGCCCG
>CAZONU010000030.1:0-1847 GCA_964581145.1 uncultured Planctomycetia bacterium
CCACCGACTGCACCCGGCCGGCGGACAGGCCCTTGGCGATCTTCTTCCAGAGCACCGGGCTCAGCCGGTAGCCCACGATGCGGTCGAGAATCCGCCGGGCCTGCTGGGCGTCGACGCGTTTGGCGTCGATCTTGCCGGGCCGCTCGAAGGCCCGGAGAATGGCCTTCTCGGTTATCTCGTTGAAGCTGACCCGGAAGGCGCACTCCTCGGGTATCTCCAGCACCTCCATGAGGTGCCAGGCGATGGCCTCGCCCTCGCGGTCCGGGTCGGGGGCCAGGTACACCGCGGGCGCGCTGCGCGCGGCCTTGCGCAGGGCGGTGATGTTCTTGCCGCGGAGGGTCACGTACTTGGGCTGGAAGTCGCGCTCGACGTCGACGCCGAACTCCTTCTTGGGCAGGTCGCGGACGTGGCCCATGGAGGCCTGCACCCCGTACTCCTCGCCCAGGTAACGGCTGATGGTCCGGGCCTTGGCCGGGGATTCGACGATGACCAGCTTCTTGCCGCGCCGGCGGCCGGCCCCCTTGGCCCTGGCGGACTTCTTCCTGGCCGGCTTCTTTTTCGCGGCGGGCTTCTGGGGCTCTTGCTTCTCGGCCACGACGGCTCCTTCCAGGCGCGAAGACAACAACGGGCGCGGGATTATATGTTGAAGGCCCAGGTTGTCAACGGCCGGCAGAAAAAGGCCGCCCCCGGGCGGAAAGGACCGCCTCCCTCTAGTCCGAAACCGCCAGCCGGACCTTGAGCTTCCCGGAGCCTTCCCAGACCAGGCCGTAGCGCCAGCTCCCTTCGGCGGCCTCGCCCTTCGGGTGATACGTGTACCAGGGCTTGACCGGGTAGACCAGCTCGGCCGCGGGCTCCAGCTTGATGCTGATGCCGCCGCGCTCCAGGCTGTTCACCTTGCCCGTTTCGGGCATGTTTCCTGACTCGTCCGCCAGCCAGCCCTTAAGGACCGGCAGGAGCATGCGCGCGCTTCCGCTCGATGCCACCTCGATGTTCACGGCGAACCCGCCGCCCTCTTCGGACACCTCGACGACCGCCTGGCCCCAGGAGTAATCGAGCGTCAGCCGCTGGCCGCTTTCCTCCAGGTGAGCTTCATCCGCGAGATAGACTCCTCCCGACGACAGGAAGGCCATCTCCGGCCCCTGAGATTGCCCGCCGCCGACCAGCACGCCGTGGTCGCGGTGGTGAATCTCCACGTGCTGCAGGCGCTCGTAGCCCCAGTGGCAGTCCTCGTGCAGCGGGCAGACGCCCGTGAAGGCCGACAGCGCCGCGGTGAAGCCGCCCGCGGACAGGACAGAAGCCTGCCCGTCAAGAGGCACTTGCTCGGGCCCGCCGCTCACCACCGGCCCCAAGCCGTTCCGGATGTAGCGGTATGTCTGGGGCGCGAAGACCACGCCGTTGCTGGCCGGCCGCTTGATCTCGATTGAGCTTCCCGCCACCGCGCGGACGTAGCCGGAGGCGCTCTCGGCCTGCAGCAACCCGGGCAGCCCCACGGCGTGAATCCCGCGGCCGTAGAGCACCCGCCCGTCAATGATGCTCACGTTGGTCCCGTCCGGATAGCAGAACCGGGAGTGGAAGGCCCCCGCGCGGCGGAGGGCGCCGGCCACGTCGGCCTCGCCGCCGTCGGCCAGGTGCTGCCCCAGGCCGTTGATATAAACCAGGTTGTAGGCGGTGGTCGGTCCGGTGTGCTCCTGCCAGTAGCCGCCGGGCTTCTGGGACTCGACGATTTTAGTCAGGTACTCGCGCGCGACCTTCTTCCAGAGCTCCTCGCCGAAGACCTGCCCCGCGTACCACAGGCCCGAGGCGCTGAAGGTGGGACCGGTGATCAGGTTGCCCAGGTCGCCCAGACC
>CAZONU010000030.1:1857-21327 GCA_964581145.1 uncultured Planctomycetia bacterium
GGTGCTCAAGGACGGCCTGGCCGCGTGGGCCTCGGAGATGCGCGCCAGGCCGTCGGTCAGATCGGCCTTGAGCTCGGGAGCGAGGATGTCCGAGTGGAACCGGAAGAGGTCCAGATAAGCCACGTACTCCCAACTGGGGATCATCCGCTCCCATCCGCCGTTGACGGTGACCAGGGGAACCTCGGCCTTCTCGTCCATCAGGCCCAGGAAGTAGCGCACCGAGGCGGCCATCTTGGCGAGCACTTCTTCCGAGCCGAAGAAGGGCGTGCCCTCGGCCTTGTAGAGCTCGGCCAGGACCATGGCGCAGCCCTGCGAGTAGGTGGTCCAGGTCTCTTCCAGGAGCACGCGGCCCTCGGCGTCCATGTCGGCGACGATCTTCTCGCCGGCCAGGACCATGGCGCCGAGGAGCTTGGCGGCCAGGGGTTCGAGGTCGGGAACTGCTGCGCTGCTCGCCACGATTTTGCCCCCTCAAGGAAGGCGAAGAGAAAACTCAACCGCCGAAGCGCGAAGCTATAGCCGCGCCGCCCGGAAAGTCAACCGTACGCGCCGCCACTTGGTTTCACAGTCCCGAAACCGCCGGAATCCGCCTTTACCTGCTGGAACCGCGAGCAGCCGGCCGCAAGTTGCTTTGACGCTATCACCCCGGCGGTGTATAAGAAAGTAGTTGGACCCCGCCGGAAGGGAGCGCATCCTGGTGCCCCGGAGAACCCCCAAGGCTCTCGTCCTGCTGCTGGCAGTCTTGGCCGGCTGCGCACCCCAGGGCACCGTGCGCGCGCCCGACCGGTCGGCCGCGTCTCCCAAGCCCCTCCTCCCGCCGGCCTTCACCGAGAAGCCCGCCGCCCGCCGCGAGGGGAAACTCGTGCGCATCAGCTTCGCGGTCAGCCGCTTCACCGACGTCGCCGTCTCCATAGAAAACGCGCGGGGCAAGGCCGTCAGGCACCTGGCCGCCGGGGTTATGGGGAAAAACCCTCCGCCCCCGCTGGCCGCCGACTCGCTGCGCCAGTCGCTCACTTGGGACGGGGACGACGACTACGGAAAGCCGGCCCGGGGCGGGCCCTTCAGCTTCCGGGTGGCCCTGGGGCTGGCGCCCGCGTTCGAGAAGCTGATCGGCTCGAACCCCGCGGACCTGGGGAGCGTCCGCGGGCTGGCCCCGGCGCCGGACGGCAAGCTCTACGTCCTCCACTGCTACGGCGGCCATCACCCTCACGACGGGACCACCGCGGTGAGCGTCCTCAGCCGCGAGGGCCGCTACCTCAAGACCATCTGGCCCTTCCCGGCGAACCTGCCCGACCACAAGCTGGCCGGGGTCCGCACGGTCAAGCACTCCACCGGGCGCTCGCCCTTCGTCTACCAGATGGAAACCCGCTCGTTCCTGCCCGGCCTCGGCGACCTGCCCACCCAGCGGCCGGTGGTCACCCGCGACGGGCGCCTGGCCTTCGTGGGCATCCAGGAGGGCCCGCGGCCCTTCTCCCAGCCGGGGGAGGCCCGGCTCACGGTCATCGGCACCGACGGAAGCGTCCCCGCCGGCGGCGCGCTCAAGACCCGCATCTGGCCGCTGACCGACACCGGCGCCAGCCTGGCCCTCTCGCCCGGGGAGCGGACCATCTACGCGGCCGGCATCCGCGCGGGAAGGCACAAGAACGGCCCCCACCACCTCTTCGTATGCGACAACTGCGACCACGGCGGCGCCACCTGGAAGCACACCGACCCCCTCCACGCCATCTTCCGCTTCCGCTGGCGCGACCGCAGGGCCCGGCCCTTCATCGGCAGCCCCCGGCGCGCGGGCAAGGGGCCGCGTCAGCTGGATACCCCGGTCAGCGTGGCCGTCGACCGCACCGGCAACGTCTACGTGGCCGACCTCGGCAACCAGCGCATCTCGGTTTTCGACGAAGCGGGCCGGCCCCTGGCGCGGATTCCGGTGGGCCGCCCCCACCGCGTGGAGGTCAGCCGCAAGACCGGGGCCATCTACGTCCTCTCCGGGAAGCGCCGCAAGCGCGTCGAAACCCTGGACCTGGTCAAGTTCGACGGCTGGCGGGGCGGCCGCGAGGTGACGCGCATCCCGGTCTACAAGGCCCGCTGGGGAATCTACCCGGTGCGCCGCCCGACCATGGCCCTGGACGAGTCCGCCGACCCCACGCTGGTATGGGTGTCCAGCCCCTTCCTGCGCATCGAGGACCGCGGAAAGGCTTTCGGCGAGCCGCGCGACCTCCGCGACAAGGAATGGATCGGCCGGCACAGCATCAAGTCGCCCATGGAGATCAGCTTGGACCGCGAGCGCGGCTGGCTGTACGTCAACAACTCCTGGCGATACGATACGGGCACCGGCGAGTGGCTCCGGTTCCGCACTCCCGGCGGGCGCATGTGGCCGAACGCCAACCCGGGCAGCGCCAACGGCGCCGCGGGCCGCGACGGGTACTATTACTCGTGCCTGGGCGCGCGCGGCAGCCACGTCTACCGCTTCGACTCCCGGATGAGAATGGTCCCCTTCCCCACCTCCGACCGGCACGCCAACAAGCCCTGGACGGAGAAGACCGACGGCCGCCTGCAGGGCTTCTCCCGCAACCGCGGCCGGGGGCTCACCGCCGACCGCCACGGCAACGTCTACGTCATCTGGAAAAAGGGCGGCGCGGAGGTCACGCCCGGCGACTACCACCGGGCCAACTCGGTCTACCTCTACGGTCCCGACGGCAAGCTTCTCAAGCCAAAGCTGGTCGACGCCCAGATCTGCAGCGTCAGCCACGTGCGCGTCGACCCCCGCGGGAACGTCTACCTGGCGGTGGGGCTGCGCCCCGGCCGCGAGCGCCTGCCCCCCGGGCTGGCCGGACGCGTGCCCGCCGGCCGCCGCGATCGCCTCTCCGTCAACGGTGTCAACTCCTACCCGCTGGTCTACGGCAGCATCGTCAAGTTCCCCCCGGAGGGGGGGCTGATCCGCGTCGGCGCCGGCGGGGTCAAGTGCAACTACGCCAACGGGCGACCGGTCGACGTCAACGGCGCCGAGTGGATCTTCTCGGGCTGCAGCGTCGCGGCCTCAGTGACCACTCCCAAGCGCGCGCCGGGCACGATAATCACCTGCATCTGCGAGTCCCCCTGCATCGATGTGGACGACTTCGGCCGTTGCTTCTTCCCGGACGCGGGCCGCTCGCGGGTCGGCGTGCTCGACACCGCCGGCAACCTCATCGCCTGGACCGGCGCCTACGGCAACCAGGACTCCGCCGGCCCGGGCAGCGCCATCCCCCAGCCGGCCATCCCGCTCTGCTGGCCCCAGGCGGTGGCCGCGGACGACGGTCACGCCTACGTCGGCGACCGGCTCAACCGGCGCATCGTCAAGCTGGCGCTGCGCTACCACACGGAGGCAACCTGCCCCGTCCCTTGATGCCCCTGCGACATCTCGCAACCAGCAATTGACACCCCCGAATATGCGCTTCAGATTCGTAACACCGCTACGCGGCCGCCTCGCCTCCCGATACGTATTGGTAACGCGCAGCTTCATAAACTCACTATCTTAAACAGGACTTGGCCTCGGTTGTATCCTATAACGCGCGTATCTATATACGGTTAGAAGCAAGAATTCGATTCGATATGCACCATGTGTTGTACGGCATATGGCTTGCGGGCATACAAGTAGGCTCTGCGGAGCTTGCAGTCACTCTTTTCGGCCGTGCGGGGACGGGGGACGCGGCATGACTGGCGGCCTCTTCAGCTTGTCCGAGTTCCAGGCAGAGGACAAGGCGGTCCTTCGCCTGCACGTCGATTACCTCAGCCTCAATGACACCGACGCGTTCCGGGCGGCCTGCCTCGCGCTGCTCCAGACCGGCCGGAGCCACCTGGTCATTGACCTCCGATACCTGCGCAGAATCCCCAGCTCCGCGCTGGGCGCGATTATCGACCTGGGCCTGCTCTGCCGCAAGGGGCTGGGGGCAGCCGGCGGGCTGACCGTTCTGGCCCGCCCGGATATCGCCGAGCACTTCCAGCGATTCACCCACTCCGAGGTGCTGGATATCCAGGAGTTCCAGGCTGGGCCCGAAAGCCGGGCCGAGCTGCCGGAGAGGCACGACACCACCGCCCTGGCCGGCGGATAAGTGAGCGCCCGGCCCCGAGCCCGCTCCCCTCGATTCAGCCCCGCCGAGAACAGCAGAAGGAAAGTCTAAGGCACGTCCGCCTCGGCTTCGAGCTTATAGGCGAGCCTGGCGCGCAGCACCCGGCGGTTGAGCCCGTCGGCGATGTAGGCGTAGCGGTCCGAGACGCACAGGCCCACTATCCAGGCGATGCCGACCTCCGGCTTGGCGAAGGGGCTGGTGAGCTTCTCGCCCTCCCGCGGCGGGCGCAGGCGTTTCTCCCTGGGGTCCAGCACGTAGCTCTCCGGCCCGCAGGAGTCCTGGTTGCCGTAGCCGCCGAAGCTGAGTATCTCGTTGCCGGCGGTGTCCAGCACCACCACCCGGAAGCGGCCCTGGTCCGGGTAGAAGGTCCGGCCGAAGGCGTCGACGTCGAACTCGGCGGCGGTGCAGTGGCAGCGCTGGTTGTGGGCCACGTGCATGTCCAGCAGGTAGGAGCAGCCGAAGCGCCACCAGAGCGCGCCCTGGAGCTCCCCGGTTTCGCGCACCATGCGCCCGTTCTTGGTCGCCGAGAACTTCTCCTTCTTGAGGCCCGCGGGCAGCTTGGGCTCCCCGTCGAACGCGTAGGCGTCGTCCTTGGCCAGCTTCGGGAACCAGAACGCGCCCCCCGCCGGGCCGAACTTGACCACGCTGCCGTACATCCAGGTGTACTGCTGCTTGGTGCGGGTGCGGTAGATAGGAGCCTTGAACTCGTCGGGATAGCGCTTCTTGAGGGGCTTGATGGCCTCGGCCATGTAGATGTTCCCGGAGGGGTCCAGGCGCGGCCCCAGCGCCCCGTCGGTCACCACCCAGATGGCGGTGCGCTTGAACTTGCCGTTTTTGTCATAAACGTCGACCCGCTTGCGCCCGTGGTAGAACGGGCCGCGGTGCTTGGTGTAGACGTTTCCGGCGCGGTCCACACAGAAGTCGCGCTCCCAGGCAGTGGTGCCCGAGGGCCGGCTGGGCAGACGGCCCCTGAGCTTGGGATCGGCGGCGGTAGCCCGGAAGGGCAGGGGCTTGCAGTTAGCATCCCAGCGGCGGACGCCGCCCCCCGAGTGGTCCTGGCCGTAGATCTGCCCCTTCGGGCCCAGCCGGTAGGTCTGGCCCGAAGAGCCCAGGGGCGCGAAGTCCCGCCACTTGCCGGTCTTCTCGTCCATCACGCGCAGGGTGCGGCCCCCCAGCTTGCAGGCCACCTTCCGGCGGCTCGGATCGGCCGAGAGGTTCCAGAAGGTGCGGCTGGGGCGGTAGCCGGCGCGCTCGGCGGGGCCGAACTTGTCCCCCTTCTCCTCGCAGCGCAGCAGGGCGGTGCCGCCCATGTTCCGGCCGATCCAGAGCACCGCGGGGCTCGACTCCGGGTCCAGCGCGAAGAGGCGCCGGGTGCGCTTCGCGTGCCGGCCGGTGATCGGCGGGAGCTGCAGGCGGGCCAGCTCCCTGGGCTTCTTCCAGCCGGAGAACTTGACCAGGGCGCCCGCGCTAGCCACGTAAACCGCCCCGGTCTTGTGATGCACCCCCACCCAGGTGGGGGCCGGCACCGGGAAGGAGCCGGCGAACTTGCGGGTCTTCTCGTCCACAACCACGATGCGGTTGTTGCCGCGGTCGGCGATGAACAGCCGGCCCTTCCCGTCGGTGGCGATTCCCCGGGGATCCTTCAGGCCCCTCTCCCCCTTGCCGGGGGTTTCCGGATCGCCGAAGAAGGGCTTGAGCGCGCCGCGCTGGGGCAGCTTGGTGACGTAGACGGCCGGCGGGTTGGCCAGCGACGTGTTGAAACCGGAATCCAGCGAGCCCAGCCCGGTGAGGTAGACCGCCTTGCCGCTCGAGGCCGGGGCCAGGTGCAGCCGGCCGATGGCCGCGCGGTCCAGCAGCAGCTCACCCGCGTAGTCCTCGCAGGGCAGCCCGCCGTCGGAGTCGATGGTGGCCAGCCGCTGAACCGGTCCCTTGGTGTAGGCCGCGGGGGTGACCACGAAGTGGAGCCTGCCGTCCCTGGTGACCGCCATCTGGTGGCCGGTGTCCTCGAAGGGGTAGAAGCTCATGGCCAGTATGCGGTGAATGACCGGATTGGTCAGCCCGTCGGAGCGCTTGAAGGCGCTGAGGTCCTCCAGGCGCTCCGGGGGAACGCTGGCGGGCATCGGCTTGATGGTCCGCTCGTAGGCCCCGTCCCGGTAGAAGACGTGGATGGTCGTCGCTGACCACCAGATGCGCCGCCAGCGATTGGTCATCACGTAGACCCGGCCCCCGGGCCCGGCGGCCAGGCCGATGACGTTGGTGATGTTGCCCGGGCCGCGCTTGCTCTCGAACGCCGTCCCGGCGTAGCCGGCCTCCAGCCCCGCGGCGACCCGCACGCGGTACTTGCCGGCCGGCACCGGCTTGCCGGCGTCGTCCCTGCGGTCCCAGAGCAGCGACTGGGCCAGCTTCCCGGCGGCCAGCGGCCTGGGGGCTTTGTCCCCCAGCACCCCGGCGGCCAGGTGGCGGACGACCTTGCCCTCCCCGTCTTCGATGTAAACAGCCACGTCGGTCTTGCGGCTAAGCTTGAAGGTGATCCGAACCGCCTTGCCCTCCTTGACCGCGTTGGGAGCTTCGGCGAACTTGACCTCCGGCTCGCCGGCCGCCGCTCCGCAGGCCAGGGCCGCCGCCAGGATCGTCGCTGCCAAGCCACGCACTTTCTCCCCCTTCCGTCCGGACATACACCTGCTCCAGCGCTGGTATACACCATCCCCGGAGATGTGTCCAGCGCAGGCGGCGCCGGCATTTTCCCGGGATTATCGTGGTCGCCGCGCTTGCCGCGGGTCCCAGAATAGTGTAAAAGGAGGCTGTCCGGATGGGAGCGGTCTGCATGGAAGGGTCGGCCGGCGACGCCAAACACTTGCGCGACGAGCGGCTCAGCCGGCTGCTGGCTCTCGGCGACCGCGCGTATCTCCTTGCAGTGCGGATGCTTGGGAGCAAGGAGGGGGCCGAGGACGCCGTCCAGCAGGCCTATCTCAACGCCGTCCGGGACCTCCGGAAAGGTGCTCGACCAGAGAAGCTGGAAGCCTGGTTCCTGGGCGCGGTGGCCAACGCGGCCAGGAAGCAGCTCCGCACCGAGACCCGCCGCAGGCGGAGGGAGGCGGCCGTGATGAGACAGGAAAGCCGGAACCGGTCCGGGCACGAGGCGCTGGAGCGCTCCGAGATGGTGGTCGCGCTGCGCACCGCCGTCATGGCGCTGGAGGACAAGTACCGCGCGCCGCTCTCGCTCTGCTGCGAGCAGGGCATGAGCCAGCGCGAGGCCGCCGGGGTGCTGAGCATGCCCGAGAGCACCGTGAGCAAGTACGTCAACGCGGCGCTTGAACGTCTCCGGCGGGCGCTGGACACCGGCGGCTTCGCGGCCACGCCGGCGCTCTTGCTGGCAAGCCTCAAGCTCACCGGCGGGACCGCCCCGGCCGCGCTGACCGCCGCGGTCGAGTCGATAATCGCTTCGGTCGCCCTTCCGGCGACGGGCGCCGCGGGCGCGGGCGCGGCCGCCAAGGCCGCGGGGCTCTCGGCCGGCTGGAAGGCGGCCGCCGCGCTCAGCCTGGCGACCATTGTCGCTGCCGGCACGGTCGCCGCGGTGAAGCGCTCCGGCGGCGGGCAGAGCGCGGGCCAGCTGCCGGCCAACGCCTGGGCCAAGACCCCCGACACCGAGGAGTTCAGAAAGCTGCGCCACTTCCGCAAGATGATCTCCAGCTGGCGCCACCCGCGAGGCACCAACTGGCTGTTCATCGACAAGTGGTTCCACTACAGCGCGGCGGCACAGGGCGCCTGGCTGCCGGAGAAGAAGCAGGTGTTGTTCGTCAACTCGCACAACATGACCACCTGGCTTTACGACCCGGCCAAGGGCGGCGACTGGATGCGGAAGCTCAAGCGCCGCGAGAAGCCCAGCGGCTGGACGGACATGAAGCCCGGCGGCGACAGGCTCAACGGGCCGATCCGCTGGGCCTCGCTGTGCTACGATCCCGTCAACAGGGAGGTCGTGCTCTTCGGGGGCAACAGCTCCGACCCCGGCGGCACGCCGGGGACCATGGCCTACAACGTCGAGAAGAACGCGTGGAAGCGGCTGGACTTCTCCAAGCTGCCACTAGCCAAGGCTCACGCCGGGTGCGAGAAGCTGCGCCTGGCCGTACACAAACTTGAGGGCCGCCTGCGCAGCCGCTGGCACCTGGGCGAGACCGCCGAGGAATCCAAGGAGATGCTGGGCAAGCCCGCGAAGGAGCTCGCCGCAAGGGCCGAGAAGCTGCTCGCGGCGCTGCCCGGCGGCGCCGAAGAGAAGAAATGCTCCGCGCGGGCCGGGCCCGAGCTCTCCGCCGCCGCCGCGGCGCTCAAGGCCCTCGACGGAAACGTAGCTCCCGACAAGATCGCCAAGGCCGCAGCGGCCGCCGAGCGCCTGCGCGCCGCGCGCGACTTCCTGGCGCCGGAGCCCACCGCACGGGCCCACTCGCAGCTGGCTTGGGACGCCAAGCAGAGGAAGATCGTGCTCTTCGGCGGCGACCGGCTCGATTACCTCATGTCTGACACCTGGGTCTACGACCCGGAGACCCGCCGCTGGCGGCAGAAGTTCCCGAAGACCTCGCCGGCCCCGCGCGGGGGACACGCGCTGGTCTGGCTGCCCAAGAGCGGCAGGGTGGCCATGCTCGGCGGCTACGCCTATCGCTCGGACGAGGGCTACGGCGGCCTGGGCTACTGGGTGCGCGCACCCGAGCTGTGGACTTACGACGCGGGCGCCAACAAATGGGGCATGCTCAAGCGCTGGCCGTTCGGCAAGGACAGGCACGGCCGCAGAAACCCGCGTTCCGGCGTGGAGGGCGGCGGGCCGGCCTCGCCGAGAAACGCAACACTTGAAGTGGTCGCCAGCAAGGACGACGTGCTGGTCACCGGCGACTGGGCCTGCCGGGTGGACGTTTCAGCCGTTGACGCCGCCGGCACCGCCAAGTTCGGCGTCAAGCCGGGGACGATTGCCCGCCGCACCGGAAAGTACGTGCCAACGTGGTGGGACGAAGGCGCCAAACCCGCTCCGGCGGCCAGCGAGAAGTTCCTGAAGTCGATCCCGGCCAACGCCTGGGTGAAAGTGGCGCCGCCGAAAACCCTCAAGCGCAACCGCGACTGGGGCACGGCGACATTCGACACCGACCGCGGGCAGATCCTCTACTTCAGCGGCGGCCACTGCGGCTACAGCGGCACCGACGTGCACGTCTACTCGGCGCGCGCCAACCGCTGGCGGACCAGCGCCTACGCCGACTTCCCGGTGGGCTTCTGCGCGGGCACCGGCTACCACGGCCAGCATTGGAGCTTCACCGGCCGGCCCTTCATGACCTCGCACACCTACAAGCTCTACGCCTACGACCCCAAGGCCGGGAAGATGCTGCTCTACAACCGCGGCGACACCTTCATCTTCGACCCCCTGACCTGCGACTGGGAGTGGCCCCCGGTCAAGAACACCCCCTTCGGGGGCGGCGCCTGGATACCCAAGTTCTGCACGACGCCCGACGGCGTGCTGGTCTGGTCGACGCTCAAGGGACGGACGCGCGACCGGCCCAGCGGCCTCTGGCGCTTCGACCCGGCGGCGCGCGCGTGGCAGAGGATCAAGACCAGCGGCGAGAAGGTGCCCACCACCCCGAGCGACGACTACGGCACGCTGGCCTGGGACTCCAAGCGCAAGCGGGCGCTGATGTTCGTCTCCAGCAGAAAACCGGGCGGCCCCTGGTCCTGCGACCCCGCCACCGGCGCGGTTACGGACCTCAAAGCGCCCAATCCCAAGGCCGGGCCGGACCAGCCGCGCGAGGCCGTTTACCTGCCGGCCGGCGACATCGTGCTCTTCGCCCAGACCCGGGGCGACTCGGCGATAGTCTACGACTGCGCCAGGAACAAGTACCGGCTGCTGGAGATCAAGAACCCCCTCAAGGGCAAGCCGCACTCCTACGGCCTGATGTGGGACCCCAAGCGCGGCCTGGCCTGGGCGGTGCAGTGCGGAGGGGGCTGGCCGATTCACGTCATGCGCCTCGACCCCAAGACCGCGACGTTCACGGACAAGTAAGGAACGAGAGATGGCAAACCGCCCCCACATCGTCCTCTTCAACCCCGACCACTACCGCGGCGACGTCCTCGGACACCTGGGCAACGCGGGCGCGGTTACCCCCAACCTCGACCGCGTGGTCGCCGGGGAGGGCGTCTCCTTCAGCAACACCTTCTGCCAGAACCCGGTGTGCACGCCCTCGCGCTGCTCGTTCATGAGCGGGTGGTACCCGCACGTCCGCGGCCACCGCACCATGGCCCACCTGATGCACCCCGGCGAGCCGGTGCTGCTGAAAACCCTCAAGGAGGCCGGCTACTGGACCTGGTGGGGCGGCAAGAACGACCTGGTCGCCGGCCAGCTGGGCTACGAGCCCTACTGCGACGTCAAGTACGCGCCGAACCCGCCGCCGCTGAGCCGCGCCGCGCGAAAGCCGGAGTCGGAGTGGCGCGGCGCGCCCGGCAGCGACACCTACTACGGCTTCTTCCGCGGGAAGACCGAGCTGCTCGACGGCGAGGAGTTTTTTTACGACAGTGACTGGGCCAACGTCGCAGGGGCTATAGACCTGATCCGCGAGGCGCCCGCCGGCCGGCCGCTGTGCATCTACCTGCCGCTGCTCCACCCGCACCTGCCCTACGGCGTCGAGGACCCCTGGTTCAGCGCCATCGACCGCGCGAAGGTGCCCTCGCGCATCCCCACGCCGGGGGACTGGAGCACGCGGCCCTCCATAGAGAGGGGGCTCTACGAGAACTACAACATGGCCTCCTGGAGCGAGCAGCGCTGGCGGGAACTCCGCGCCGTCTACTACGGGATGTGCTCGCGGATCGATCACTTGGTCGGCATGGTCATCGACGCGCTCAAGGGGGCGGGCATCTGGGACGACACCCTGTTCATGTTCTTCGCCGACCACGCCGAGTACCTCGGCGACTACGGCCTGATAGACATCAACCAGAACACCTTCGAGGACTCATTGACGCGCGTGCCGCTGGTGGTCAAGCCGCCCGCGGGCGTCGCGGTCAAGCCCGGCGTCCGCGAAGCACTGGTTGAACTCCTGGACATCGCCGCGACCATCGAGGACCTGACCGGCCTGTCCCTCGACCAGGACCATTTCAGCAAGTCGCTGCTCCCGCTGATGTCCGGAGAGACCGACGCCCACCGCGATGCGGTCTTCTGCGAGGGCGGGCGGCTGGCCGGCGAGCTCCAGTCCATGGAGCTGGAAGTGGGTCCGGCGCTCTCGCCGACGGGGCAGTATTATCCACGCCTGAGCCTCCAGCGCTCGGACGGCCCGGAGCACACCAAAGCGGTCATGTGCCGCACTGCGGAGCACAAGTACGTGCGCAGGCTTTACGAGTCCGACGAGCTCTACGATCTCAAGGCCGACCCCCAGGAGATGCATAACAGGATAGACGACCCCGCGCTGGCCGGGGCCCTCGCCGCCATGAAGGACCGCCTGCTCACCTTCTTCCTGGAAACCGGGGATGTGGTCCCCCGGCAGCTCGACCGCAGGCAGTAGTCCGCCGGCGCGACCGGCCAACAGCACCGGCTTTCCGCGATCTCGCGCAAGTAGCTCTAGTATAGCGGCTTAGCAGCTAAATTCCCCGACTTGGGAAAATTATCAACAAACCGGGCTCATCGGTGTATGCCTCCACCACAGGACCACAGAAAGGACCACGATGCCTTCACAAGACACCGTTAGCTTGGGCAGGACCGCCGCAGGCCTCGCCGAGGTCATCAGCGGGGACATCGCCAGCGGGCTGATTCCCGGCGGAAGGTTCCTGCCCTCCGAGCGCGAGCTGGCCCATAAGCACGCCGCGGACCGCAAGACGGTCCGCCGCGCGCTCAAGTCCCTGGAGTCCCGCGGATTCCTGGAGACCGTGCCCCGCCGCGGCTACCGGGTGCTTCACGGCGCCGCCGACCCCGACCGCGGCTGCCCGGTCGCCTTCGTGGCCGGCGGCGGCCAGCGGGTCAGGACCGACGGCTCCATGGGCCGGCTGATGCAGGCGCTCGGCGACGCCGCCGACCGCCGGGGCTGGTCGCTGCTCTCCACCGGAACGGGAGGGCAGGGCCCGCAGGAGGTGCTAGCCCAGCTGCGCGCCGCGCGGGCCTTCGGCGTCGCTCTCGACGTCGAGGACCCCCCGCTGGTCGCCGCGATTCGCGAGTCGGGCATCCCCACGGTGATGGTCAACGCCTGGGACCTGGACTCGGGGCTGGACTCGGTGATGCAGGACGGCCAGCTTGGCGGCCTCCTGGCCGTGCGCCACCTGGTCGAGCGCGGCTGCCGGCGCATCGCCTGGTTCGGAAACTACAAGCGGAACGAGCACACCACCGACCGCTTCAGCGGCGCCGCCGCCGCGCTGCGCGATGCGGAGCTGCCCCTGGAGCCGGAGATGACCGTGAGCGCCAGCCCCGAAGATGCCGAAACCAAGGCCCGCGAGCTGCTCTCCCGCCCCGACCGGCCCGACGGCGCGGTCTGCCTGTGGCGGAGCCGGAGCATTGCTCTGGCCCGGGCGGCGCGCGAGCTGGGGCTGACGGTCGGGAAGGACTTTCACCTGGTCGGCTGGTGCCCGGAGGAGTTCTACGAGACGGCATGGCTGCCGGAGTTCGCCGGCGGGCCCGTGCCCCCGGCGGTGGTCTGGAGCATCCAGACCATGGCCGAGACGACGCTCTCGCGCCTGGCCGAGCGCCGGCAGAACCCCGAGCTTCCCGCCTTGCGGGTCAAGGTGCCGGTCAGGCTCAGGCTGAAGGCTGAAGGCTGAAGGCCAGGGGAGAAGAGATGAAGACGCTGCCGCTCTGTGTCTGTGTCATGCTGTTCAGCGCCGCGCTCGCCGGCGAGAACGGCAAGGGGCAACTCCCGCTCAACAGGTGGGTGGAGATCGAGGCGTCCAGCGGTGCCGGGTCGCGCGCCCGGGCCGCCGTGGTCTGGCTGCCCAAGAGCAGGAAGTATATGGTGGTCTGCGGTAAGCACCGCCCGGCCGACAGGGCTCGCCGCCCTTACGAGATCGTGACTCTTGATCCCGGCACGAGAAAGTGGGAGAACTGTTTTCCCCACGGCAAGGCAGGGGCCTGGGGGCCGAGGGAGGGCAACGCCAAGGCCCCCGGCCACGTCAGGTGCCATGGCAGCAGCGTGCAGAACATCATGCTCAAGGATGCAAAGGGCAACATCCGTCTGCCGGCCAAGACATCCGTGGCCAACTACTTCGCCTTCGACCCGGAAGCCGAGCGGCTCTACGTGTGCTTGGCCGGACACCAGTTCAGTGGCGATCTCCGCGGCAAGGTGATGCCTGTCCTCAGCTACGACGTCGCTCGTCGCAAGTGGGAACTACTCTCGGGCAAGGGCCCCGAGGCTGACAGCGGAGTCTTCGCGGATCCGGGCATGGAGGGTACGCGGATGGTCTTCGACGCGGTCGACAGGGAACTGCTCTTCCTGGGAGGGCGCTGCCGGAACTCCTCGAAGGGCACCATAGGCGACTGGAAGTTTGACGTCGCCAGCAAAGCCTGGAGCGCCATGCGGGCGACCTCGAAGGTCCTCGATCCTCTCCGTGAGAAGTGTGAAGCCGCCGAGGGCGAGGTCCGCCGGGCTCTGGCCGCGTCCAGAAACGCCTTCTACGCGGGGCTGAGCCCCGCAGAGGAGGCCAAGCGGGTCAAGGCCGGCCCTGTCCGAGCTCTTGGCAAGGCACTGGAGTCAGTGACCGCGTTGAAGGAGTCGCTGGGCTCCGCCAAGCCAAAGGGCTGGGAAGCGAAAGCCGTGGAACACGCCAAGGCCGAGGTCGCCAAGGCCCTTTCAGCACTGGGCTCTGCCTGTACGGCGCTGCGGGCGGGTAAGCTCAGCGCATCTCAGCTCAAGGCCACGTCCGACGCCACCTGGAACCTGGACGTTGCCGTCGACTGCCTGCGAGCCTCTCCCGGTCCGAGAACGGGCGCGGCGGCGGCCTACGACCCGGTCGGGAAGTGCATCGTGCTCTTCGGCGGTTATCACGGCGACTACGTGATGAACGACACGTGGGTTTACGACTGCCCGAAGAAGACCTGGCGTCAGGTGTGGCCCAAAGTGGCCCCCAAGCCCAGGACCGGCGCGAGCATGCTCTGGCTGCCGGGCAGCAAGCGGCTGGCGCTGGTCGGCGGCAAGACCCTTCTGCCCAGGTTCCGCCACTACGACCACCTGGAGGACCTGCCCCCGGACGTGTGGGCTTTCGAGGCAGGCTCCGGGGAGTGGCGGTTGCTGCACGAGCCGTCCAAGGGCAAGGAGGGGGTTCTCAAGCGCAAGGACGAGAGCTTCGCTTCGGCGATGGCCGCCGGCGACGGTGACGTCCTGCTCGGTCTGTCCAACTACTTCGCGCAGAAGAACAGGTCGGGCGGACTGCGCAACTCGGCCACCTGGCTGATGAAGCTGGGGGGAACTCCCGACGCGGCGAGCGCCGCCAAGGCCGGCGCGCCCGCGGCCTCGCGGACGTATCACAGCATCGTTCCCGAGTACAACCCGGATGCGTACGACGCCGCCCCGCGCGGGGACCCCAAGGCAACGGCAGCCTGGTTCGCCAAGCTCCAGCCCAACACCTGGACGCGGGTACCCGACAGTCCCCGGACGGCAGGCGAGTCCGCCTGGGGAACCGCCACGTATGACCCCAAGCGCGACTGCTTCTACTGGTCCAGCGGCGGCCACTGCGCGGACAACAGCAACGCGGTGCACGTCTACCACCCGAGCATCAACCGCTGGCACATCCCCTTCCGGGCCGGCTGCTTCCAGAGAGGCATAGACTTCGACGGCCGCCCCGCCTGGGGAGGTCACGTGTATCTGGGGTACTGCTACGACCCGGCCTCGGAGCGCCTAGTGCTGGTGGGGCGTACCGTAGGGCGCTCCTGGGCGGCCTACGACCCGGAGGTCGGCGACTGGGTCGGGGCGGGGCTGTGTCCGCCCATCGCCGCTGACTCCAAGGCCGTCAGGCTCTGCGGCACGTCTCGCGGCACGGTACTGGCCCAGGGATCCTTCGCGCTGCTCGACCCCAAGACCTGGACGTGGAAGAAAATGCCGGTCAACGGCAAGCTGGGCTTGGTTGGCAAATGCGACCAGGGCACGCTGGTCTGGGACTCCAAGCGCGACGTGCTCTACATGACCAATGCGGCCAAGGTAGGGCGACAGATCTGGCGCTACGACATGAAGACCGGCGCGGCCGAGCTGCTGAAGCCCAAGGGGGCGGACACGATAGCTGCGGAGAAGGGCTTTGTTCAGCGCGCCAGGGAATCCGTCTACATCCCGGAGTTGGACCTAGTGCTCTTCAATAACTTCGAGGGCGGCAACGGAAACCAGGCCGGCCGCCAGATAGCCTACGACCCGGCGAAGAACAGGTGGGTGCTCCTGGGCGTGTCGCGCGGCATCGACAAGAAGAGCAAGAAGAACCCCATCCTCTGGCTGGGCAGCCAGGCGAGCAGCAACATCGTCTACGACTCCAAGCGCAAGCTGGTCTGGGGCTTCTGTCAGTACCGCAAGACCTTCGTCCTGAAGCTGGATCGCAAGACGTTGACTACCTCCGAGAAGGCCGGCAACGCGTCTGTTCCCGCAGCCAAACCAGGCGAGGAGAAGGTTCCCAAGCCGCGGAAGCGGTCGAAGAAGAGCAGGAAGAAGAACGATAAGTGATCACGAGGAGGCACGTCATGAGAGCTCTGCCCCTCTCAATCTGCGCCCTTCTGGTGGGCGCGGCCCTGGCCGCCGAGCCGGCCCCGCCGAAGTTCACCCGCAAGCCCACCGCCCGGAAGGTCGCCGGCGGCAAGGTGAAGATAGACTTCGCCGTCGACCGCGAGACTGACGTGGCCGTCTTCATTCTGGACGCCAAGGGCAAGGTGGTCCGGCACCTCGTCGCCGGCGTACTCGGCAAGAACCCGCCGAAGCCGCTCAAGCCGGGCCTGGCCCAGAGCATCGAGTGGGACATGCGCGCCGACTACGGCAGGCCCGCAGAGGGCGGGCCCTTCAAGGTGCGGGTGGCCTTGGGCGTGGGCGCGAAGTACGACAAGGTGCTGCTGGGAGACCCCTACACCATGGGCGGGCCGCAGGCCATGGGAGTGGGACCCGACGGCAGCCTGTACGCGGCCATCGGCGTGGGCATTCCCGGCTGGCGCGGCGAGCAGATGGTGGCCTTCAACCGCGACGGCAGCTACCAGCACATGATGATGCCTTTCCCCGCGGGCCTGCCGGCCGAGGAGGTCAAACCGTTCGGGACCTTCGATCTCGAGGGCAAGCAGGTGCCGCTGGTCAAAGTCGTCCAGCAACTCAGCTTCTACAATTCCCCCGGCGGGCCGCGCAAGACCACCATGGCGGTCACCAAGGAGGGCCATATCTACCGCTTCATGAACACCGCCAAGGGGCCGAGCATCGGCGTCTTGAACAAACGCGGGGGCTGCCCCCAGAAGAAGTTCATCGCCGCGCCGCTCCTCTCCGGCAGGGTGGGCTACTCGAAGCGCCCCTTCATGGCCCTGGCCTCCGACGAGAAGCACCTCTTCGTCACCGGCCTGGTACAGAGGAAGAAGGCCGGCGCGGTGGTCTACCGCGTGCCTCTCCCGACGCGCACGCCGGCGACGCCCTTCTTCGGGGACCCGAACAAGGCCGGCAAGGGGAAGACTCTCCTGGGCGGCGTGCCCCACGGGGTGGCCGCCGACGGCAAGGGACATGTGTTGGTCGCCGACCACAAGAACGACCGCGTCGTGGTGGTTGCGGAGAAGGACGGCAAGTTCGTCGGCGAGTTCGCCGTCAAGAAGCCCGACTCCGTGGCGATCAACCCCAGGACCGGCGAGGTCTTCGTCACCAGCCTGGCCGGCGGGAAATCCAACCTCGCCGAGCTGACCAAGTTCTCCGGCTGGAAGGAACACAAGATAATCACCAAGCTGACCCTCAAGTTCGACGGCAACCCCTCCTTCCCCGGCCTGATCGTGGGCGACTTCGCCGCGAAGCCACCATTGCTCTGGGTCGGCGGGGAACGCCGCGTGCTGATCCGCATCGAGGACCGGGGCGCCAAGCTGATCGGGGGCAAGACCATCATCAACAGGAAGGCCGGCAACGCGCACATGCTCGACGTCACCGCCGACCGCTTCCGCCCGGAACCGGAGATATACACCCGGGTAGCCTACAGCATGCGCGGCAACTGGTGGGACCGCTACAACGAGACCACCGGGAAGATTACGCGGCTCGAGATGCCCGGCTTGGGCCGCGCCAGCGGCGCGCAGCTGGTGGCCGCGCCCGATGGCAGCCTGATCCTGCCCTCCTACCCCTTCAGCCTGCTCAAGTTCACGCGGGACGGCAAGCCCTCCAAGTGGACGGAGGGCAGCTATCCCGACGAGTGCGTCGGCAAGACCGGCAAGGTGCAGAAGCTCGACAAGAGGAGGCAAGCCAAACACGGCATCTTCGTGCCGGTGAGCATGACCCACTGCTGTCACACCATCGGCGTGCGCCACGACGGCCACGTCTTCGCCCTGGCAGCCGCGCACCCCGGCGGCCGGCCGCCCAAGGCCCTCCACGAGTACCTGCCCAGCGGCAAGCGGGTTACGAAGGACCCCATCGTCTGGATGGTCTCCGATGGGGCGGTGGGCCCCAAGTTCGACCCGGCCGGCAACATCTACATCGCCGAGATAGTCAAGCCCGTCGGCCAGCCCTACCCCGAGGAGTTCAAGGGCGTTTTCTCCAGGCTGGAGATGGGCAAGACCCGGCCGCGGGGGGGGAGCGCACAGGACAACACCGCCAACATGTACGGCAGCGTCGTCAAGTTCAGTCCCAAGGGCGGCATGTTCCACTTTTCCGCCAGGAAAGCCCACGACGTTCCCTACAAGGGCAAGCCCAAGCTGGACGGGCTGAAGACCGTCGACTCATCCTACTACGCCAGGACCTCCTACCAGCCGGTGAAGGTCACCGGCGCCGAATGGATCGCGCCGGGCTACAGCCACGTGGAGATTCGCGGCTGCAACTGCCAGACCACCCGCTTCGATGTGGACGAGTTCGGCCGCGTGTGGTTCCCGGACCTGAACAGGTTCCGCGTCAACGTGATCGATACCAACGCGAACCCGGTCGCTCACTTCGGCGGGTACGGCAACGCCGAGAGCATGGGGCCCCGAAGCCCGGTCCTCGACCCCAAGAGCGGGAAGCTCCGCCCGCGCAGGAACGGCGAGAAACTGAAGAGCCCGTTTGCCGAGCCGGGAATCGCCTTCTCCTGGCTGGCCGCCGTGGCGGTCACCGATCGCTACGTCTACACCGGTGACGCTCTCAACCGCCGGGTGCTGAAGATCAAGATAACCTACGCCGCCGAAGAAAGCTGTTCGGTGCGGTAAAGGTCCAGGGGTAGTGCGAGGAAGCCGGGCAGGCTATATCAGCCGCTGACGCTCACCTGGCCGCCCGCCGGGGCCGCGCCGGCGGCCTCCGGGTTCTGCCTGAGCGTCTCGATGGCCTGGGCCCAGGCTTCGCGGAGGCCCTTGAGAATGCTGGTGCACTCGTCGATCTTCTCGGGCACGTGGTGAATATTGGCCTCCACCAGGCGGTTGTAGCAGTAGGTGTAGAGGCTGGCCAGGTTGTCGGCGACCTCCCCGCCGGTCTTGCGGTCCAGGGCGTAGAGCAGCTCCAGGACGATGTTCTGCGCGCGGATCAAGAGGCCGTGGCAGCCCTCCCAGTCCTCGGCGGTGATGCGGTCCCGGGCCTGCCCCGCGAAGCGGATGGCCCCGTCGTAAAGCATGAGGATGAGCTGCTCGCGGCTGGCGGTCTGGATCTGGGTCTTGAGATACTCTTTGCTCTTGTCGTTGGCACCTGGCACGTCCGGCCTCCTCTGCTGCTGGCCCGCTGCCCCGGGAAAGCGAGGCCCCGGCGGGAATGGAACCCGCCGGGGCCGATGCTTGCCTTCAGCCTTCCCGGTCCACCAGGAGTCCCAAGGTGTGTTGCAGTCTGGCCATGACCTTGAGCATCTCCAAGGGTGGGACGGTCTTCACAACCTCTCTGGTAGTCGGGTCCACAACCTCTGCGTAAACTCGGCCTGTAGGTTGGAAGATCCGGAGTCTGATTCCACCGGGGAGGCTCTGAGCGGCAGCTTCCACCATCCGCTTGACAGCGGGTGGCTGGACACCGGCCTGCTCCGGCAGGCCGGGGCGCACATTGGCTACGCCTGTAGGCCCTGCCATTCGAACCACCTCCTAACCTCCGGCTGCATCCTTCCTCGACCGAAGGGAACCTCCCACCTGGAGGCTTCCCCTTACATTATCGGCCGAACCGGACCGGCCTTTAACCCCCTTCCTGGCTTGCGGCCGGCCGCAAGTGGCTGATTCCCCGCTACCTGAGCAGCGCCAGCACGCTCTGCGAGGCCACGTTGGCCTGAGCGAGCACCGAGATGCCGGCCTGGA
>CAZONU010000031.1:0-20965 GCA_964581145.1 uncultured Planctomycetia bacterium
GCGTCGTCCTTGGCGACCTTGCGCAGCGAGGCGGCCACCACCGGCCCGCCCACCTGCCCCAGCTGCCGCGCGGCGGCGGCGCGGACCCTCTGGGCCTCGCCGCCGTCCAGCAGCTTGCGCTCCAGGGCCGCGGAGGCGTCGGCGCCCAGCGCCCGGGCCAGCACCTCGCAGCCCGCCGCGCGCACTATCGAGGAGCCCTTCTCCATGGCCAGGAGCACCTCGGGGACCAGCCGCCGGCCCTCGAAGGGCGCCAGGGCCAGCGCCGCCCGGCGGCCCAGCCTGCCGCCGCCCTTGACCCGCGCGGCCAGCGCCTCCAGCGCCGCCCCGCGACCCACCATGCCGAAGGCCTTCACCGCCGCGATCCAGATTTCGGGGCGGTCGTTGCGCAGCGCCGCACCCAGCACCGCCGCGCCGCGCCGGCCGCCCACCTCCCCGCAGAGCTTCAGCGCCAGAACGGCCCGGTTGCTCTCGCGCGAGAAGGCCGCCGCCTGCAGGTGGCGCCAGCCGGAGTTCACTCCCCCGCGGGCCAGCGCCGCGGCGCACTCCAGGCGCACGGCGTGGAGCTCGCGCGCGTCGCCCATCCGGTCCATGAGGGCCAGCTCCGCCCCGGCGCCGTAGCGGCCGCGGGTGGCGAAGCCCAGGGCCAGCGCCGCCCCGGCCCGCACCCGCCAGTCGCGGTCGCGGCGCACCGCGCGGGCCAGGGCCTTCTCGACCGGCCCGCCGGGCCGCACCCGCCGCCGGGCCAGCCCCCCCGCCGCCGCCGCGCGGGCCTCCGGGCGGCGCGAGGAAAGCGCGCTCACCAGCGCGCGCGTGCCGACCGGGTCGGGGTAGGCACTCAGCGCCTCCACGGCCGGGCGGGCGAAGACCGGGTCGCGCCGGGCCATGGCCACCAGCACCTCGACCGCCTCCGGCGGGCGCTTCTTCCAGACCGCTATCAGGCCCAGGATGCGCCGGTCGGCGCCCTTCGAGTTGAGGTAGCCCAGTATCTCGGCGGTGCTCTTCGGCGCCTCCACCTCCGGGCGCGGCATGGGCCGGAGCTCCATCTCCGGGAGCTTCTCCGCGCGGGCCCAGGCCGGAGGGCGCGCCGCGGGGCCGGCCGCGCCCTCCGGGCGGCGGCGCAGCCAGTCCCCGGTGGCCCGCACCCTCTTCTCGGGCGCGGGCGCGGCGGCCTTCTTCGAGCCGCAGCCCGATGCGGCCAGCGCGGCCAGGGCCGCGCCCAGGACCAGCAGGCGCCCGCGAATCCTCACCGTGATTCGAGCCTCTCCAGGGCGGCCTCGCGCATCAGCCGCGGCCAGGCCTTCCGCCCGGTCCACTGCAGTATCTGCGCCGCGGCCTGCTCCACGAACATGCCAATACCGTCGACGGCCCGGGCGCCGCGCTTCTCAGCCTCGCGCAGCAGGCGGGTGCTGAGCGGGTTGTAGACCGTGTCGAAGATCACCGTCCCGGGGCGGATCAGCTCGGCGGCCAGCGGGGTGCCCGCGGTGCGCGGGCTCATGCCCAGCGACGTGGCGTTGACCGCCGCGTCGTAGGCCAGGCCCTCGAGGTCGTCGAGCGCGCGGAAATCGGCGCCGAGCTCCTCGGCCAGCTTCCGGCCGCGCTCGACGGTGCGGTTGGCGACCACCAGCTTGACCCCCGCACGGAGGAGCCCCCAGCCGGCGGCGCGCGCGGCGCCCCCCGCGCCGAGGAGCAGCACGGTCTTGCCGGCCAGCCGGTCGGCCCCCTCGAAGGCGGCCACCAGCTGGTTGACCGCGGCGTCGGCGTCGGTGTTGGTGGCCCGCCCTCGGCCGGCGATGACCGTGATGGTGTTCGCCGCGCCGATGGCCCGGGCAGCGTCGTCCGCGTCGTCGGCGCACTCCAGCGCGGCGCGCTTGTGGGGAATGGTCACACTGAAACCCTCGAAGCCCAGCCGGGTGTAGCGGCGCAGAAACTCCTCCGGCCGGTCGGGCACCCGAAAGGAAACGTAAACCGCGTCGAGATTCATCCGGCGGTAGGCGGTGTTGTGGACCGCGGGGCTCAGCGAGTGGGCGACCGGGTCGCCGATCACCCCGAAGAGCCGGGTGGTCTCGCCCAGCTCGCCGGCGCGATAGAGCCCGGTCATCTCGGCGGCGGCCAGCTGCCCCGGCGCGGTGCACTCCTCCGCCGAGAGCGCGCCGTAGGAGAGATAAGCCCCGAAGCGCAGCGAGAGCAGCCGGCTGGCCGCGCCGAACTCGCCCATGCCCACGGCGATGACCGGCTTGGTGCAGGCCGCGGGCAGCCCGTAGAGCGGCAGGCACTCCAGGGGGTGGGCGGGGGTGACCGCGATCTTGACGACGTCCGCGCCGCGCCCGGCGATCTCGCGGGCGAGCCCGGCGACGTCCTCGGGGAACTTCTCGAAGTCGTGGTGGCTGACGATCACCCGGCCCGCGCCGGAGCGCTCCAGCTCCGCCAGAGAGCCGAGCTCGACGTCGACGTACTCGGCGCCGAGCTCCAGCGCGCGGGAGAGCGCCGCCAGGCGCTCGGACTCCTCGCACCCGCGGCCGCCGCCCTGGTCCTTTCTGCGATAGGTGACGATGACCGGCAGCGGGCGGTAGGTCAGCAGGCGCTCGAGGTCGAACTCCTCCATGAGGTCCAGGCGCAGCTCGGCGAGGCCCGCGCCGGCCAGCTTGGCGCGGCGCATGGCGCCGAGGGCCGCCTCGGTGTCCTTGACGTTCAGTGCAGCGCAGACCAGGCCCACGACAGTCGCTCCGAGAAAGCTACTCTTTCCGCCCCACCTTCGACGCCGGCACCACCAGCCGGTAGTGCGTCGGCCCGCTCCAGTTGCCGGCCAGGTCCCGCGCGCGCCCGTGCAGCCACCAGGCGCCGGGCCCCAGGCCTCCCGGTGAGCGCCTCCCCGCCGCCCCGCACGAGCCCACCGGCAGGCTCAGGCTCTCCGGGGGCATTGTATCCGCTTTCTGGTCGAGCACCACCGAGAACCCGGCCAGGCCGCTCCCCGCCTCGACGGACTCCAGGATGAAGCCGGTCCCCAGGGTGCGCCCGGTCCAGAGCTCCGCGCGGCGCAGTTCCAGGAAGGAGCCGGGGGGGTTCGGCTTCCCGGCCGCCTCGCGGACGATCACCTGGCCCACGCAGTAGGCGGGCAGCTCGCCCAGCTTCTCCCGCGCTGGAGCGGCGAGGTCCAGCACGGCCTGGTGCCAGGCGCCGTCGGCGACGGCCGGGGCGCCGGGGAGGCCGGTCAGGGGCACCACCAGCTCGTGCCCGGAGACCAGCAGCAGGAGCTCCAGGCGCATGCCGCGCGAGGCGCGGTACTCGAAGAGCAGGCCGGGCCGGTAACCCAGGCGCCAGGGGCGCTCGGTGAGGCTGGCGGCCATCGCGCCGGGGCCGGGCTTGCGGACCAGGCGCACGGTCCCGCCGTCCCGGTCGGAGACCTCCAGGCGGGCGTTGCGTATCGGCGAAATCCGGCCGGAATGGAAGACCCGCGAGCCCCGCCACCTGCCGGGGGGCCGCGGCCCCCCCCGCGCCGTGAAGCGGACGCGCGGCGCACTCGGCGGCCGGCGGTCGCCGTCGAGCTTGACCTGCCAGGCCCAGGTCAGCGGCTTGGCCGCACGGTTCCCGGCGAAGTCCGCCGGGGAGAGCTCGACCGCCAGCTTCTCGTCCACTGAGAGCGTCCGGCCCCGGGCCAGCCGCGCGTCCCAGCGCAGCCGGCCGCCGGCCGCATCGAAGGAAAGCCCGCGGCTCTTGCCGAGCTTGTACTCGGCACCGTTCACTTTGAGTAACAGCGAGGCCGGGTCCACGCCGGTGCGGTCGCTGAGGTAGACGTCGAACCCGTCCGCGCGGGGCAGCGCGCCGCCGGCCGCGTCGGTCCGGACCACTTTCGGCGGGGACCTGTCGACGATGAAGCGGTAGTGGGCCGGGCGGCTCCAGTTGCCGGCCTTGTCCTTGAAAGCCAGGTGCAGCCAGGCCGATCCCTCCTTCAAGGCGGCGCAGGCCTTCGCGGGCAGCGGCCTGCCGTTCTCGACCCCCCGCTCCCCGGGAGATGTCTTGGGGCTGTTGTCGACCGCGGAGCGGTACTCGGCCACCCCCAGAGCGTCCCAGGCCGTCCAGGAGAAGACCAGGCCCGCCGGGTTCACCGCGGGCACCAGGCGCAGCCCGCCGACCGCCAGGTGGGCCCCGAGGCGGGCCCGGCGCTCGCCGGTGTCGCCCAGCCGCAGCGAGGATGTCGTCGGCCGCCGGGGGTTCGCCGGGTAATTCTGACGATAGATTGCCGCCAGGGGCAGGCTCAGGCGCTGCCAGGTGCGGTCGGCCTCCAGCGGCCGCGGCGGGCACCAGGCGGCCCGCCCGCCGGGCTGCACCCGGGCCTCGTTGATGGCCGCGACCGCCCAGCGCGACCCGGCGCGGAACACCGCGGCCAGCGGCGTCGTCGGCCCGAAGCGGCAGGCCATGTCCAGCTCCGGGAAGCGGGCCAGGTCGAAGGTCCCGCCGGGGCGGAGAACGAACGCGCTGAAGTACCCGCCGTCGGTCAGGTTGACCAGCTCGCAGCCGGCGGGGTCGCCGGCGCGCTCCGGGTAGTGCCGCCGCAGGAAGCACTGCCGGTAGCCCCCGCCCACCCGGAAGCGCCCGGGGCCCAGGTCCAGGGGCACCTCCGCGCCGCCGACCTTGACGCTGACCGCGACCGCCTCCGGCGGCCGGTGGTCGTCCCCGGCCTCCAGGTTCACGCTCAGCTCCTGGTCCACCAGGCGGTTCCCGGCCAGGTCCGCGATGCCCTTGAGCACCAGCTGGTACTCGCCGGCCGGGCCCGGGCGGGCGCCGACCGCGCCGATGTCGATGACCAGCCGGCCGGCGAGCTCCGAGCAGCTGACCCCCGGCGAGCCGACCTTGAGCCCCCGGGCGCCCAGCAGCATGGTGAGCTTGCGGGTGTCCAGGCCCGACCCGCCCGGGTCGGCGAGCGGCACCACCAGGCGGGCGCGCTCGGCGGGGGTGTTGCCCGCCAGGCGCAGCTTGCCGGGCCGGGGCGGGGCCAGGTCCCGCTCGGGCTTGACGTATTCGGGTGCGGAAAGCTCGTACCAGGCCCCGGCGGGGTTACCGCCCAGTCCGGCGGCGAGGTAGCCGGCCTCGCCCAGGCAGCCGAAGACCAGGCGGTAGCCGGCGCCCCTCGGCGCGGCGTGGGCCGGGCGGCGCGCGCGCCAGAAGTCGCGCCAGTAGGCGCCGAGGTTGAGGGAAAGCTCCCGCCACTCCCCGTCGGCGGCGACCCCGGGGGCCGCGCCCAGCCAGTTGACCTCGCGCTCCTCGGCACGCGGGTCCGGCCGTGGGCCGGTCAGCCCCAGGCGGTAGCGCACTTGATCGCTTTCAAGGTAGAGGTCCACCGCGGTGCCCGGGGCGGCCCGGAAGCGGAACTTGAGAATTCCGCCGGCGGCGGGGTCGATGTCCAGGGCCCGGACGCGCACGGCCGGAGGCCCCCCCGCGGTCGGGGCGGCCACCCGCCAGACCCCGCCTTCCAGGCGAGAGACCGCCGGCGGGGGCTCGAAGGGGTTGGCCGGCGCCAGCGGCCCGGCGAGGTCAACCTGCGCGGCAGCGCCCAGGTCCGGTTCCAGCTTGCCGACGCGCTCGGCGTCCAGGCGCAGCCGGGCGACGAGCACTCCCCCGCGCATGGCCCACACCGCCGCGCGCCCGCCGGCCAGCGGTTCCGGGTCGGTCCAGGAGAGCTGCGCCCGCCCGCCGACCGAGAAGATCACCCGGTCCCCGCGGCGCTCCAGGGCCAGCCGGTACCAGTGCATGTGCAGCGCGGAGCGGGAGGGCTTGCTGAAGAAGTCGTTCGGAAAGCGCGCGCGCTGGGCGCGGGTCTCGGCGACCAGGGCGCCCTTGCGATAGAGGCGCGTCGAGCGGTTGTTGTCGGCGCCGAAGACCAGCGTGTAGCCGCTCCAGAGCGAGCGCCCGTCGCCGCAGAGGGTCAGGCCGAAGTCGCGGGGGCTCTCCAGCGGCGGGCGCAGGCGGATCATCATCGGCGCGGCGAAGAGGTCCAGGCGCTGGTCGCCGTCGAAGCGCCGGGCGGTCCAGGCCGCCGAGAGCGGCCGGGCCCGGCCGGCGAACCAGCTCCAGCGCGGATCGCAGATCCAGCGGTTGGCCACGCCCCAGACGCCGGCGGAGGTCACCAGCTCGACCGGCGCCCGGTCGAAGCCCAGCTCGACGCCCTCCGCGCTGCAGACCGCCAGGGCCCCGCCCGCCGCCAGCCGCGCGGGCCTGACCGAGAGCGCCGGCCGGGAGGCCGCCCCGACCTTCGCGGACAGTAACACCTTTCCCCCGGCGCGGACCGAGAGCGCCCCGCGGGCCAGGCCGGCCTCCACCGGCCGGGCGGCGGGAAGCGCGGCGCGGCGCAGGAGCTTCCCCCCGGCCAGGAGCTCGGCCCGCCCGGCGGCGGCGTCCAGGCGCACGCTGCAGGCCGCCTTTCCCCCGGGGCCGGCCCAGGTGATCTCGACGGGCCCGGCGGCGGGCAGCTTGGCCAGCCGCACCCGCGCGCCGGAGTAGCAGGGGAAGCGGTAGCGGGCGCCCCCGGCGGCCGGCAGCCAGTCGCTGGCCGGCATGGACCACCCGGCCATGAAGGGGTCCGCCGCCGCCGCCGCCCAGAAAGAGGCCGGGACGCGCCGGCGGCGGGCCAGCTCAGCGCGGTCGCTGGCGGCGATCAGGTCGTCGAACTCGGCCTGCCCCGCCCGGCCCGCGGACCACAGTCCGGCGCGGCCGAAGCCGGCCCCGGCCGAGCGCGCGCGGAGGAGCTCGACGTCGCCCAGCAGGCAGCGCACCAGGAAGGGCGCGCCCTTCCCGTCGTCGGAAACGTCCACCGCCAGCCGGTACCAGGAGTCCGGCCAGGGCGCGCCGATCTTCCCGGAGGCCAGCGGCCCGGCCAGCGCGCGCCCGTCGGCCCCCAGGCGGACCAGCTCGGCCCGCCAGCCGGAGCGCGCCGGCCGCAGCCGGAAGAGGAGCCCCCCGCCCTTTGCGGAGAGCGCGAAGGCCAGCCCCAGGGCCGCCCCGCCGCGGGTCCGCGCCGAGCACTCCAGGCGGTAGGGCCCCCAGTAGCTCTCCCCCACGGTCGCCAGGGCGACGTCGCCCGTCCTGGCCCCCGGCAGGGCCGCTGCCCGGCTGGTCTGGCCCCAGGTGACAGCGCCGGGGGTCAGGCGCACGGTGTGCGTCTTGCGCCCTCCGGCGCCCAGCACGGTGAGCTCCACCTCTCTGCCGGCCAGCATGATCAGCCTGCTCTTCACGCTCAGGGGCCTGCCGTCCATGGCCAGGATCACGTCGCCGGCGCCCAGCCCGGCCTTCTCGGCCGGCGAGGAGCCGGTCACCCGGGTGACCGCCAGCGCCCCGCCCTCCAGGGGAGCCAGATTGACGCCCAGCCCCTGGCGGGCGCTCCGCAGGCGCCCGGCGGTCAGGGGATCGGCGGGCAGGCGCGGGTCGAAGCGGGCCCGCACCGCGCCGGGGTTGGCGCTGTGCGCAGCGAAGCTGTGCACCGCTGACTCCCAGAGCCCGGACCGGACCCGCCAGGGGCCGGGCTTCCCGGCGGCGCGCGAGAAGCCGTCCGAGAAGAAGAGCGCTCCGGTCTTCTGGCGCAGCACTTCGCGCAGCGAGACCGCTCCGCCGGGCAGGCGGGCCCCCGGACGGCCCCGGTGCGCGCCGGAGTGCCTGGCGCGGAGCAGGCAGCGCCCGTCGGCCAGGAGGTAGTGCACCCCGCCCCGGCGGACCAGCGTCACGGTCCCCGGCAGGGCCGTCAGGCGCGCGGAGGCCAGCTCGGTCTCCCTGCCTCCGGCGGCCAGCAGCATCGCCGCCCTGCGGGCGCCGAGGCGGACCAGCAGGCGCCGCCGGCCCTCGCTTCCGGGCAGGAGTTCCAGGAGCGTGCCGCGGGCCCTGGGGGTTTTGCCCTCCTTGCGCTCCAGCGCCAGCTTCCAGTAGAAGTCGGCAGCGCCGAAGCCCCGGGAGGGCGCCTCGCCGGCGGAGGCCCCCGCGGCCCCGGCCGCGGCGATGGCGGCCAGTGCCAGGGCGCGGGCCGCCAGGGCGGTAATCTGCCTGGCAGTCATTTCTCCGTCGAGATCAGTCTTCCGGGCCCTGGCGCATCCAGATGGCGAAGAAGTAGGCCAGCGCCCCGACCCCGGGCAGCAGGCCCACGGCCAGCACCCAGGGCAGCTTCCTGCCCCCCCAGTTCCGGAAGCAGCAGTCCAGGAACATCCATCCCCAGAAGCTGCCCACGATGAAGACAATCGCCGCGATCGTGAATATCCTGCCGAGGATGGCGTCCTGGGTGGCCGAGAGCGTGTCGAACCAGGGGGCCTCGGCGATGCGCCAGCCGCCCGGCGTCCTGACCAGGTCGAAGTCCCAGTACTGGCCGTCGTCGCTCTCCGGCACCGAGTCCTGCGCGCCCTCGTGGTACTGGTAGCGCAGGAGCACGTTGACCCGGACCTTGTCCCTGCCGAGCGCCTCCAGGTCGGTCCTCTCCTTGAAGTGCCAGGTGAACTCGGTGTAGCTGATGCTTTCGAACTCGCCGTCGAGCCTCTCGACGATGTGGTTCAGCCGCTCCTGCTTGATGCCGGGGTCCATCAGCCCGGCGGCCATGGTGGAGTCGCCGTCGAGCATCATCCTCCGCAGCTTGTCGAACAGCTCGCGGATGGCGGCGACGTCCTCCCTGGAAACCTTTCGTGGCGGCTCGGCGGCGGCCGCGCGCGCCGCGGCGGCGCCCCCCGCCGGGACCAGCAGGAAGCAGATCAGCACCAGGCGCAGGAAGGCCTTCCAGGTGCGGCGTATCTCAGCCAGCGGGTAGTTCTGGGCGAGCAGCCCGCGAATGATGGACAGGCGCTTGAACACTGCGGCTCCAAACAGCCGATGCCCGGCGGCGGTCCGGGAGTCTTCCTTTATCAGCCCCATCACCAGGAAGTTGTGAATCTGCTGACGGGCGAAACCGGTCCGCTTGACCACCTCGCCAATCTTGAACAGCTCCGCTTCGGTCCCGGCCACAGGCAATTCCCCGCTCTCCGCCGCGTCGGCGGCGGATGCCGATGATACCCCCCCGGCAGGGGAGAGTCAAGCCGGCTGTGGTCGAGGGGCACTGGGAAGGCCCTCGCGCAGGAGGCGCTCAAGCAGATCGCGAAGTGAGCGGTCGGGGACAGGATGCGGAAGTCCGGCGCAGCCGGAAGCGCATCCTGTCCCCGGGAGGCATGTCTACGGGCTCAGGCCACCGGTCTGGCCAGCGGGGCCTGCTCCTGCTTCTTCTTGCGGGTCGAGCTGAAGAAATCGAACCAGTCCACCTTGGCGGTGACCACCATCAGCGCGGCCAGGGTCAGCACCGAGCCGACCGTCACGGTCAGCCCGGTCATGCCCTTCAGGAAGAAGCTGTAGGAGAACAGCAACAAGTAGAAGACCTGCCCGCCGCCGGCCACCTTCCAGGGGAAGGGCCTGCCCAGCGCCGCGGTGAGGTAGCCGGTCACCAGCCCCACGGTGGCCACCGCGGCCAGCGCGAAGGCCAGGTGCACGTTGACGTGGTCCACCAGGTAGGCGAAGAGCAGGTGGAAGGCGAAGAAGCCCGCGGCCACGAAGAGGTAGTGCATGGGGTGGATGTTCAGCTTGCGGACGATGTTGATGGCCGCGACCAGCACGAAGAAGAAGAGCAGGCACACCGGCGCGAAGAAGGTGATCCGCGCCGCGAGCGGCCCGGGGTTGAGCGGCTCGGGGATGAGCACGCCCACGTCCTGCCGGGTGATGAGGTCGGAGTTCTCCCAGGTGATTTCCATCCCGCCGGACTTCCGGGCCTTCCTGTCGGGCGAGAGCGAGCCCTCCGGGAAGTCGATGTCCGGGAAGTCGGTGGTGACCACCAGGTCCAGGCCCTGCACCCGGCCGGCCGAGCCCCCCGGTCGGTAACGCCACTCGCGCATGCCCCGGGTCTCGTAGGTGATGACCACTTCCTTCTCCTCTTCGGGCGCCAGCACGATGTTCTGGCGGATGCCCGCGGCGGTGTCCACCGGGACATCGCTGGACTGGGCGTCTTTTCCTCCCTCTCCGGGGTCCTTCACGGTGAAGCTGAAGTCGTTGTAGGTCCCCTCGGCGGAGGGGAACTTGAAGTGCAGCCGGACCTTCTGAGCGACCTTCTCCTTGTTCCTGACCGTGTAGCTGCCCCTGAAGCAGGTCTTGAAGGTGGGGTAGCGGACCAGCCCCCGCCGGCGATAGTCGAGCGCGAGCTGGACCTCCACCTGGTTGGCCACCGGGCGCACCTTGCGGCTGCGCTTGGTGCCGGGCACCTCCACGGAGAACTCCGGGGCCTCCTGGACGATGGGCCCGCCCCACAGGGACTCCACGTCGCGTCCCAGCCGCTCGGAGAACCCGTCGGCCCTGAAGAGCGTGCTGGTGCCCAGCAGCGCCCACCCCGCGCAGGCGATGAGATAAACTCCACCGATTGCCACCATCCGCATGAAACTCATGGCTGCTTTCCCCTCTCTTCCGTCTTCACGGGCTCCCTGTAGTGGAGCGCGGCCTTCAGGCCCCCGCCCTTGTAGAAGGAGCGCGCGAAGTAGTAGCGCTTGCCCACGAACTCGCGGGGCGCGGAATCGGGCCCCTCCCGCGCGGGGGTCAGCTCGCCCTCCACCGAGACCAGCTCCACCCGCGGGGGCAGGGCCACCGCGAAGACCAGCTTGCGGGCCGAGAGCCCGGTGCGGGGCAGCAGCGCCTCCAGCCGGCCCTCCAGCCCCAGCTTCTTGCCCTTGCGCAGGAAGGCCAGCTCGACCTCGGACTCGCCCTCGCGGGCCAGGGGCACGATCCAGCCGTCTTTCCCCAGGCCGTAGACCCGCCGCTTCTTGCCGTTGACCTTGAGCGACCAGATCTCCGCCCCGGGCACCGCCGCCAGGCGCAGGCGCGGCCCGGCCCCCGCGGGCAGCTTGACCCGCAGCACCGAGAGGTTCCCGCCGGCCTCCTCGAAGGCGGTGAAGAAGTGCACCGAGTCGGCCATCACCTGGAGGGCTCCCACCGTCCAGAAGCGCCGGACGCTGAGCTTGAGCTCGCTTCCGGTGGGGACTTGCGCGCATCGCTCCGCCCGGCCGGCCAGCGCGCGCAGCCCGGCGGGCAGCCGGGCGACGGGCACCGCGGCGACCAGGCCCTTGGCCGCGGCGGAGAGTTCGGCGTCGTCGGGCTCTTCGAGAATCAGGTAGCCGCCCCGGCCGGCGCTGGCCTCGATGCCCGGCAGCCTGAAGGTGAGGCTCTCCTCCCCGGGTGGCGCGTCCAGGACGCAGCGCACCGAGAAGGGCTCGGCGAAGCCGGCCGGCAGCCTGAGCTCCAGTGCGCCCTTCCCCGCTTTCCCGAGCCAGGAGCTCTTGAGCGACGAGGAGGCGTAGCGCGCGCCGGCCGGCAGCCGCAGGGTGAGCGGCGCGGCCACCGGCCGGGCGGGCCTGAAGTGGGTGTCCAACAGCAGCTTGCCGTCCTCCAGGCGCGCGCGGGTCAGGGCGTCGATATCCGCGGCGGGCGCCGCCGGGCCGTCGCGCTTCTCCTCGAAGCGCAGCTCCAGCCGGCCCGCCGAGGAGAAGTGCAGCAGCCCCTCGCGGTCGGCGATTCCCGGATGGGCCAGGAGCCGCGCCCCGGCGGGCAGCTCGACCCGCAGGCTGTTCTTGAGTGCCGCGGGGATCGCGAAGGCCACGTGCTTGGAGCGGCGGTCCTCGCGCACCGGGACCAGCAGCGAGAGCGAGACCTGGAACTGAGCCTTCTCGTCGGGGAGCAGCGAGAAGCCGCCCTTGCCGGAGACCAGCGTCCCGCCCTTGACCGACTCGATGCGGGCCAGGACCACCTCGTCCGAGAAGAGCGCCACCGGCGCGGGCCTGCCGGCCAGCACCTTCCCGGAGAGGAGCACCCGGCAGGAGGCGCTCTTCTCCCCCAGGCGCAGCTGGTAGACCGCCTCCTCGAGGGTGTGCAGCGCCCGGGGCCGCTTGGCCGGAAGCCTCTTCATGATCTCCCTCTCGATGCTCTCCCGGTAGAGCTGGCGGAACTCCCTCCAGGGCACGGTGGCGGACTCGCCGGCCAGCGACGGGCCCGCCGTCCCCAGGACCAACACCAGAACCAGCGCCGCGCGCATCGGTTTTTCCTCCCTTCCGGCCACAGGCCGCCCTTGTTTCTGTAAGATATATAGCTCGCGCGCGTGAAGGGAGTGTGAATCGGGTGAGAAAAGTTTGTGAAAAGGAAGCAGGCCGTGGAGAAGGTCAGCCGGCCGGCGGCGTGCGGGGCAGCCCCAGCCGCGCGAGGGCGCCGCCCTCCGGGCGGTTTTCGAGCGAGGCTTCGCCGCCGTGGAGCAGAGCGACCTCGCGCACGAAGCTGAGCCCCAGGCCGGAGCTCTTCCGGCCGGTGGCCGGCCGGGCCAGCGAGTAGAACTTCTCGAAGACCCGCCCCAGCGCGTAGTCGGGGACCCCCGGTCCGCCGTCGGCCACGGCCAGCTCGAAGCCGTCGCCGGCCTCCTCGAGCGTGATGAGAATCTCCCCGCCGCGGGGGCTGAACTCCACCGCGTTGCGAAGCAGGTTGGCCAGCGCCCCGCGGAGCAGGAAGCGCTCCCCGCGCACGGGCGCGGGGCCCTGGGCCTCGTTGCGCAGCGAGACCCCCGCGGCCTCCAGCGCGGCGGCCAGGCTGGCGGCGACCTCCGCGGCCAGCGCGGCCAGGTCGACGTCTTCGGCGTCGCGGAGCTCCCGGCGGCTCTCCAGCGAGGCCAACTCCAGCAGGCGGTCGATCACCTGTCCGATGCGCCCGGTCTCGCCGCGGACGTTGGCGGCGAAGCGCGCGCGGCGCTCGGGGGACAGCTCCTCGGCGAGCAGCTCGGCCGCGCCGCGGATGGCCGAGAGCGGCCCCTTGATCTCGTGGGTCAGGGTGCCGACGTAGTTCTCGACGTACTTCTTGCCCTCCAGGGCCTCGCGCATCTCCTCCAGGGCCGCGGCCATGGTGCCCATCTCGCCGCCGCCCAGCTTGGGCGGCGCGGCGCGCTGCCCGTCGCGGACCGCCTGGGCGTAGGCGGTGAGGCGCCTGAGCGGCCGGGTGACCCACCCGGAGAGCAGCCAGCTCAAGAGCAGCCCGACGGCCAGGGCGGCCAGCGCGCCGATCACGATCTTGCGCTTGGCGCCGGCGATGAAGATGTTGACGCTGTCCAGCGGCTTGCTGACGGTCAGGGCCCCGACAATTTTCTCCCCGTCGCGGATCGGCGCGGCCACGTAGAGCACGTTGCTGGCCGGGTCCCGGGGGTCGCGCCAGGTGGCCCGGACGCCGTACTTGCCCTTGAGGGTCAGGTAGACGTCGTTCCACTGGGAGTAGTCTTCGCCCTCGTCGCGCCCGCCGTCGGAGTCGAAGACCACGGTGCCCTTCCCGTCGGTGACGTAGACCCTGAGGTCCACCCGGGTCTTGAGCATGTCGTAGACTCTCACCGAGAACTTCCTCTGCTGGGCGGTCCGGAACGCGGCGCGCAGCTCGGAGACGTCGAGCTTGCCCTCCCGGACGTCGCGCTCCACCACCGCGGCCAGCACGGTGGAGGTGTCCACCAGCGACTCCTCCATGGACTTGAGGTAGTGGGGCCGGACCTCGGCGCGGACCCAGTCGGCCACGTAGTAGATGCCCAGGGCGGCGGCGGCGAAGAAGACCAGGAATATCCGGGTGCGCAGCCTCAAGCTTCCTCCCGCAGGGAGTAGCCCACCCCCCGGTGGGTGCGGATCGGGTCGGGCTCGGCGCCGGCGGCGCGCAGCTTGGCGCGGACCGACTTGATGTGCGCGTCCACGGTGCGCTCCGTGCTGGTGCCGGGGTCCTCCCAGGCCATCTCCATGAGCCTGGCCCGGCTGTAGACCCAGCCCGGCCGGCCGGCCAGAATCTTGAGGATGCGGAACTCGTAGCGGGCGAGCTCCAGCGGCCGGCCGCGCCAGGCGATGTCCTGACGGCCCTCGTCGACCGTGAGGGAGGGGGCTCTGCCCGTTCCGGGCGGTTGGCTGACTGCTGCGCTCTCCCCGCTGCGGCGCAGCACGGCCTTGACCCGGGCGACCAGCTCCCGGGGGCTGAAGGGCTTGGTCACGTAGTCGTCGCCGCCCAGCTCCAGGCCGACCACCCGGTCGACCTCCCCGGCGCGGGCGGTCAGGAAGATCACCGGCACGGAGCTGGTGCGCCGCAATTCCCGGCAGACCGCGAAGCCGTCGGTGTCCGGCAGCATCACGTCGAGGACCACCAGGTCAAACGCGCCCTCGGCCAGCGCGGCCAGCCCCTCGCGCCCGGTGGCGCACCACACCGGCTCGAAGCCCTCGGTGCCCAGGGCGTAGGTGATGTTCTCCGCTATGGCGGGCTCGTCCTCGACTACCAGTATCTTTCCGGCCACGCTGGCTCTCCCTCCGGCCCAGATTAGGGCCGGCTCCGGGCACCGTCAAGCCGAAAGAGAATCAACCACCAAGTCACCAAGAACGCCAGGAGGACGAGTGTTCAGTGCTCAGTGTTCAGGAAACCCGAAAACTGAAACTTGCCCGCCAGCCGTTGGGCGGGACCGAAAACTGGCTTGTGGCCTTGGCGCCCACCCGACGGCTGGCGGGCAAGCCTTGGCGGTTCGCAGTTACGGCACAGTGACCTTCACGACGTTGGAGAGCTTGCTGCGGTTCATGGCCTCGTCGTGGACCTTCATCGCGAAGTGGAGAGCCTTGCCGCTGGGCAGGCCGGTGAGCGTCCAGCTCTGCTTCTGGCCGGCCTTGCCGGGCGCGGGCTCGCCCTTGGCGTTGGGCGCGTACCAGAAGTTGACCTTGCCCTTCCACTCCGGGGCGGTGCTGGCGCCGGTCTTCTTGGCGCGGCCCCAGGGGATGAAGGCCACGATCTCGCCCTCGGAGTACTTGACCTGCACCTCCGCGGCGCGGCCCTCGGCCCCGTCGTCGCCGGTGTTGGTCCAGGTCAGCTTGACCGTTCCGGCCGCGTCCCCCGGCGCGGCGGCCAGGTCGGTGACGGGGGCCGGCGGTTTTGTGTCGGTGGGCTTCCACTCCCGGGCCGCGTAGAAGAAGACCTGCCAGTAGCCGCCCACGCTGCCCGTCCAGGTCTTGCTGGAGCACCCCCCGGTGCGGTAGTGCGGGCCGGTCTTGTTGCGGCAGGTCATGGAGTCCTTCATGTCCTTGACCGCCGCCGCCATGTAGCGGCGGTCGCCGGTGAGCATGGCGGCGTGCGCGTAGCAGTCCGCGCTGGCGCCCCCGCCGTCGCAGCGGCCGCTGAAGGGCTTGAAGTGCCCGGAGAGGCCCACCAGCCAGTCGACGGCGTCCTCGTCGCCGGTGAGCTCCGCGTAGCGGCCCAGGGCGTGGCCGAGCACGTGGGTCATGAACCAGCCGGGGTTGCCCCCGTAGAAGCCGGAGACCGGCTGCATGCGCCGGCCCATCCGGCAGTAGTTGATGCAGCGGTTGGCGGCCGCCAGCCACGCGGGGTCGCCGGTCCACTCGAACATCTGCCTGAGGCCGTTTAACGCGTAGGCCGCGTTGCGGCCGTTGTAGTTCCAGCAGAAGTCCTTGGGGTTCTTCGAGAACTGGTAGTAGCCCTTCATGGCCTCGATGGCCTCGCGGGCCTCGGGCGAACCGGTCATGCTGTAGTAGTCGATCATCCCCTGGATCCAGTTGTGGCTGCGCTCCGGGTGCTGGTGGCCGTAGCCCCCGCCGAAGGAGGGCACGCCCATCAGCCAGCGGTCGAGCTTCTCGGCCTCCTCGAAGAAGGTCGGGTCGCCCGTGCGCCAGAAGTGCATGATCAGGCAGCGCGAGCTGTCGAACTCCTCGTGCTGGCTGAAACCGCGGAAGCCGCGCTTGGCGGTGTCCCCGAAGTGCTGCCAGCCGTAGCAGTCCTCCTTCTCGCGCTCGACCTCGTAGGAGGAGTCGAAGCTGGGGTTGACCTTCTTGTTGAGCCAGCAGTGCACCGCGGTCTTGATCTGGCCCTCGTAGAGGGGCCACTTCTCCGGGTCGGGCCGCGCGAAGAAGTTGCAGGCCCTGGTGGCCAGGTACCAGTCGATGCCGCAGTGGGCCACCAGCGGCCGCTCGAAGCCCCTGGCGGCCGCCGCGGTGGCCGCGGGTTCCTCCGCCGCGTGGAAGCGGTAAAAGAGCTCGTGGGTGCGGTGGATCTTCCCGTCGAAGAAGTGTCCCCGGCGCCACTGCCTGGGGAGTATGCCCACCACCACCCTGCCGGCCCCGTCCAGCTCCAGGCTCTTGGGATACATCTGCCAGAACCAGCGCACCGCGGCGGTCATGCCCACCTTGCCGTCGGAGACGTCCGCCCAGCCGGCGGCGCGGTTGCCCTCCGCGGTCTTCTTGCCATCGCCGTCCATCACGCGGTAGCCCATGAAGGAGCAGCCGTCCTGGCCCTTGAGGATCTTGTGGTGGATGTCGCTGTACTCGTAATAGGGTTTCTCCAGCCCGGGCTTCACCTTGAGGAACTTGATATTGCCGGCCAGGAGCGGGTCGTAGACCTTGTCCTCGGCGGACTGCCAGATCCAGCCGGCGGAGCTGTCCTGGTAGAGCGCCGCCTTCTGCCCGGCGGCCAGCTTCCCGGAATGCAGTTTGTCCCCGCCGAAGAGATACTTGAGCTCCCCTTTCAGGTTTAACGAGGTGCCCAGTTCCAGGGCCTCGACCATGAAGCGCCCGGGGTGCTTGACCGCGTCGGCCATGTACAGCGCGCTGCGGTAGCGGCCCTGGTCGGTGCCCGTGTGGCTCTTGCCGCGCAGGTTGATGACCGTGTGGAAGACGCGCACGAAGGGCTTGCCCGCGTAGGCGTGGATCCGAATCCGGAAGCCCAGCTTCTCATCCTTGGTGCTGCGCTTCTCCTTGCCCTTGGCGTTCCCGGCCACGTCGAATATCTCGACGTCGTACTCCTTGCCGGGCGACTGGATCTGCACCACCCCGTCGATCATGACCACCGCGCGCAGCGGGCCGGCCTTCTCGACCACCACGCGAAGCTTCTCCGGCGGGTTGTGCCCGTGGCCCTTGAGGTATATGTCCATGCCGCGGTAGTCCGCGGCAGCGAGCTTGGGGGGGTCTTTGACGTCCTTGGCGGCGTTGTAGCGCTTCCCGTCCATGCCCTCGACGAGCATCCCGTCGGTCTTGGCGGCGGAGACGATCTTGTTCCGGCCGAGCCTGACGGTTTCAAACAGTCGAAAAGCCTTCTTGCTCACCGTGAAGGAGAGCGGCCCGGTGCTGACGGTCGCGCCGCTCCGGCCGGCCTTGGCGGTCGCGGGGCTGGCCGGCCTGGGGTTGCCGCCCGCGTCGCTGAGCTTGTAGGCGGCCTTGCCCTTGGCGGGCACGTCCGCCTGGAAGTCGCAGAGCACCCAGCGGATGCTCTTCTCCTTGTCGGGGTAGCGCGCCGTCGGCCACCACCAGCCCAGGACCTCGAACTGCGCGGGAACCTTTTTCCCGGCCGGGTCCATGACGCAGAGCTTGGCGAGGTCCTTCTCCTTGAGCATTCCTCGTGGAACGGGCACGCCCACCGAGACCGGGTCGGCCTCCCGCGCCACCCCGGCGCGCTCGTAGAGATTTACGGGCGCCTCCAGCGCCGCCGCGGAGGCGGCCGTCAACGCGAAAAAGGCCGCCGTCAATACCGTCGTCTTAGCGCGCATGGCTCACTCCTTCTTCTTTCTGATTGCCGCCAGGGCGCTCTTCGCCTCGGCGCGCAGGAACTCCAGGGGGTCTTCCCTCAGCGCTTTCTCCAGCGCCTTGATGCCCGCGGGGCTGGGCGCCCCGCGTACCAGGAGCACCACCTCCAGGCGCACGTTGCGGCTGGGGTCCTTGAGCCCTTCGAGGGCCACGTCCGGAGCCGGCTTGACCCCCGACGCGCGGACCGCGCCCAGCAGCTTCATCTTGGCGTAGCTGTCCGCGCCGGCCATGATCTTCCTGGCGGCGGCCCGGCCGGCCTCGTCCTTGAGGGGGTTGGCTTCCGGATTCGGTCCCTTGGGCCTGACCGGGTACTTGGCGCGCATCATCGCCTGGGCCTGCCTGGCGCCGCCGGCCAGCCAGCCGATCTTGCTCTTGGCCGCCTTGGCCAGGCCGGTCTTGGGGTCGGCGTCCACCGCGCGGAGCAGCGAGCGCATCTCGTCGCGGAGCTTCTCGTCGAGCACCTTGTCCTTGGGGGTTTCGGGCTTCCTGACCGGGGGATCGTCCTTGCGCCACGCCAGGCCCCGGGCGCGGACCGGCTCGATGGTCACGTGGGTGTTGACCATTTCCGCCCCGGTCTTGACCGTGTACCTGGCCGGGGCCTTCTTGAAGACTTTCGCGAAAACCTTGGCCCTGCCGGCCTCGGTCCAGCCGTGCTCCACGCGGGCACCGCGGGCGGGCAGGCCCCCGGCGCCGGCCGGCTTCCAGTGGAGCTTGAGGCGCAGCCGCTGGATGGAGGCGCTGGAGGCCGTGCGGATGGCGAACTTGACGTAGACCTTCTTCGTGCCCGGGGTGCACTTGGCGCCGCCGTTGGCGTGGTAGCACCAGTGCTTGGCGTAGAGCGGGAAGTCGTCGTCGTAGACCAGCTTCCAGTCCTTGGGCTCGTTCTCGGCGTAGTAGATCTTGATGTCGTCGGCGGCGTTGAGGCCGAAGGGCTCGCGGCGGCAGCCGGCCCCGGCGCTGAAGCGGACAACGCTGCCCGGCTTGGGAGGCGCCAGTTCGTAGACGAACTCGCCCTGCCGGCCGAGCTTGCTGGTGACCTGCCCCTTGCGGAACCAGATGCCCTTGTAGCTCTTCATGTGGCGCAGAAAGCTGTCGCTGTTGGACAGGCTGGGGCTCAGGTCCAGGGTCTCGGTTTCCTCGCCGAGCGAGAAGGTCATGCGGTTGGCGCCGGGCTTGAGCGCCGGGAGCGACCGCGGCGCGACCTGGAAGGCGGTGTTGAGCGCCAGCTTTTCCAGGCGCGCCGCCCCGCCCTTCCCACCGGTGAGCTTTAAGCGCAGCAGGTACTCGTACTTGGGGACCACATGTTCGCTGAGGTCGACCACCGCGCGGTTCTTCCCCGTTTTGTCATTGGTCCACACCGGCGTCCAGGTGTGCCCGCCGTCCGTGGAGACGGCGATCTCCTGCTCGGTGGCCTCGTCCTTGCGGGTGAAGGTCGCCGCGAGGACCGCCGCGCCCACCGGCCTGGCCGGGCCCTTGAACGCCGTGGCCCAGCCGGCAATCACGTAAGGGAGCCGGATGCGGAAGACGCACCAGGCCGCCTTGCCGGCCTCGGCGGGTTCGAGACCTTTCTTCGTGACTTTGACGTTGCTCTGGGCCCAGACGCCGGCCCGGTACTCCCCGCTGCGGGTCGTGAGGTCCGGCTGGTAGAGGAGCTCGCCGGTCGCGTAGCCGGTCCCGCCGATGTAGTCCCTGGGCCCGCCGCGCGGGTTTATGTAGCCCAGCTTGTACTCGAAGGCCACGTTGCTGTTCTTGATGCTCCAGCGGCCGTCGCCGGTGAAGCGGCGCACGTAGCGCATCCCGGGCAGCAGCTTGAGGTCCATGCGGTGGCCGGTGACTATCTTGTCGTGCTGGTAGTAGTTGTCGCGCGTGGAGGCGAAGTAGCTGGCGGAAATGACCTTGCTCTCGTAGGGCACCTTGGGGTCGCGGGTCGCCGGGAAGAAGGGCTCCGAGGGCCTGGGCTGCTTGAGCAGCAGCCCGACGGGATCGCGGCAGACCTGGTCGATGCTGGCGATGGTCTCCCCGTCGGCGAGCAGCGCGTAGCCCTGCTGGTCGGTGTCCAGGAAGTGCCAGGCGCCGTCGTAAAAGACCTCGGCGATGGAGTGCCCGCCGATGCCCGCCGAGCGGGCCTCCAGGCCGGCGGCCTCCCACAGCGCCTCGGCCACCGCGCGGTTCTGGAAGCAGTAGCCGTAGCCGTAGACGTTGAGGAGCTTCACGGGGTCGTAGACCACGCCGTAGTCGTAGCTGTTGGGGTTGGGGCCCTCGCGCGCCGGGGCCCAGTGGTACATGTGTTCGAGCGCGAACTCGTAGACCGCCAGGGCCTTCTGCTTCTGGGTCATGCCCGGCTTGATGATGCCCCTGATGATGGCCTCCATGCTGCTGGTGTCCACCTGGCCCTCGCGGAGGATGCGCGGGGTGCGCACCGCCTCGCCGGCGGGAGCTCCCGCCGCCAGGACGGCCAGCAGCGCGGCGGCGGTGAGAATTCTGTGCTTCATGGGCGTTTCCTCGCTTTCCGGGGCTGAGGTGGCCCGGTTGTCCAGTTGACCGGACAGGTGACACTGTCTCTATTATACCGCTCTCGGGCCAAAGAGTTCGGGGCAATCCGGGAGTGTGGCTATATGTCTCTGCGAAGTGGGTTTACGGACCCACGAGCGGGAGCTTGCGCCTGCTGGCGATCTGCGCCAGATAGCGCCGGCCCTCGTAGGCAGCGTCGAGCAGGCCGGGGGAGCTCATCGCACGGCTCCCCGGGGGATTATCCCGCCCGGGGCCATTCCTGGCTTCAGGCCCAGCCGCGGACCAGGTAGACGACCAGCCCGACCAGGGCGACGATCAGCAGCGGGTACACCCAGAACTGGATGCGGTGGACGTCGCGCCTGATCTCCTCGAGCTTGTCCAGGAATTTCCGTTCGCTTTCCGGAGTCATGGGTCCCTCCCTTCCGGCGCCTCACGGGGCCATAGCGAACCCATTATCCGCAGCCGCCGCGGGGAGCGCAAGCGGGTGGATTCCGGGGACGGCCGTCAGCGCCCGCTGGCCGCGACGTTGCTCAGCGCGCTGCGGTTCGAGGAGTCGTCGAAGCTGCGCACCGCGAAGTGCTTGGCGCCCGCCGGCACGCCGGAGACCGTGAAGCTCTCCTTGCTCCCGGGCGCCTTGGGGGCCGGCTCGCCTTTGAGGTTCCTGGCCATCCACCAGTTGGTCACCTTGCTGTCGGTGTTGGCCGCCCAAGCCTTGAGGAAGTCCTGGTAGCCGACGATGGGCTTCTCCGAGCACTTCACCTGGTAGCGGACCACTTTGCCTCCGCCCTGCTCGCCGGGCGCGCTGAAGCTGACCGTGGCCTTGTCTCCCGCGTCCGACCCTTTCACATCGTCCA
>CAZONU010000032.1:0-12329 GCA_964581145.1 uncultured Planctomycetia bacterium
GGGAGGGCCTGATCCGCGCGGTGACTGAGAAGAGCGGCATTCCCACGATAAAGCACTATAAGGGGGTCTGCCACCTCTACGTCCACGAGGCCGCCGACCCCGATATGGCCCGCAAACTGGCGGTCAACGCCAAAATCCAGCGCCCGGGGGTCTGCAACGCCGCCGAGACGCTGCTGGTCGACGGGACGGTCGCCGCCGGGTTCCTGCCCGGGGCCTTGGCCGATCTCCGCGAGAAGGGCGTGGAACTCCGCGGCTGCGAGCGGACCCGGGAGATCGACCCCGGGGTGCTGCCCGCCGGCGGGGACGACTGGACCGCCGAGTACCTCGACCTGGTGCTGGCCGTGCGGGTGGTGGACGGTCTCGACGCGGCGGTGGAGCACGTGAACACTTTCGGCTCGGGGCACACCGACACCATCGTCACCGCGGACGCCGCCGCCGCCGAGCGTTTTCTGCAGGCGGTGGACTCGGCCTGCGTCTTCTGGAACGTCTCCACGCGGCTGAGCGACGGCTTCGAGTTCGGCCTGGGCGCGGAGATCGGCATCTCCACCGACAAGCTCCACGCCCGCGGACCCATGGGCCTGGAGGAGCTCTGCACCTACAAGTGGGTCGCCCGCGGCGACGGGCAGGTGCGCTCTTAAGCAACAATCGTGAGCTACCGGATCGGCATCGACGCGCTGAACCTCCGGCCGGCCCCGCGGCCGGCGCACACCGAGTACTGCTCCAACGGCGCGCTCAAGCGCGAGGTCTGCGGCGGCGACGAGCGCGCGTTTCTGGACGCCTGGGATTACGATCTCATTTGGCGCACCGACGACGGCCCGGTGCCCTGGTCCCAGCGCGGCCGGGTCACCGACATGGGCCATGCCGCTTTCCTGGAGGGCGACGTCGACAAGCGCGAGGCCCGGCCCAGCCCTTTCACGACGCCGGAGGAAGTGCTGGCCTTCGACGCCGTCGCCGAGTACGGCCTGCCCGACGCGGACGGGCTGACCGCCTATTACGAAGAGGCCTACCAGGAGGCGCAGGCGGCGCATCCCGGGCAGGTGGTCCCCGGCGGCTACTACAAGACGCTGGTTTCCGGGGCGATAGAGAGCTTCGGCTGGGAGATGCTGCTCACCGCCGCCGCCGACCGGGACGGCTTCGAGCGGGTGCTGGACTCCTTCTTCCGGCTGAGCCTGCACCACTACCGGGCCTGGGCGCGGACCTCCATCGAGGCCTTCATCTGCCACGACGACATGGTCTGGACCTCCGGGCCGTTCATGTCGCCCGATTTCTACCGGAAGACCATCTTCCCGCGCTATCGGGAGCTGTGGGCGCCGCTGAAACGGGCCGGCAAGAGGGTGCTCTACTGCTCGGACGGCACCTGGACCGGGTTCCTGGGGGACGTGGCCGCGGCCGGCGCCGACGGCTTCATATTCGAGCCGACCACGTCGCTGGAGGAGGCCGTGGCGAAATTCGGCGCAAGCCACGTAATCGTGGGCAGCAAGGTGGACTGCCGGACGCTGACTTTCGGCTCCAAGGGCGGGATTCGCGCGGAGATTGACGCTACTCTGGCCCTGGCCAAGGGCTGCCCCGGCTTCGTCTTCGCGGTCGGCAACCACATTCCCAGCAACGTCCCCGTCCAGAACGCGCTTTTCTACTTCGAATACCTCCGGGAGCACTGGGGCCGGGGGGAATAAGCCTGTGTCCACCGGGCATTTGGGGGGTTTATGAATGAGATGAGACCCCTCAGGATTTCCATGTGCCTGATCCTGCTGGCCTTGTGCGCGTCGGCCGCGGCCGGCGAGCCCCTGGTCATCGAGATTGACGCGGCTGCCAAGCGCCAGACGGTGGCCGGCTTCGGGGGCACGGTGGGCTGGGTCTACCCCAGGAAGGAGAAGCTCGGCGAGGTCGCCGACCTGCTCTTCACCGACCTGGGAGCCTCGATTCTGCGCCTGGGCGCGCTCAGCAAGAACGGCGACGACACCGACGAGGGCTCGCCGGAGATGATGAACGACAACCGCGACCCGGCCAGCATCGACTGGAAGGGCTTCGACTTCGCCCCCTGCGAGGGCGAGCAGGCGGCCATCGCCAGGGCCGCCGCCAAGCGCGGGGTGCGCACCTTCGTGGCCGCCAGCTGGTCGCCGCCCGGCTGGATGAAGACCGACGGCACCCGCAAATGGGGCGGGGCGCTCAAGAAGGGCATGGAGACCGAGTTCGCCGAGCTGTGGACCGCCTACCTCATGTGGATGCGCCGGGAGCACGGCCTGAAGATCGCCGCGCTCTCGCTCCAGAACGAGCCCAACACGCTGCGGCCCTATCCGACGGCGGAGTTCAAGCCCAGGGACCTCGACCGCGCCGCGAAAGCCCTGCGGGCCCGCGCAGCCCGGGAGAAGCTCAAGCCCCGCCTGCTCTATCCGGAGGTCGCCCAGTTGGGTTACCTCGAGCAGTACCTCAAGGCCGCCAGCCGCGAGACCCTGGCGGCCAGCGGGGCCATCTCGGTGCACGCCTACGACCTGACCGTGGATTACTATGAAATAGACAAGTACCGCGCCGCCTGGCGGAAGGTCCGCAAGCTGGTCGCGCCCTACCGCAAGCCGCTGTGGATGACCGAGTTCTCCAACTACAGCGGGGCCTTCAGCGGGAAGGAGCCGGGCAGCTGGAAGGAGGCCCTGGCCTGGGCGCGGCACGTGCACCTGGCCCTGGTGGAGGGAGAGTGCTCCGCGGTGCTCTTCTGGGGGCTGTACTTCGACAAGAAAGGCGAGGCCCTGCTCTACGCGGAGAAGAACAAGGCCGAGAAATACGAGATAACCCCCAAGTTCTACACCTCCAAGAACTACTTCAAGTTCGTCCGCCCCGGGGCGGTGCGGGTGGCCAGCTCTCCCACTGAGGGCGCGCTGGAGGTCAGCGCCTTCTGGCACCCGGGGCGCGAGGAGCTGGCGGCCGTGATCATCAATCCGGGGAAGAAGGAGAAGTTCGCCGCCTTCCGGGTCAAGGGCCTGCGCGCCCCCAAGTGGACGGCCATGCACCGCACCAGCGCCGGGGAGAAGTGCGTTGCGCTCGACCCCGAGCGCGAGCGGGTGGACCGCAAATCCCTGCGCTTCCCGGCCGAGAGCGTGACCACTTTCATCTTCGGCTACGCCGAGAAAAAGAAGCCCTGAGCGAATAATCCGCGCTCGACAGTCCCGGCGCCCTTTCTATAATCGGCCCGCATGAAAGCAAAAGAGATCACGTTCCGCTGCGCCAGTTGCGGGCGCGAGGTGCCCGCCGAGCCCAGGCTCATCGGCTGCGAGTGCGGCGGGCCCTTCGATCTCGCGCCCGGCTGCCGCTACGAGCCGGGCGAGCCCGTCAGCCTCGGCGAGGGCGACACCCCGCTGGTCGCCGCCGAGTTCGACGGGCGCCGGGTATGGCTCAAGAGCGACCACCAGAACCCCACCGGCTCCTACAAGGACCGCGGCGCGGCCCTGCTGATCTCCTGGCTCAGGGAGATGGGCGTCGACTCGATCGCCGAGGATTCTTCGGGAAACGCGGGCTGCGCGGCCGCGGCCTACGGCGCGGCGGCCGGCATGAAGGTCCGGATTTTCACCCCGGCCTCGAACTCGCCGGGCAAGCTGGGGCAGATGCGGGCCTACGGCGCCGAGGTCGAGAGGGTGGCGGGGCCGAGGGTCGAGTCATACAACGCCCTGATGAAGGAGGTGGCGGCGGCCGGCCTGGTCTACGCCTCGCACAACTGGAACCCCGTCTTCATCCAGGGGCTGGAGAGCTCGGCCGTCGAGATATTCGAGCAGCTGGGCCGCGCCCCGGACTGGGTCTTCGCGCCCTGCGGCTACGGGACTATCTACCTGGGGCTGGCCCTGGGCTTCCTGCGCCTGGCCGAGGCCGGCAGGATAAGAAAGGCGCCGCGGGTGGTCGGCGTCCAGGCCGCGAACTGCGCGCCGGTGGCCGCGGCCTTCGCGGCCGGCCGGGACCGTGCCGAGCCCATGGAGAAGCCCGGCAGGACCGTGGCCGAGGGCATCGCCTCGGGGGCCTGCATCCGCAGCGTCGCGGTCCTGGCCTCCTGCCGCCGGACCGGCGGGCGGATAATCGCCGTGGGCGAGCAGGCCATCCTGGCCGCCCACGCGGACCTGGCCCGCGCCGGCTTCTTCGTGGAGAAGACCTCCGCGGTGGTCCTGGCCGGCTTGCGCGAGATCAAGGGCGAGATTCCCGACGGCGACGAGGCCGTGCTCTTCCTCACCGGCCACGGGCTCAAGGCCGGTTCGTCGTGAAACGTGAAGAGTGAAGCGTGAAGGAAGGGTGAAGCCTCGCGCGGCAGGGCGCTTCACGCTTCACGAGGTCCGCTTCACGCCCCCAGGAACTCCCGGATCATTTCCGCTTAGAACTCACTCACAGCAACGACAGGAAGCGCTCCAGTTCGATTTCGCCTTGCTTGAGGATGTGTGACAGAGTCGAGCGCTTCACCGTGCGGTGCGCGGGGACGATCAGTTTGAGCGTTCGGTCTCCCACGTGCTTCTGGAGGCGGATGTGGCTGCCCCTCTGCCTGATTACCACCCAGCCGTCGCGCCGCAGCGCACTTATGATCTTGCGGTACGGCAGGCTGGGCACCTTGCTCACAGGGCCAGTTCCTTGACCTTGGCCTGGTCGCTGGGCAAAGCGTCATCGTCAGCAGGCTCCAGATAGAGCTCGACGGCCTCCCGGATGTTGGCCATGGCCTCTTCCTCGGTCTCTCCCTCGCTGATGCAGCCGGGAAGGGCCGGGACGTAGACGGTGAATCCGCCGTCCGGGCTGGGCTCCAACACAACTTTGAGTTTCATTCCCTGTTCTCCCCGAGCTTCAGCTCTTTCCCAGGAACTCCCGGATCATTTCCGCCTCGACGCTGGGCTCGTCGCCGGTCAGGCCGACGATCTTCCTCTCGCGGAGGGCGTTCTCGGGGCTGTCCGAGGCGTGGGCGCCGTTGCGCATCAGGTCCGAGCCGTAGTCCCAGCGCACCGTGCCGCCCTCGGCCTCCTCGGGGTCGGTGGGCCCCAGGCGCTCGCGGATCTTGGCGATGGCGTCCACTCCCCGGTAACAGAGCGCCAGGCAGGTGGAGCGGCCCGGAGAGCCCTTGGCCTTCTTCGAGGTCTCCTTGTAGGGGTCGCGGCCGGTCATGTACTGGACGATCTGGTTGAACTCGCACTCCGCGTTCCTGTCCTTGAGGAGGTCGGTCATCGCCGCGTAGTCGGCATCGGAGAGGCTGAAGCTGAACGCATCGTTCAGGCGCTGGCGCAGGCGGTTGGCGACGAGAAACTTCAGCTTGTCCACGAAGAGCTCCCGCAGCGGACCGTAGAACTCGTTGGCCTGGTCCAGCGAGAGGTGCACCAGGCGCGCCCCGACGATGTACAGCCCGGTGCGGCTGAACATGTCGATGATGTTCCCCGGGCGCGAGCTCCGCTTGGCGAAGAGGTCCGGCTTGAGCATCACCAGGGTGGTCTGGGCCTTCTTGGGTAATTTCACCGCGCCCTCGACGACCCCCCCGTCGCTGGCCGCGCGCTCGGCCAGGAGCTCCAGCTGGCGGCGCTCGGTGGCCGCGTCCGGGGCGCAGAGCGAGGCGGGTTCGAAGTAGACGGCTTCGCCGGCCGCGTCCCGGACCAGGTCGCCGTAGGTGGCCCGGATGCTGTCGCCGCGGAGCTCCAGCTCCAGCGGCCCCAGCACCTTGTGGAGCTTCTTGCTGGCGCCCTCGCCGCGGAAGAAGAGGGCCATCACCCGGTTGGACATGCCCGCCGCGTTGCCGGGACGTAAGTTCGCATTGAGGTACTTCTCCATCACCGGCAGGATGTTGCGGTCCAGGCTGCTCTGACGGCAAGTTTCGATGTATTCGTCCACAAAGCCATCGGAGGGCGCGTACATCCGCGCGGCCACCAGCTCCAGCTCTCCCCAGGCCAGCAGGCGCCCGATGATCCCGCCGGTGCGGCTCTTGTGCAGGCTGTAGGGGGTGATCAGGGTGTGGGCCAGTTCCCGGCTCATGCTTTCTCCTAGCACTCGAGGGCTTGCGAACCAAGAATAGCGCCCGGGCGGCGCGGCTGCAAGGGCGCATTTTCCCCCCGCTCATTAGGATTGACAACCCTCCGCGCCGCTCTAGAATCCCCGGGGGGAGCGGGATGGGAGGCTCGATGCCCGAGGTCGCCTGGCTCAACGGCCGGTTCATGCCCCTGCGAAAGGCCCGGGTCCCGGTGATGGACCGCGGCTTCCTCTTCGGGGACGGGGTCTACGAGGTGGTCCGCACCCACCGGGGCGAGCCCTTCCTGCTCGATGCGCACTTCAAGAGGCTGGCCTCGAGCGCGCGGATGATCGACCTGAAGTGCCCGCCCAGGACGCTGCTCAGGAAAGTCATCGCCCGGGGGCTGAAAAGGGCCGGCTACCGGGAGACCTACATCTACGTGCAGGTCACCCGCGGGGTCGCCTACCCGCGGAGCCACCTGATCGCCCCGAAGATGAAGCCCACCGTGCTGGTCGCCTTCTGGCGGCTGAAGCCGCGGCCCGCCGAGCAGTTGGCGAAGGGCGTGGCCTGCCTCACCGTCGAGGACTTCCGCTGGGGCCGCTGCGACATCAAGACCCTGAACTTGTTACCCAACAGCTTGAGCGTCACCTATGCCCGCAGGCGCGGCGCGGCCGAGGTGATTTTCGTGAGAAAGGGCCGCCTGGTGGAAGGCGGCTACAGCGCGGTCTTCGCCGTCAAGCGCGGCCGGCTGCGCATCCCGGAGCTGGGCCCCCACATCCTGCCCAGCCTGACCCGCGAGCTGGTCATCAGGACTGCCCGGCGCATGGGCCTGCCCGTCGTCCAGGGCGTGGTGACCGTCAGGCAGCTGCTGGCCGCCGACGAGGTCTTCCTGGCCTCGACCACCGCGGAGGGCGTGCCCGTCGTGAAGATAGACGGCCGGCGCATCGCGCGCGGCAAGCCCGGCCCGGTGACCCGGGCCATACGCGAGGAGATCATGTCCTCGCGGCCGGAGCGGAGGGCGCGGCGGTGAAGGGCCTGGCCCTGGCCCGCCGGGCGCTCAAGCTGGCTGGGAAAGTCGAAGCCGAGGCGGTCCGCCTGCGCCGCGAGATTCACCGGCACCCCGAGACCGGCTTCGAGGAGTTCCGCACTACCGAGCTGATCGTCGATTACCTCGAAAAGCTGGGCCTGGATGTCACCCGCCCGCGGGGCGCCACCGGGGCCATCGGGCGGCTTCGGCCCCCCGGCGCGGCCGGCCGCCGCCCGGCCGTGGCCCTGCGCGCGGACATCGACGCGCTGCCCATGGGCGAGGAGACCCGCCTGCCCTTCAGGTCCCAGGTGCCCGGCAAGGGCCACCTCTGCGGGCACGACGCGCACACCGCCATGCTGCTGGCCGCCGCCCGGGCGCTGGCCGCCCAGAGAAAGAAGCTGCCCCGGCCGGTGACCTTTATCTTCCAGCCCGCCGAGGAGTGCATTCCCAACGGCGCCCCGGTGATGATCAAGGCCGGCGCGCTGGACGGCGCCGCCGAGGTCTACGGCCTGCACGTGGGCCCCGACCGCCCGGTGGGCGTGCTGGCCGCGCGCCCCGGGCCGATGATGGCCTCCATGGACCGCCTGGACATGACCGTGACCGGCCGCGGCGGGCACGGGGCCATGCCCCACGCGACCCGCGACCCGGTGGTAGCCTCCGCGGCGGTAATCACCGCGCTGCAAACCGTGGTTTCCAGACAGGTGGACCCCCTGGACCCCGCGGTGGTTTCGGTCTGCACCGTGGAGGCCCCCGGGGCTTTTAACATTATTCCGACCCGGGTGCGCCTCTCGGGCACCTCGCGCTCGCTCTCCCCGGAGGTGCACCGCAAGCTGCCGGAGATGATCCGCCGGACCGCCGCCGGCGCGGCGAAGGGTTACGGCTGCCGGGTGCGCTGCCGCTACCGGCGGGGCACCCCGGTGCTGGTCAACTCCCGGGAGGGTTTCGAGCGCATGGCCGGGCTGTGGGCGGGGCTCTGCCGGGCGGGGGCCGCCAAGCGGCTGGTCGAGAACCAGCCGACCATGGGCGGCGAGGACTTCGCTTTTTACTTGCAGAAGCTGCCGGGCTGCTTCGCCTTCCTGGGCGCCGCGCCGCGCAGGCCCCAGGGGTCCTTTCACAATCCCCGGTTCCTCATCGACGAGCGGGCCCTGCGTCTGGGCGCCGCCCTGCACATGTCCCTGGCCCTGGAGAAGTGATCGTGCGCTTGTCCGCGCTGCTGCTCTGCATCCTGCTGGCCTCGGCGGCGCCCGCGCTGGGGGGGACGCCGGTCGAGTCCGCCGACGCGCGCTACGCCCGCGCCGGCCGGCTGATCTCCGCGGGCGAGCTGGAGAAGGCCTACGCGGTCCTCGAGAAGCTGGCCAAGGAGCACCCCCAGCGCTGGGCCAAGCGCGCCAGGAAGCGCATGGCCGAGATCCAGAAGCTGGTCGCCGCGCGGGACGCGGCCCGCGCCGAGGCCGGGCGGCTGCGCGAGGCGGTCGAGACCGCCCGCGGGGAGCTGGGCCCCTGGCTGCTGGTCGAGAGCGCCCGGACCCTCTTCGAGGTGCGGCTCTACGCCGAGGCGCTGGGGGACGCGGCGGCGGTGCTCGAGAAGCACAAGGCCTCGCGCTTCGGGCCGGCGGCCGCCCTGCTGGCCGCCCGCTGCCGCCTCAAGCTGGGCAGGTCCACCGAGGCCGAGAAGGCCTACCGGCAAGTCCTGGCCGCCGCGGCCGCCGCGCGCGCCGAGCGCGGCGCGGCCTGGAAGGAGCTCACCGACCTGGTCTCCGCCGCGGGCCGGGCCAGGGAGCTCCGCAAGCTGCTCGAAGAGCACATCCGCCGCGGGCCGGAGGAGCCCGGGGCGGGCGCGGCCGTGGAGCGCTTCATCGCCGAGTCACTGGTGGCGCCCAAGGAGGCCCTGCGCGCCGGCCGGGTGCTCGGCGCGCTGATTAAGGGCTGGCCGGCGGGCGAGCTGCGCCCCGAGTGGGTGCTGGCCGCCGCCAAGATCGCCGAGTTCGTGGAGCGCAACCACTCCCGCGCCGACAGGCTCTACCGCCTGGTCCTGGAGCGCTACCCGGAGGCCTGCTTCGACCTGACCGGGCTCAAGGCCGGCAAGCGCCGGCCCGACGCCGGGCGCGAGGTGCTCCTGGCGGCCATCGGCCGGGTGGCCGCCAAGAAGGAGGGCCGGGTCAAGCCCCTCAAGGCCCCCCGGGCCAAGGAGCGCGGCAAGAGCCCGGAGAACGCCCTGGCCGCGGCGCTCTCGGCGCTGGCCGCCGCGGACATCAAGACCGCCCGGGAGTGCGCCGCCGGCAAGTTCGCCGAGGAGCTGGGCAGCCGGCGCTACCCCTTCAGCCGCTACGGGCTCAGCGATTACCGGCTGACCGGCACCAAGCAGGCGGGCGGGGGCGCCACGGTCACCTACGAGGTGGCCGGCGAGTTGGGCGTGACCCGGGTGCTGACCAAGAAGGCCAAGGCGACGCGCACCGCCAAGGGCTGGAAGATCACCGACCTGGGCCTCTAGGAGAGGAATTCATATGGGCAGGAAGCGCCGGGTCAACGTCGAGGAGCTGGTCGAGGGCCTCAGCGTCGAGGAGGTGTACCTCGTCCGCGAGGCCTCCATGCGCGAGACCCGCACCGGCAAGAACTACATCGCCGCCCAGCTGGCCGACGCCACCGGCAAGATCGCCGCGCGGGTGTGGGATGCCCAGCCAGCCCACGCCCAGGCCTTCAAGCCCGGCGCCTTTCTGCGCCTCCGCGGGCACGTGGAGAGCTACCAGGGCCAGGCCCAGCTGGTGGTCGGCTCCTTCCGGACGGTGGAGGCCGCCGAGGTGGAGATGGAGGCCTTCCTGCCGGCCACCCCCAAGGACCCCGCCGAGCTCGAAAAGAAGCTCAAGGCGCTCATCAAGTCGGTCAAGGACCAGCCGCTGGGCGCGCTGCTGGAGGCCTTCTTCGGCGACGCGGACTTCGCCGCCCGCTTCCGGAGGAGCCCGGCGGCCTCGGATTACCACCACGCCTACGTGGGCGGGCTGCTGGAGCACACCGTCAGCGTGGCCGGCTCGGCGGCGGGCGCCGCCGAGGAGCACGAGGAGCTGGACCGCGACCTGCTCGTCGCCGGCGCGCTGCTCCACGACCTGGGCAAGGTCTGGGAGCTTTCCGCGGGGCCGGCCTTCGACTACACCGACGCCGGACGCCTCTTGGGGCACATCGTCATGGGCGTCTTGGAGGCCGAGAAGCGCATGGCGGCGATCCCCGACTTTCCCGTCGAGACCCGCCGGCAGATGCTGCACCTCTTGGCCAGCCACCACGGCCAGCGGGAGTTCGGCTCGCCGGTGCTGCCCCAGACCGCCGAGGCCCTGGCGCTCCATCACCTGGACAACCTCGACGCCAAAGTCCGCGCCGCGGCCGACGCCGAGCCGCGGAGCCCCGAGGAACCCTGGTCGGAGTTCCAGCGCATGCTGGGGGTCCGGGTCTATCGCCAGAAGAGGGAGGGGTAGGGCGGGGCGAGCTTTCGCCTAGAAAATTCCCCGTTCGGAGAGCGCTTTCCTCAGCTCCTCGGCCCCCGTGAAATGCACCGCGTCGATGCCCGCCGAGCGGGCCACCTCGATGTTGCCGGCATTGTCGTCGATGAAGAGCATCTCACCCGGAGGAATGTCCAGCTCGGCCAGCACCTTCTCGAAAGTGACGCGTTCAGACTTCCGCGAGCCCAGGTCGTAGGACAGGAACTGGCGCTTGAAGACCTTGAAGAAGTCGTGCACGCCGCGGATGTACTCGATCCACTCCCGGCCGTGATCGGAGAGCAGGTAGGTGTCGTGCTCTTCGGCGACTTCGCGGAGGACGCTTACCGTCCCCGGGATTTCCGAGTGAAAGTTGCGGCGCAGGGCGGCCCTGGCCGCCACCACGTCCCCCTGCCAGGAGTTTTTCGCGCAGACCCGCGACCAGAACTCGTCCTCGGTCATCCGCCCGCGGCAGTACTCGTCCATGATCTCGCCGCGCATGCCGGGGAGCACCGTTTCCCGGGGCACGGAAAACACCTCGGCGAGGGCCGGCTCCGAACCGGGAATGCCCTTGAGCAGCACCTCGGCGAGGTCGAAGACTATCGCGCGGGCCATGGCTGGACCTAGCTTATCTTCTCTTTGTAGGCGGCTTCGATTTTCATGAGCTCGGCGAGCTCCTCCACGCTGATCTTCTCCTCCGTGTCGGCGGCCAGGATTTCCCGCGCCCGCCGGCCGGCGACTTCATGAAGCGGGCCGGGGCAGTCTTCGCGGGCCTTGCGGTTGAGCAGCTCCGGGATCCAGAGGTGCTCGCGGAAGCCCGCCAGGGTGTGCTCGGTTTCCAGGAAAGACCCGCCGATGCCGACTTCCTTGATGAGTTCGTACTGGAGGGTATCGTCCGTGACCTCGACGCCCTTCTGGTAGTGCCGGGCATAGGCCAGCATCTCGTCGTCGATGACCAGCTGGGCCAGGCTGATGGTCTTCTCGCTCTCCAGCTGCCCCAGTCCCCATATCAGGCTCACCCGCGCGGCGGTATGGGTCTGGATGCCGAACATCTTCTCTAAAGATGCCTGGGCGTCGTCATAGGCCGATTCGGTGCTCACCCAGGAGCTCGAGGGTACGTCGTAGAAGCGGCCCATCTCCGCGCTGAGCGTCGCGAACAGCGCGTTCTCCGGCCCGCCGGTCACGGCCGTGGCGCTCTTCATGTCGAAGACATGGGCCAGGCCCAGGTTGTAGATCAGCGGCCGGCCGGGCTCCAGCACCTGGTTGACCACGATGCCCGAAAGAATTTCCGCGTTGCCCACCGCCGCCGCGCCGGCCAGCGATACCGGGCCGGTGACCCCGGCCATGGGCTCGCCGTTGACCGTGGCGGGGATGCCGCTTCCGGCGCTTTTGAGGAAAATATCCAGCGCCAGGCCCGTCCACCTGAGCGGCCCGTGGGCGGTGAAGCCGATGCTCAGCCAGTTGCCGGGGAAGACCCCTTTCATCTTCGAGAGGGCTTCCATCCCCGCCGGCGTGAAGCACAGCGCGCGGACGTGCTTGCGGCAGTTCGAGGCGATGACGCGCACGCCGGTGAAGTCCCGGTGCCGGGGGGTCACGTCGCTCATGGCCATGCCCATCACGCCGCTGACCGCGGGCAGCGAGTCGCACAGCCGGGCGACGTCGGCGAGGTCGCGGCTCTCAATCTCGCGGACAGCGGCGCCCTCCCGGATATTGAGGCCGGGGTTGGTCCAGAAGACCGAGGGGGCCTCGGCGGTCAGCGTCGCCCCGCCGCCGGTGCGGTCGTCGAGCCTGACCTCGGATGGCGTCTGCTTGAGGTGCTCCTCGACCATCTCACGGGGGAAGCGGACGACCTGGGCGTCGGGACCCGGCCTGGCGCCGGCCTTTATGACCT
>CAZONU010000032.1:12339-20608 GCA_964581145.1 uncultured Planctomycetia bacterium
GCGCACGCCGATTTCTTCGAGGATTTTGAGGCTGGTTTCGTGGAGGAGCTGCTTCTCTTCCTGCTTCATGGGGCCTTCTCCGGGCGCGGTTGGGGAAAACGACAGTACATTCTAGCGCGCCGCGCGCGTCCGGGCAAGTCCCCGGTGATGGTCAACTGCGCAATAAGCCCGGTGGAGCGCGACAAACGGGCGGACTGTGCCCGAAAGGACCGAACTATCCAGGCCGAACTGCGTTGAGTCCGATAGGCTTGCAGGACGGGGCTGAAATGAAGCAGGAAGAGCGGGTAATGGAAAATGAGATACGAGCATGCAGAATCAGAAGGGGTTCGGCACGCATGCGTGGTTCTGGTATTCTAGTGATTGCCATCGGATTGTGTTGCAGCTGCGCTCCGCAGCATCCTGAAAACGCTAGAGCGGCCAGGGGGCGTACGAAGCCAAGTGGCTGCAAAGTTCCGCGGGAGGTCAAGAAACGTTTGCCCCCCGAGGCACCAGACCCGGAGGACGCCAAGAAGTTCACAACATACCTCATACTCAGCAAGAAGCTTCCTGCTGACACCTTCTGGCTCTACGAGGTCAGAGGCTATTGGGGCAGGCTGGAATGGCAGATCGCCGTGAAGACGGCTTTGGGTTATCTGGAGCCCCGATTCAACGCGGTCGTTCACAATCGGGCGATCCTGATTGTTAGGCAGGGAGAGCTTGACCTCGGCTTTCCCATGTTCAGAGCGTGGATGAAAGAGCGTCTGAAGTCCCTCGATTTCGAGGCGATGGCCAGCAATGAAATGTTAGATGCCGAACTGCAGATGCTGATCAACTGCGCGATGTTTGAGGCCGGCGATATTCCCGAGTTCTTTGAGCTGTACTCGGCGATGTTGAGAGCGCGAGGAGGCGGTCCCCGAATTAGAATTGGCGAGGTCATGTGGGGCAAGCCGGCGCTTGAGTGGGTGGCCTGCGACGAGGGGGCCAGAGGGATTTGGCGTGCTTGTGAAGACGTGCTCCCTCAAGCCAAAGCGTGGGAGAGATTCCCCTTCTCGGACGCGCCCGGAAAGCTCCAGGGGGAATGGAGGCGGGAGCTTCCCAGATGGCTCAAAGCGCATCCGGAGTGCAGGTCCTTCTGGATTCAGAGATGGCGCCAGTCGCTTCTCAAGAGAGGAGCGAAGTACGCGAAGTACGCGGATAGATGGCCGGGAGACGCCGACTCTATCAGGGCTGCAATCGTACGCTTTGAGAAAGAGTTCGCCACGGAACTGGCCGATAGGCGCGGAATCTGCGGCAGGGGAATCACGGGGGGCGGTCGCGGGCGCTGAGTATTTCGAGTAGGACAAGACCCTCAGATCAGCTCCAGGTCCAGCCGCGCGGTGGCCAGGTCCAGGCGCAGGATATTGACCGTCACCCGGTCGCCCAGCCGCCAGCGCCGGCCGGTGCGCTGCCCCATCAGCTCCTGCCGGCGGGGCAGGTAGCGGTCCACCATGCTGCTGACGTGCACCAGGCCCTCGACGAAGAAGTCGTCTATCTTCACAAAGAGCCCGAAGTTGGTTACCCCGGTGATCGACGGCGACACAGTGGTGCTGGCCTCCGGCGAGCACGTCCGGTTCCTGGGCGTCGGCGCGCCGGAGCGCGGCCAGCCGGGCGCCAGGGAGGCCGGAGCGGCGCTGAGGAATCTGCTCGCCGGAAAGCCGGTCGGGGTCGTCCGCGAGGGCTGGGACCGCTGGGGCCGGACCCTGGCGCGGCTGTATCTGGCCGACGGTACCGACCTTTCCGCCGAACTCATTGCCCGGGGCCTGGCCCGGCCCTGGCCCAAGCCCCGCCGCTGAGCCCGCGAGGCCCGGGGGGGCGATTTCCGGGGGATTTCCGGGGGATTTCCGGTGACAGCCGTAACCGCACCCCTCAGAGGTCCGTTTCCGTCAGGAGGAAGGTTTTCTCTGTCTGGCATTCTTGCAGACACCCGGCTCTCACTCCCGCGCGCGGGCCCGGTAGGTCCGCTTGACTTCCCGGTTATCCTCTCCTCAGATGTTTCTCGACGAAAGCCCGCGGTTTCAGGATGGTGATCCTCTCATAGCCGGATACTGCCAGAAGGTGCTTGTCACCGCTGGTGATCAGCTTCGTCCCGCTTGCCAGGGCGCAGGCCAGGAACTTGTCGTCATCCGCATCCGAGCAGATGCTTTCGGGCAAAGCAGGGGCGTGGACGACCGCGGCTTCTACCGCAAGCAGTTCCAACATGGGCTCGAGATCGACACCAGAATACTTATTGGGCAGCTCTTTGCCGACCCTCCTGTACTCGTCGAGAATCTCAGGAGAGACGACGAGTTGAACCCGGCCTTCCTTCCATGCATGGAGAATAACGGACGAGGGCCCGGAAAAGAACACGCCGGAGACGAAGACGTTGGTGTCAACGACCAGCCTCACCCGCGTCTCCTGGCCCTGGTAACCGCCTTGGAGACGTCCGCCCGTTTCATCCCCGCCGATCTCGCCCGGCGCCGGGCCCGGCGGATGAGCGAATCGAAGTCCTTCATGGAGGGATGAGCGATGGTCTTGAGAATGACCACGTCGTTCTCTCCGAGGACGACGAACTGCGTCCCGGGCGCCAGGCCAAGCTCCTTGCGCACGTCCTCGGGTATGACCACCTGCCCCTTTGAAGACATCCGGGTCGTGGAAAAGCCCCGCATGGCAAGCCCCCTTTCCGGCATCTTACCAGTAAGAGTGTACCGCCGGGGCCGAGAAAAGGCAAGACCCAAATGACCTTTTCCGGGAGGCGGCAACTGCCTTGGCACAAGAAGGGCTCAGCACAAGAAGGGGGAAAGGCCTTTACCTCTCGGGCGCTTTGGGTTCACTCCCGCGGCGCGCGGGGGCCGCAGGTGGCGGCTCTTCCCCGGCGGCGGCCGGGGGCGCATTTCTCCTCGATAATCCCCAGCAGCTCCCGATGCTCCAGCGCGTCCGGGGAGTCTATCGCCGCATAACCCCTTGACGTCACGACCGTTAGAGACCTGTTACCCCACGCCGTACCAGAAGATAGAGGGGGAATGCTTTTCTGTCAGCAGCAGACAGGAGGACGCAATGGCTGGGCGAAAGCGGGCGTGGGTTCTCGGCGTTATGCTTCTCGGAGGGGCAGCTTCCACTCAATGCAGCGGGCTGGGCGCTGAGCCTCGACCGGCCGCCTCTCGCATCGAGGCCGTGACGCTGTACCGCGGGCAGGCGCTGGTGCGCCGCGCGGTGCCGGTGGCCGGGCCGGCCGGGACCAGGGAGCTGGTTGTCGGGGACCTGCCCCGCGAAGTGGTGCCCCAGAGCCTTTTTGCGGAAGGGAAGCGCGGCGTCCAGGTGCAGGCGGTGCGCTTTCGCACCCGCGCGGTCAAGGAAGAGCCGCGCGAGTCGCTGCGCGACCTGGACCGTCAGATCGAGGCGGTCCAGCAGCAGATCAGCCGGAACGGCGGCCTCAAAGGGGTGGCCGGCAAGCAATCGGCCTACCTGGACAACCTTGAGAGGTTCACCGCTGCGACCGCCAAGACCGAACTGTCCAGGGGCGTCCTGAACGCCGGCACCGTCGAAAGGATCACCCAGTTCATCTTCAGGCAGCGCAAGGCCACCGCCGAGGAGGCGTTGAAACTCGGGGAGGGCATGCGCAAGCTGCAGAGCCAGCTCTCGCTTCTCCAGCGCCGGCGGGCGGAGCTTGCCCGGGGCCGCTCGCGCTCGGTGCGCGAGGCGGTTCTCTTTCTGAGCAAGAAGGACAGGGCCGCGGGCCAGGTGACCCTGAGCTATGTGGTCAGCGGCGCCAGCTGGTCACATGCCTACAACTTCCGCGCCGCCGCGAAGGACAAGGAAGTGCAGGTCGAGTTCAACGCGGTCATCAATCAGATGACCGGGGAGGACTGGAAGGACGTGGCGCTGACTCTCTCCACGGCGTCATCCGCCCTCAAGGCCAAGGCTCCCAGCCTGCTGCCCTTCCGGGTCACCTTGGCGCGCAGGCCCTCATATCAGGTCAGGGGAAGCCTCCTGCATCCGCCGGTAATCGGACTTGGGGAGCAGGCTGCGTCCGGGCAGTCGCGAAGGCTGCGCAGCTCGCACCGCCTTCAGGGGATGCCTCGAACCAGTGGCCGTGCCGTCCCCTGCCCCGAAGACGGCTTGGGTGCGGGGGGCACCTCGCCCGGCGATGAGCTCCAGAGCCTGGAACTGGTCATCGACCCGAAGTCGGTGGGCCGGATCAAGCCCCTGCGGTCCGCCCGCAGGGAGCAGCCCGGCATCAGCTACCGGCTCACCGGCGCGGTGAGCCTGGCCAGCCGATCCGACCGGCAGATCGTCCCGATCGCGACGGTGAAGCTCCCGGCGAGCTTCCGCCACGTGGCCGCACCGCTGCTCACCGAGCACGTCTACCGGCAGGCAGAACTCAGGAACACGCACAAGCACCCCCTGCTGGCCGGCCCGGCCAACATCTATTTCGAGGGGCGCTTTGTCGGCCGGTCCGAGACAAACATGGTCGCCCCGGGCCAGAGCTTCGTGGTCGGCTGCGGAGCCGACCCGGGACTGCGCGCGCGGCGGGAGCTGGTCGAGAAGGTCGAACGCGTTCAGCGGGGCAGCCGCCGGATCGACTTCAAGTACCGGCTGATGCTGGAGAACTACAGGGACAAGCCGGTCCGCGTGCGCCTGCTGGACCGGCTGCCCGCGACCCAGGACGCCTCCGAGGTGCTGGTCTCCCTGGAGGAGATGAAGGAGAAGCTCAGCACGGATGCCGAGTACCAGCGACGGGGCTGGCCCTTGGGGATCCTCCGGTGGGACCTGGTGGTACCCGCTCGGGCGGCGGGCAGGAAGGGCCGCGTCGTTGAGTACGGTTACCGTCTGGAGTTCGACCGCGACCTGGAGCTGGTCAGCCTGAACAAGGCCAGAGTCTGGCGCTGCGAGCCCTGGGGCAATCCCGGGAGCCTGGCCCTGATCCGAAGCCCCGCGGGCAGGAGCGGCACCGTCCTGGAGCTGGTCTGTCGCCCCGGAGGCAAGGACAAGACCGCCTTCTCAAATCTGGTTCCCCGGAATCTCGCCAAGAAGAGAGCCGTGCTGTTCGACGTCTACAATCCGGCCGGGCGCGAGGTGCGCATCGCCCTGGCGCTGGTCACCGGCGCCGGCCAGGAGTGGTACGAGAGCAAGCAGGAGGCAATTCCGGCGGAGAAGTGGGTGAGAATGCGCTTCGATCTCACCCGCAAGGCCTGGAAGTCGAAGGGCACCGGCTGGAGGCACACCGCCGCTCCGGCGGACCTGAGCGATGTCCGCAACATGGTGATCCTCATCTATAACCGGCGCCTGGCCAGCACGGTCTGCGTCGGCGCCGTCCGCTTCGAAGTGGCCGACGCCCCGTAGAGGCCATCGAGCCGTGAGGTCCTTTCGCCGTGAGCACCCGGACGTCTGCGCGGACCGGGTGCTCACCCGCGGCCAGAAGCTGCGCTACGCCCTCTATCTGCTGCTGTTCGCCGCCGTCATTCTCTGGGACTGCCGGAGCGCCGGGCGCGCGCTCAGCCTGGCAGTCTGTGTCTTCTATGCGGCAGCCGTCGGATACAAACTCCTGATAGTCCTCTTCTCACTGGTGCGCAACCCGGAGCTGCGTTTCTCCGCGGCCGAGCTGGCTGCGCTGGGGGAGCGGGAGCTGCCCGTTTACACGGTCCTGGTGCCGCTGTACCGGGAGGCCAATGTGATCCCCGGGATCGCATCGGCACTGCGCGGCCTGGACTATCCCCCCGAGAAGCTGGACGTCAAGATTCTTCTGGAGGAGGACGACGCGGAAACCACGGCCGCCTGCCGGCGAACGAGACTTCCCGCCCCCTGCGAGCTGGTGGTCGTTCCCCGCGGGAGCCCGCGGACCAAGCCGCGGGCCTGCAACTACGGCCTGGAGCGGGCGCGCGGCCGCTACCTGGTCATCTACGACGCGGAAGACCGGCCGGAGCGCGACCAGCTCAGGAAGAGCGTCGCGGCCTTCGCGCGCGCGGCTGCGAACGTGGCCTGCCTGCAGGCCAAGCTCAACTACTACAACGCCGACCAGAACCACCTGACGCGCTTCTTCGCCGTCGAGTACGCGTGCTGGTTCGACCTGTTCCTGCCGGGGCTGAACGCCCTGGAAGTGCCCATGCCGCTGGGCGGCACCTCCAACCACTTCCGCACGGAGGTCCTCCGAGAGCTGGGCGGGTGGGACCCCTTCAACGTGACCGAGGATTGCGACCTGGGGATACGCCTGGCCCGGCGCGGTTTCAGAACCCTGGTCCTGGACTCCACGACCTGGGAAGAGGCCCCCTCTCACCTGTGGAACTGGGTGCGCCAGCGCTCGCGGTGGGTGAAGGGCTATCTGCAGACCCATCTGGTCCATACCCGGCGCCCGCTTCGGACGCTGCGCTCGCTGGGTCTCAGGGGCACGGGCAGCTTTCTCCTCACGGTGGGCGGCTTGTGCGCCACATTGCTGCTGAACCCGGTGTGCTGGCTTCTGCTCCCGCTGTGGGGGACCGGGCCCGGTGGAGCCCTGTTCGCCGGCGGGCTGAGGCCGTCGGTCCTGGCCTCGCCACCGGTTACCGGGCTCCTGCTGCTTTGTTCCCTGCTGCTCTTCGCGGCGAACCTCGTCTTTGTTCTTCTCAACGTCCTGGCCTGCTTCCGGCGCAACCTGGAGAGGCTGCTGCCCTACGCTCTCCTGTCGCCACTCTATTGGGCGCTCATCAGCCTTGCCGCGTGGAAGGGCTTCGCGCAGCTCTTGCGGCGGCCCTTCTACTGGGAGAAGACCGAGCACGGTCAGGCCCCCGAAAGCGCCGCTGGGGGGCTTGCCGAAACCGTCCCGGCGACCCGGGCCCGGCCCTCCGCAGCGTGTGCACGCGGAGCCGCCCCGGCGGGACCGGCCAACTGAGGAGGACCCCGGATGGCGCTCAGCTTGACCGAGGCCTTGCGCAGGCGCCCCGCTTCGGGAAGGAGGTTGATTCCCCACCCTGGGGACGGTTATAACCGGAAGCGCGGGCGTCTGAATCGACCGGACGGGGGGCGAAGAACGGCAGGGAAGAGGATGAGCCGGGACCAATGGGCGGCCGTTGACCAGGAGCTCTTCTCCACTCTTCGGGAGCTCCGCGAGCTCGCCCCGGAGGACCCCCTGTACCGGACCTGCAAGGACCGCTTCGGCAGGCTGTTCGTGAAGAAGCTCGGCGGCTGGCTGGCCGTCCGCTTCGGGCGCGAGCTTCGCGCTCAGGGCCTCGAGGCCGAAGAGGTCCTGCACGAGGTCTATCTCCGAGTGCACCGGCGGATCTTCGCGGCGGGCGGGCTCGATCAAGCCAGGTTTGAAAGCCCCCGGAAGCTCAAGAACTACCTCTTCACCATCGCGCACAAGACGGCCGTAACCGTCCTGGCCTCTCGCTCCGGCCGGGCCGTGCCGAATTCGGATTTCTCCCGTGCCGGCGAGGCCACGCCGGCGCTGGCCTGGATCTGGAAGTACCTGCCCTTTCTGGATCCCGACCGCAGGAGCGCCCGCCCCGCGACGTTCGAAGGCACAGAGTTCAAGGAAGTCGAGCAGAAGGCGCTGTACCTTTGGTACGTGGACCGGTCCCCCCACAGGATCATCGCGGAGCAGCTGCGGACCACGACCAACGGTGCCAAGCAGCTCGTCTACCGGGCCAAGATGAGGCTCCTGGCCCTGATGCCGCGCTGCGCGGCGCAGGAGTGCCTGGCACTTCTCGCCGCGATGGTTCCCGACCACCTTTCCCGGCAACCCGCGGGACACCCCGGCGATGCTTCGCGGAGAACGGGCGCGGGAACGCTGGAGGCGTTTTGCCCTCTGGCCCGCATCCTCCTCCTGGGGATCGAGCAGGACCGCGCGCTGTCCTTCCGCACGCACACGGGGCGGATCCTGCAAGGCAAGATCGAAGAGGCGTTGGCCGACCCCGGCGGGGCGGCGCAGCCTGCCGGGAGAAAGGCGCCGCCCCTCGGACCGCTCCGCGAGCTCCTGACCGATGCGCTCCTCTACGTGACCTTGGCCACCCTGAGGAAAGTCCCCCGGAAATGGCCGGCGGACGGCATCGAGGACGTTGGCGGGCGGGAGCAGCTCGACCCTGTCGACCTGTTGACCCTCCTGTTCTTCTGTCTGTGCGCCGCGCTGCCCGACAGGCCCACCTTGCGGCCGGGTCTCGCGGGGCCGGCCAGGCGGGCGCTGGCTGCGGCCTGGCCAGTGCCCCCGGTTCCATCTCCGGACTGGTATGGCCAAGCTGCAGAGGCGGAGGCGTGAGCCCGAACGGCCGCCGACCGACAAGCCGGCCGACATAGCGGTCGCCGA
>CAZONU010000033.1:0-14427 GCA_964581145.1 uncultured Planctomycetia bacterium
CGAAGTCGTCGGGCAGGTTCCATTCCCGGGACTGAGACAGGCCGGCCTTCAGCGGCGCCGGCGGGGCCTTCTCCCCGCCGAGCACCCCGGCGGCCAGGTGGCGGACAATCTTACCGCGCGCGTCGAGCACCGCCACTTCCACGTCGGTCCCGGCCGCGACCGCGAAGGTGATCTTCACCTTGCCGCCGGCGCGGGCCGCCTTGGGCGCCGTGCTGAAGTTTACCCGCCGTGGCGGGCTGGCCTCGCCGGCGAGGGCGGCGCCTGGGAGCGCCAGGATCGTCAGACAAGCTGCCAGCCTATTCACGTTAAAGCCTCCTCACTTGACCGCGACGGTTTCTTCGCTCGCGTAAGAAAGGTCCACGCGGGTCACCCGGCGGTTCACGACGTCAGACACGTAGAGGTTGCGCCCGGCCACGCACGCCGAAATCGGCCAGCCGAAGCCGATCTCCGGTTTGGGGACGAGGCTCTTCGGCCCGGCGGTGTCCGGATTGCCGTAGGCGCCGATGGTGCGGATCAGGTTGGCCTCAGCGTCGTAGACCCTGACCCGGAAAGTCACCACGTCAGCGACGAACAGCCGGCCGTACTCGTCGAGCTCGAAGCGCGGCGAGCGGCAGGCGCAGCTCCCGAAAACCGTGCAGGGCGCCGCGCCGGGGAACACTTTCACCGCCCCGGCCATGAAGTGACCGGGCCTGCCGGCGCGGTAGAGCTGAATGCCGCTCCCCGACGGTTTGGGGCCGCTCTTCTTGCCCTTCGCCCAGACGGTGCCGCCCTTGGGCGTGTACTTGATGATGCTGCCCATCAGGGCGACGTTGACGCGGCTCTTGAGCCCGTCCGGCCACTTGAAGTCTTTCGGCGTTCCGATCATCCCGAAGTAGATGTTGCCAGAGCGGTCTACTTTGACGCCGCCGCAGGCGTTGGAGATGTTGTCGATCAGCGCGCCGCCCGGCCGGGTCTTGTTGACGCCCTTGGCCCGGGGGCCGCCCAGGAACTTGCCGCTCTTATCGTAAACAGTTACCCAGTACTTGTTCCAGGCGTACATGTCCAGCATGTAGGTCTTGCCGTCGGCCGCCACGCACAGGCCCTTGGTGCTGTAGCCCGCCCCGAAGCGGCCGTACTGGGCGTCCTTGTTCTCGTGCTTGCCGCCCCAGGCCGGGAAGGGCGCGGGCTTGCCCTCGCGGGTCACCCGCTTAAAGCCCATCCACGCGCTGGTGCCGCCCACGGCTCCCAGGATGTAGAGGTTCCCGTCGGGGCCCACGTCGATGTCGATGCCCCCGACCTTGAACTTGCCGCCCTTGCCAGTGAGGCCGTCGTACTTGTAGAGCCCGGCCCAGGCGTCGTTGACGTAGATCTCGTTGCGCTGCTTGTCGATGCCCATGCGGTCCGCGCCGGGCAGCGTGCCCCTGCCGCGCTCCATGAGGTCTTCCTTGACCGTCAGCCTGGAGCCCTCGTCGGCGACGCGCAGCAGCTTCCCGCCGCCGGCTACCCACAGGACGGACTGCTTCCCGGCGGTGTCGATGGCCAGAAAGGGCACGCCGGCCTTGGCGCCCAGGTTCAGGCGGGCCAGGACCCTGCTGCCCTTCTTCCAACCAGAGTACTTGACCACCTCGGTCTTGTGCGGCGAGCGGTTCCGCCTGGGGCACTCCTTCACCGTCACGTAAACTTCGCCGGTCTTGGGGTGGACCATCACCTTCCAGGGGTCCTTCACGTCAAGGGCGCCGAGCGGCTTGCCGCTGGGGTCGAAGACCGCGACCTTGTTGCCCGCGCGGTCACAGATCAGAACGTTGCCCTTCCCGTCAACGGCCGCGCCGTGCGCGGAGCTCCAGCCGCCCAGGTAGCCGGGGTGACGGACGTACTTGAGGTGGTTCTTCCTGCGCTCCGCCGAGACGTGTAAATCCACGAACTTCTTGGAGCCCTTGCCGTCGCCGCCCTTCATGGTCACGCGATACACGCGGCCGTCGGGCCACTCGGCCAGGGGCTTGGAGTTGCCGCAGCCGGTGATGTAACCCGCGCAGGGGCCGGAGATGTAAACGTACTTGCCGTCGGGCGACGGCGTCACGCTGAGCGGGCCGCAGCGGTTCTTGACCCCCCCGCCCCACGGGCCCGGCGGCCACATGCGCGTGCCCTTGAAGCCTTCTTTCGGCGCGCTGCCGTCGGTGTTGATGAAGAAGATGTAGTGGGTGGTAAAGAGCATCAGCTTGCCGTCGTCGGTGGCCCGGGGCGCGAGCATCAGCGTGGTGCTCTTGCCGCTGCCTATGGGGTAGAGGTGCGGGAAGCGTCCCCAGTGGTTGGGAAAGCACCAGGAGCCGTTCTCGGTCTTGACCGCTCCGAAGGGGGCCACCTTCGCGTGGGGCATGTTCGGCGGCGCCGGGAGTATGGTGCGCAGGTACTTGCCGGTGCGGTCGTAGACTTGCAGGTACATGGGGCCGTCGGCCTTGCGGTAGCCCTTGTGCAGGACGTAGAGGTCGCCCTTCTTGTCGGTGGCGATGCCCTGGACGTTCTGTATGGCGTAGGGATCGCCGCCGATTATGCGCCCGAAGCCGGCCTGCATACCCAGGCCCACGCGGACCTTGAAGGGCCCGCCGGTCGCCGGCTTGCCGGCATCACTGCGCATGTCCCACTCGATGCTCTGGGACAAGCCCGCCTTCAGCGGCTTGGGCGGCGCGTTCTTCCCGCCGAGCTGCCCGGCGGCCAGATGCCTCACCACCTTGCCGCGCGAGTTGAGAATGGCCACCTCGACGTCGGTGGCCGCCGAGGTGGCGAAGGCGATTTTCACCTTGCCGCCGGCCCGGGTCGCGCTGGGCTTGGAGCTGAACTTGACCTCGCCGGCGAGGGCGCTGGTCGCCAAGGCGGCACCCAGGATCGAGGTCAGGAGGGCATTTTTCCTCATCGTCGTTCCCCCTCTCACTCGGTGATTTTCAGGGACTTCGAGTCGATCTTGAGCACGTGCATGCGCCTGCCGCCGTCGGCGGCCCAGACCAAGTCGCGCCGGGCGTCGTACATCAGGCCGATGCCCACCCCGCCGAGGCCTTTGCTGCTCTTGGGAATCCCCAGCGTCACCCAGCGATTCCTGGCCGGGTCGTAGGCCATCTGCCCCCCGCTCTTGGGGAAAACATTGAAGAGGATCAGGTCCAGCTTGGGCAGATAGATGGTCTCGCGGATGCGGTTCATCCACTTGAACTTCTCCATGCCCGCGGGGTTGGCGGCCTCCACCTTGCCGCTCTTCATGTCGTAGCGCCACATCTGCCCGGAGCCCTTGCTGAAGTCCTTGGTGGCGCCCAGCCAGATGCAGTCCCGCTTGGAGTCGTAGGTCATGTTGTTGCAGTCTCCGTGGACAAGCGGAGGCAGCTTGCCCTTCACCGGCAGCTTTCTCCACTGGCGGGCCTTCACGTCCAGAATGCCCCAGTAGCCGCGGTCCCAGCAGACCACACCCCGAGGGGTGCCCACCGTTTTTGTGTAGTAGTGGCTCGACCGGAAGGGCTGGACCACGTGGGCCTCGAACTCCCGGCGGTCGGGGTCGTAGATCGAAGTGCCGCCCGCGGAGGTGAAGACCACCTTCTTGGATTTCAGATCGTAGGCGTAGTTCAGGTAAGTGTGATTCATGCAGTCCGGGCGGCCGTTGAAGCTTATGCCCTTGTCTAGGTACTCGGCGACGTAGGGGATGCTCCAGCGGTTGGTGCCCGGATGATAGGTGCTGACGATGCTGGCCGGGTCGGCCATGTGCCCGCCGGTCCACTGGTAAATCTGGTCGCGGTCGGGATCGAACATCGCGGTGCCCCACTCGCGCATGGGACAGGGCCGCGGGGCCCGCGGCACGCTCGTCCAGGTGTTGGGCTTGAGCCCGGCGAGCCAGGCAGCGGTCTTGCCGGGATCGCCGCGCGGGGCCGCGTCGTACCAGCGGGGGTCGTACTCCTTGACGACGGTCATGTAGGTGCGTTTCGCGGCGGGCACGCCGAGTTTGGCGGTCAGTGCCGCGTCGGGGCCACCCACCCGCATCAGCCACGTGCTGGCATCATGTCCCTTGCGATAGCCGTGGCTCTTGACGGCCAGACCCAGCACCGCGTCGCCCTCTCCGGCGGCCAGCGCGGAGGTCAGCAAGAAGCGGCGCCGGCCCTTGCCGGGGTCGAATTCCGGCCGGGCGACCGCCGACCACTTCCCGGCAGCCACGTCGAAGGTCCAGCAGTCTTTCAGCCCCGCGTAGCTGCGCCGGAAGTAGACGAACCTGGCAACGTAAGTCCCCCCGCCCATCACGCAGACCGCCTTCCTGCCGGGGAGCCAGAACATGGCGGCCCCGGCCCGTCCCGGCGGGACCTTTTCGGGGAAGACCTGCCTCCAGGATTTCTTCGCGCAGTCGTAGACCCACGTGTCGGAAAGCAGGTAGTCCCCGTGCTCGCCACCGAAGAGGACGATGCTTCTGCTTCCGGGATCGTAGGCGCAGGCCGCTGCCCGGCGCGGACCGGGCAGGCTGGCCAGGCAGGCGGCGGCCTCGTCCAGCGCCCAGGCGGCGTCGAAGACCTGCTTGAGCAGCCCGGCGCTGACCTTGCCGGAGCCGAACCCAGAGGCGGCCGCCCTGATCCCGGCGGTCGCCTCCGCGGCGCGCGACTTCGCGCGGGCCAGCGCTTCGGCCTCCCAGCCGCCGGCCTTGGAGGCCGTGATCGCGCCCAACGCGGCCTCGGCCAGCTTGAGCGCATCGCCGGCCAGCTTTGCGGGCCGGCCCCTGGTCTCCTCCGCTTCCTTGCCGGCCGGCAGGCACTTGTAGAACGTATTGCGCGCCGCGGCCATCGCGTCGCGAGTCGGGCTCAGGGCGGCCAGCACTTTCTCCCGGAGGGGATCGAGCACCTTCGAGGCCCCGGTCAACTCCCGCCACTTCTTGCCCGTCACGTTGAAGGCCCAGTGCCCGATGCTCCCGCGGGGCGCGCCCGGGCAGTGCCCGCCGAGAAAGAGCAGGTCCTTGTTGACCGGGTCGAAGACCAGCGCGGCGCCGGCCATCTTCACCCCGCCGTAAATAGCCTTGGCGTCCACCGGCGGCGGAGCGTCGGAAATGATATCCCAGGCGCGCTTGCGGACGTCGTAGCAGAACAGCGGCACCTGCTTGCGGGCCAGGTCGTTGTGGAAGTGGTGGCCCGCGAGGCAGACGTAGACCTTCTGCTCATCGGGGTCGAAAGCGTAGTAGCGGGCCACGCCGGTCAGCGGCTCCAGCCTGAGATTGCCTTTGGTGTCCCGGGCGCAGATGTACTTGTACTGGGTGCCCACGCTCTTGAAGCCGGGTGCCTTGCTCGGTCCGCTCAGTTCGCCCCAGCTACCGTTCTTGCTCTTCGGAAAGCAGTTCTCCCACCTGCGCGCGGCCGGGTCGAAAGCCTGGATCTCGTAGGGCCGGCCCGCCGCGCCCCTGGACGCGGCGATCAACCCGCAAAGCACCAGGTACTTCTTCTCCCTGGCGAGCCACACGACCGCTGCGTCCCTGCGCACGCCCAGGTCCTTTTCGGTGACCTTGACCCACTGATTGGCGGGCAGCTCTCCCGCCGCAAGCGGCAGAGCGATCCACAGAGGAAGCGCGATGCCCATAAGCAGCTTCTTGCATCTCATTGCCGGGCTCCTTCGTTGCTGTCGGCTCGCAGCCGGGTCTCAATGTTGATCCGCGTGCAGGGCAGGTCGGGCCGCTCGCGCCGCGCGGCCAGCCGGGCCACGGCGGTCTCCGCCAGGGTCTCGACGCTCCAGGTCACGGTCGGGGGCACCGCCCCGCCGTTGAAGTGCGGCACGAACTCGCCGGCGTACTGCTCCTCGGTGCACCAGCCGACCATGTCGAGGTCCTTGCCAAGCTCTATGCCCAGCTCGCGCGCCGCGCGGACGATCTCCAGCGCGCTGTCCCGCCAGAGAGCCAGCACCGCCCGGGGACGCTTGGGCCGGGAGAGCAGTTCGCGCGCCGCCTCGCTCCTGTCGCCGGGGGGCAGGTCGACGATCAGGCCCTCGGGAATTCCGGCGCCTTCGCGGCGCAGGCCGCAGACCGCCCCGACGAAGCGGGTCATGCTGTGGACGCTCTCGGTCACTTGGCCGAACCACGCGACCTGCTTGTGACCGAGCTCGGCGAGGTGTCGCCCGGCCAGCAGACCGCCGCGGAATCCGTCCTGGACGACCGCGTCTACGCCCGCGTCCGGATGCCAAGCGTCAACCATCACCGCGGTCATTCCCGCGCGGCGCACAAGGTCAACGACGTGCGGGCCGTGGACGTCGACCACCACCCCCCAGCCCTGCGCGGCCCGCAGCTGCTCGACGGCCACCTCGGGGGCCAGCCCGCGCTGCCCCACCCCCAGCAGCGACCAGCCCCGCCGGCTCGCCGCGCTCTGCAGCGAGGTCAGGATCAATCGATTCAGCCCGGTCCAATCCCCGCCGGTGGCCTGGGCGGAAAGCAGGTAGGCGATGGGGCAGCCGCGATTGGGATCGCTGGCCCGGGCCAGCACCCGGTAGCCCCGGCAGGGTTCGGCGGCCACCAGTCCCTCCGCGGCCAGGGCCTTGAGCGCGCGGTGCACCGTCTTGCAGGAAAGTCCGTGCTCCTCGCTCAACCGCCGGACGCTGGGGACGAAGTCACCGGCGGGAATCTGCCCCGAGGATATCTGCTTCCTGAGCACCGTGGAAAGCCCCGCCGAGGCGCGGCCGCCCCTGAGCTTGCGCGCTGTAGCCTGACTGTATGCCATGCTGTACTCCTTATGTAGCGCTATACACCACTGGCGGCGGGATGTCCATGCGTTTTTCTTGGATTTCAGCCAGCGGCGGGGCAGGCGCCCCACTACCTCACTAACATACTGATATCGAGCGCGTTACGCGCGTGAGCGTCTACTTGCCCAGCTTCTTGCTCACCTTTCCGGCGCAGGTGAAGAGCCGCTTGGAGAGCTCCTGCCAGCCGTAGTGCTGGGGATGCAGGACGGGCCACCCGTAGCTGCGGTTCTCGTACTGGCTCCAGGCCAGCCGGCGGTAGTGGTCGCGGTCCTTGAGGAGCTTGGCGCACTCCTCGGCCAGGGCGGTTCCCAGCCCGGCCTTGTGCTTCTCGAGGGCCTCGGCGACGACGATGACCGCTTCGCCCTCCTGCACGCCCTCTATCAGGGCCTCCAGCCGCGCGGTGGGCAGGGCTCCCTTCGGACCCGGCCAGCTCATGTGGGTGATGGTCGGCCGGCGCTGCATGCAGTCCGAGTTGGGGTAGCGGTTGATGACGGTGGTCTTCCACCTGGGATTGCGTTTGTTGGCCAGCACCGGCCAGTAGTCCAGGCATATCCTGCCGATGCCCTTGGTGCCCTTGGCCAGGCAGAAGTCCGCGAATGTCAGGTACATGGAGAGCGACACCCGGTCCTCGTTGGAGGCCCGGAAGTAGTAGGCGCCCGGATAGTTCCGAGCCTCGCCGAACTTGGGGTTCCGGACGCCGCCGCCGTAGCAGTACTCCTGCAGGACGATCAGCCCCGGCCCGCCCCGCTTGCAGGGGTAGGGCTTGGTCGCGCTGGTGGAAACGTGACAGCCGCGCATCCACTTGGAGGGCCCGCCGCCGGGCCAGATATCGTCGAACATCTGGAAGAGCTTGGGCGAGGGCAGGGCGTCCATGAGAATGCCCAGGCACAGCGTGCCCTTGAGCCCCATCTTCGCGAGGCGCGCGTCGGTGGCGGCCAGGAACGGCTTCCAGAACTTCTTGCCCTCCTCAGTGGCGAAGACCGGGACCTTCAGCGACTCCAGCTTGCCGGTCTTGGGGTCCTTGAGCGTGACGGTCACTTTCTGGTCCAGCTTGCTGACCCCCCAGCCGCTGCCGGTCTTGTGGATGTTGCCCACGTGCCAGACCTGCACGCCCACGTGGTCGAGCTTGCCGCAGTGCTTCATAACCATCTTCATGTAGCGGTCGAAGTGGGTGAAGTCGTAGTCGTAGGAGCCGTCGGGCTTCTTGACCCAGTAGATCATGCCCCGCGGGTTGCCGAACTGGGTCTCCTCGGCGGCGTTGATGATGGCCAGCTTGTTGCCGGCCCGGCCGAGGAGCTTCCAGCTGGCGTCGAGGAGTTTCCAATGCTCCTCGCTCCACATCTTCACCTTGTACTGCAGGGCCACCGAGGTGGGCGACTGGTAGAGGTCGACGTAGGTCCGGAAGTCCCTGGGGTCGGGGACGTGCCAGTCGGCGACGTGGAGCTCGACGGGCACGGTCACGGGTCGCGCTCCGGCGGCCGAGACGGTGAGCGTCCCGCGGTAATCGCCGGGCTTCGCGTCCTTGGGCACTTTCACGCGAAAGAGCACCGGCTGCAGCGCGCCGACCGCGGCCGGCGCCATGCGCCGTCCCGGAGAGAACTTGCGCACCGGGACCTCGGCGGGCGCCTCGTAGAGCAGGTTGTCGAACCACCACTTTCCTCTGTTGTTTCCCACCGCGGCGTACATGACCGCGACGTTGGTCGCGGGGATGGTGCCTGGTCCTTTGAAATCGCCGGCGGTCACCTTGAGCCCCTTGATGGGCCGGCGAGAGCCCACGCCAAGCTGCCCGCAGAAGGAGCCGTTGCGCGCGCCGGCCAGTTTGACCGTTTGCAGCTTCTCGCCGGGGTCGCCGTAGTCGTCCGGGGTGAGGTAGTCGTTGCGGTCCCGGACCCAGACCTGCAGGCCTTTGGGACGCGAGGCGTTGGGCTTGGCGCCGCCGCCGGCGGCCAGGAGCACGACCTCGGAAAGGGCTATCGGCATCCAGCGCTCGTAGGAGGGCGGGTGGCCGAAGTCCCGCCACTTGAGGGCCACCGGGTGGAAGTCGCTGCGCCGGGCCTCGACGGCCAGGACGTTGAGGCCTTTCTTCAGGGCCGAGACCGGCAGCTTGACCGGACCCAGCGCGCGATCTCGCTGGGGATGCTTCTTTCTGTGGGAAAGGGCCTTGCCGCGCGAGTCCACCCAGGCGTCGTTGGGATAGAGGCTGGCGGAGGTCTCGGGCGCCAGCTTGCCCGCGGGCATGTCCTTGCGGGCGACCTCTTTGCCGTTGAGGTAGACCACCACGCCGCCGCGGTACTTGACCTTGAGGTACAGGCCGGTCACCCCGGCGGGATTGGTGACCTCGAACCTGCCGCGCAGCGAGATGCGGAAGCTGTGGGCGCGCGCGGAAGCCTGCTGGGATATCCACCCGGTGCGCGAGCGCGGCCAGTCGCGGTCGTCGAAGCCCGGGGCGGCCCAGTTCTCCGGCTGGGGCGGCGAGGTGTACTTCATGAGCAGCTTGGGAGGCGCCTTGGGCACCGTCGCCGTCTTGCCCGCGGCCTTGAAGGCCGCGACTGAGACCATCGGCGGGCGCCGGGTGACGTAGTTCCGCCAGTAGCTGCCGGCGTTGAGGATTTCCACCGCGCCGGCCGGAGGAGCCGCCGCCTCGGCGGCGCCCGCCGCGCAGGACAGGAGCAGGAGCAGGAAAGCCGCTGCGAGAATGACGCGTTTCATGGCGTCTTTTCCTTTCACTTGATCGTGCAGGTCGCGTCGGCCGCGTAGGTCTTCTTGAGGCGGACGATGCGCCGGTTGAGCACGTCGGCCACGTAGACCGCCCTGTAACTGGCGCCCACCGCCTCCGGCCAGCCCAGGGGGATGGCCGGCTTCTTGACCGGGCTGGTCTCTCCACCGCCCCGCGAGTCGACGTTGCCGTAGTGGCCGAACTTGAGAATCTCGTTGCCGGCGTTGTCCAGCACGCGCACGTTGTAGGTGGTGGCGTTGGGCACGAAGAGCCGGCCCCAGCCGTCGAGCTCGAACATCGGCTGGCGGCAGCGGCAGCCACCGCCGTAGCCGCCGCCCATGACGCCGATGCCGGGATAGGCCTTGATGGCGCCCTCGCAGAGCTGCTTGCCGCAGGGGTAGCGGTTCCTGATCTCCATCCTGATGCCCTTCATCCCCGCGGGGACCTTGCGCTCCTTCTGCGGCGGGCGCGAGCCGGGACCGCCGAGATTGAAGAGCGAGCCGCCCTTAGGGCCGACCTTGACGATGGTCCCGGTGCAGTGCCAGTAGCCGGGGTCCTTCTCGTAGCCGGGCGGCGGCTTATGCCCGACGGGCAGGGTGCGCAGGGCCATGTACATGTAACCTTTCCAGTCCACGGCGATGTCGCCGACGACCGTGGCTATGGGGCCGAATACACCGCTTTCGAACGCTTTGTGCTTCTTGGTGATCCTCGGGTCGCCCTTCATGCGCCCGTGGTCCTCGGCCTTGCCGTCCGGGCCGAAGATCACCGCGAGGTCGCCGGCCACGGTGCGCTGGTTGTACTGCTGCAGGGTGTAGACCCGGCCATTCGCGTCGGCGGCGATGCCGGCGACGCCGAAGCCCGCGCCGTAGCGGCCGAAAACGAAACCCACCTTGTTGATCAGGCCTCTCTTGCCCCCTGCAGACTGCCCGGGAGTTGGTATGGGTTTGAAGTCCGGGTCGTACCTGCCGATAGGCCCCATCCACATGTTGCCGGGGGTGATGTACCAGTTGCCATCCAGGCCCACGGCCATGTCCGGACAATGCGCGAAAGGCAGCTTGATGCGCTTGCCGGTGAGGCCCTCGTAGCCGGCGGCCATGGAGAACTCGCTGCGACATACGACCTTGTCGTTCTCGGGGTGGACCGCCAGGCGGGTTATCACGCCAAAAGGCCTAGGCTTGAAGTCGATCTTGTGGGGCGTATCGACGAACTTGCCGCCGTTGTCCTCAATCCTCAGCAGCTTGGCGTGGCCGCCGGGGTTGAAGGGGCTCGCCCCCCGGGTGCGATTGATCAGAATCCAGACGATGGGCCTGGCCGCCCCCTCATCCAGGGCCATGAATGCGAAGGCCCCGCGCGGGCCCAGATTCAGCTCGGCGACCTGCTTGCCCTCTTTCCAGTTGTTGAACTTCAAGAGCGACTTCGGCGCTATCCAGTTGCCCTTGCGCCGACCTTTGCTGAGCACGTAGACCGCGCCGGTCTTGCGGTGGCAGGCGATCTGGTAGGGCGTGGGGCAGGCGAACTCGCCGAGCTTCTTGCCCGCGGGGCTCAAGGCCACCACCTTGCCGGGAGTGCAGACAAGGAGGTTGCCCTCCGGGTCGAAGCACATCCTGCCGGTGGATTTGACGCCCTCTATGTCCGCGAACTTCTCGCGCTTGCCGCCGGCCAGCTTCATGCGGTAGACGCGCCCGGCCGGGAAGTTCCCCTTGCCCTTCTTGTCGCGCAGGCCGGCCATGTAGACGTACTCGCCCTGGGAGTCGACCGCGAGGCAGGGATCGCGCACCATTTCCCAGCGCCAGATTCCGCGCGCCGGCCGCTTGTCCCAGACCTGGCGGGAGAATCCATCATCGGCCGGACCGCCGTCCGACCCCAAGCGGCGGACGTTGATCCAGTCGAAGAAGGTCAGGTTGCCCTTCGGGTCGGCGCGGTGGTAGAGTGCGCCGGGCTTGAACCCCAGCACCGGCCAGGTGCCCGCTAGGCTCTTGGGATAGATGTGATCGTCGCCGGGAACATTCACCACTCCGAGCTTGCCGGCCTTCTCCCTGGGCAGGTCAGCGGGCATAGGCATCAGCGTCTCGAGGTACTTGCCGCTGCGGTCGTACTTGAGCAGGTAGGGCGTGCCGCCGGCGGCCTTGTTGCCGGTCGAGGCGCTGTAGACGTAGACGTTGCCTTTGTCGTCCGTGGCCATGCCCATGCCGTTGGCGACGTGAGACTTCTGCTCGCCGACGAAGCCGTCGAACTTCACCCCCAGCCCCAGCCGCACCCGCACTTTGAAAGGCCCGCCGGAAGCGGGCTTGCCCGCGTCGGTCTTAAGGTCCCACTCGATTTTCTGCTCCAGGCCGCTCTTGAGCGGCGCGGGCGGCGCGGACTTGCCACCTAACACCCCGGCGGCCAGGTGCCTTATCACCTTGCCCTTGGCGTCCAGGACGCTGACCTCCACGTCGGTCGGCGCGCCCGCCGCGAAGGCGATCTTGACCTTGCCGTCTTTCTTAACCGCTTCGGGCTTAGAGGCGAACTTTACCCGCCGTGGCGGGTTGACCTCGCCGGCGCGGGCCAGCGAGCCGGCCGCGAGCAGGGCCGTCAGGATTTTCAGCAGACGCATCTATGCTCTCCTTTTCTCACCTGACCGCGCAGGTCTCTTCGGCTGCGGCGGTCAGCTTGGCGACGACTATTCGCCGGTTGTTGAGGTCGGCCACGTAGACGCGGTCGCCGACCAGCTCCACGCCGATGGGCCAGCCGTAGGGAATCGCCGGCTCCGGCCGCCCGGACTTCGGCCCGCGGTTGTCCATGTTGCCGTAGCCGCCGAAGCCGGTCATCTCGTTGCCCGCCGAATCCATCACCGTCACCCGGAAGCGGAAGAGGTCGGGCACGAACAGCCGCCCGTAGCCGTCGACGTCGAAACGGGTGTTCTCGCACTGGCAGCCGACCTCGTAGGGCGAGTTGATCGAGATGTAACCCGCGCGCCGGTACCAGAGCACGTTCTCGAACTTGACGGTCACGCCGGTCTTCCTCCACTCCTTCTCCCCGGCGTAGCCGCCGGCCTTGCCGACGTACTTGCCGGCCGGGTCGGGGACGATCCGCCCGCCGGTCGGCGGGAACTTGACGATGGACCCGTGCTGGTGGTAGGCCTGCAGGGGGTGCTTATGTTTGCCGGCCGCCGGGAGCTTGCCCGCGAAGCGCGCCGGCAGGCGCCCCTCCTTGGGCCAGGCTTGAACGCCCAGGTAAATGTTGCCCTTCGGGTCCACGGCCACCCCGCCCACGGTGGCGCCGACGATGTGCACCAGCCGCTCCTTCTTGAAGGCCCCGTCCGGGCCGATCCGGTGGACGTCCAGGCCTCTCTCCTTCTGGTCCCGGCCGCGGTAGCCGGGGAAGGCCGCCACATAGATGTCCCCCGCGCGCGTGGCGAAGAGGCCCGCCGGCCGGTGGTGCCCGTGGTAGAACTTCCTGATGAAGTGCTTGCCCAGTCCCGCGAAGGCCAGGGCCTTGCCCTCGGCGTCGTAGCGCCGCAGCGTGCCGGGGTTGAACTTCTTCTTGGCGGGCCAGTCGAAACCGCCGGTCTGCACGTAGAGCCTGCCGTCCTGGCCGGCGGTCATCTCCCCGCCGCAGAAGTAGAGCGTGCCGAAGGCCTCGCCCCGGCCGGAGGCCCCCTGGGGCCGGAAGGCGCCCAGGTACTTGCCGCTGGCGGCGTCGTAAGCCATCGAAGTGCTGTTGCCGTCCGGGGCGCGGGGCATGGCGGTGATCAGCTTGCCCTTAACCACCGCCACGTTCATCACGAAGGGCAGGCCCGGTTCCCCCTTGTCGGCCCTGGCGGCGATGGGATTGCCGTCCGACTCTAAACTTGTGCCCCCGTCGGTGACCCTGTCCAACTTGTGCTTGATCCACCAGGTGGTACTCAGCCACAGCTTGGGCTTCGCGCCGGAGTCGCCCAAGGCCATTTGGAAAGTCTTGCGCTTGTCTTTTGCGGGGCCAACTCGAGGGAAAGCCGTCTCGGCTTTCTTGGCGGGGTCTTTGAGCCCCCCGAACTTGACCAGCCTGGCGCCGATCCGCGCGTAGACCGCGCCGGTCCTGCGGCTCACTGCAATGTCCACCGCGCCCTCGGCAGGGATCTCCCCCACGTACTTGCCATCGGCGCCGAAGACCGCGATCCGCTTGTTGCCGAAGTCGGCCACGTAGACGTTGCCCTTCCCGTCGACGGCCAGGCCCCGCGGGTCGTTGAGCCCGGTCTTGCCGGAGCCGGCCTCGTTGAGCTTGCCGATGAAGGCCGCGGCCTTCCCGGTTCCGTCTATCTTCACGCGGTAAACGACGTTATGCAGCGGCTGCTTGCCGTGATAGCCGCGCCCCCCGAAGCCGGCGGCGTAGGCGAACGTGTTATCAGGCGAGACCGCTAGGTAGGCCTTGCCGTTGACCCGCTCGCCGACCACCACCGGCCCCAGGAAATTGTCGGGCACGCTCCCGTCGCAGCCCAGGATCAGCAGGCGCCGGCCCCCGCGGGTGTCGGTGTTCTTGATCTGCGCTCGTATGGACCGGTAGGCGCCGCCCACCGCCACCAGCCGGCCGTCGCCGGTCAGCACCAGATTGCTCTGGTCGGCGTCGCCGAAGTAGGCGCCGGGATGGACGCAGCGGCTGAGGACGTGGTGGATGACGGGGACTTCGCTTCGGTCATCGCGCTTGAGGTGCGGCCAGGCCTTGCGCTTCTCGGCGGGCAGCCCCCCGGGGCTGGGGAACACTTGTCTGAGGTACTTGCCCTCGCGGTCGTAGGCCGCGACCAGCGTGGTCTGCCGGTGTCCGGAGAGCTTCTCGCCGTGGAGCAGGTAGAGCGTACCGCCCTTCCCGACGGCCATGGCCCGTGGCGCGTCGACCTTCTGGCCGGACCAGCCGATGATTTTGTCAAACTCCGCGCCCAGGCCCAGGCGCACCCGGACCTTGAAGGGGCCGCCGGCCGCCGGCTTGCCGGCGTTGTCGTTGCCGTCCCAGACGATCTCCTGGGCGAGCCCCTTCTTGAAGGG
>CAZONU010000033.1:14437-20503 GCA_964581145.1 uncultured Planctomycetia bacterium
GGCGCCGTCCTGCCCAGCAGCCCCGCGGCCAGGTGTCTGATTACTTCTCCCTTGGCGTCCAGCACCGCTACCTCGGCATCGGTCGGCGCCGATACTGCGAAGGCGATCTTGACTGTTCCCCCGGCCCGCAAGGCGGAGGGCTTCCGAGCGAACTTCACTTCTCCCGCCAGCGCCGCGCTTCCTGCCAGAACGAAAACGCTTGCCAAAACTGATTTGAAGCGCATTACTTGGCCTCCAACTTCTTCGCGGCCTCCGCCGCGGCGGCGTAGAGCTTATCCGAGCGGTCCCGGAGGTCCGGGCTCGTGAACCACTTCCAGGTCATGTAGGTGCCCCAACCCTCGGCGGCCTGGCGCATGGCCCGCACCCGCTCGTCGAGGACCCCCTGGCACCTCTGCGCGAGGGCGGCGCCCAGCTTGGCCTTCTTCGCGGGGTCGGTGAGGGCCTTCTCTATGAAGATGCGCGCCTCGCTTTCCTGCAAGCCTTCGCGGAAGACCTCGAAGCGCACCGCGCCGGTCGGGCCGTCCTTCCCGGGGGCCAGGATGTAGGGGAAGGAGTTCTTCAGCCAACCGCCGTGCCAGTTGCTGTTCTCCGGGTAGCGCGCCAGGATGGCCGACTTCCGGCCGCGCTTGTCCTTGATGACCGGCCAGAAGTCCGCGCCGCAGCGGCCCACCCCGCGGAGGTCCGCGACCAGCGCGCTCTCGGTGGCCAGGCGGTAGATGCCCAGCGGGGAATTGACTTGCAGGCTCTTGCCCATGCAGCTGGCGATGTAGCGCGGGAAGATGGCCACGTACTCGGCGCGCTTCCAGCCGTAGCAGCGCTTCTCGGACGGCTCGGGCGGGAAGCGGATGCCCCACACCTGGGTCTTGTAGCCGATGGGCTGGCCGTGGACGGCCGAGGGCGCCGAGTGCGAGGCGCTCACCCAGTGGGCCTCGGGCGCGGCGGCCTTGAGGTCCTCCACGGTGTCCTGGTTGGGCCGGCGGTCGCCGGTGACCCCGACCATCATGGACTTCTCCAGCCCGCGCTTGGCCAGCACCCCGCGCAGGCCGCCGAGCACCGGCTTCCAGAAGGCCCGGCACTCCGGCTCGCCCCACTGGGGCCCCGTCGCCTTGGTGAGCTTCCCGGTGGCCGGGTCCAGGACGGTGAAGGGCAGCGGGGACTTGCCGACCTTCGCGTGGCGGCCGCTCATGTACACCGAACCGGTGGCCAGTTCCCAGCAGATGAAGCAGACCACCGGGGGCTTGCCCAGGCGCTTGACGGCGATGTCCAGGTACTTCTCGACCAGGCTGAAGTCGTGCTTGTACGAACCGTCCGCCTTCTTGATCCAGCGGACCATGGAGTGCTCGTTGCCGAAGTAGGTGCGTCGCAAGAGCGGCACGTAGACCACCTTGTTGCCCAGCTCGGCGCTGAGCTGGAAGGAGCGGTCGATCAGCTTCCAGTGCTTCTCCGACCACATGGGTACTTTGTACATCATGGCCAGGGTGTCCGGCGACTGGATCAGCCCCACGTGGGTGGCGAACTGCTTGGGCTCGGGCAGCGCCCAGTCGGCGACCCGCAGCTTCACGGGCACCGCGACGCTTTTCCCGCCGGCGCTGACGGTCAACTCCCCGGAGTAGTCGCCGGGATTGGCATTGCGGGGCACGCGCACGGTGATCCACACCGGCTGGACCGCGCCCCCGCCCTTGGGACCCGGGGCGACCTCGGCGGGCGCGTCGGCGGAGAGGGCCTCGAAGCGCACCGTGCCCCGCGCGTAGCGCACCTCGCTGCCCCCGTCGCAGGGCTTGAGGCCCTCGTTGCTGTCCTCCCCGAAGGAGGCGCGCAGGGCGTAGCGGACCTCCACTGCGGACGCCGGCAGCGCCGCGCCGCCCGGTCCCTTGAGCGCCGGGGGCGTCACCTTGAGCCCCTGGATTGTCCCTTTGGAGCTGACCACCACCTGCCCGGAGAAGGCCCCGCCGCGCGCGCCGCTGATCCTGACCGGCCGGGGTTTCTCGCCGGGCTCACCGTAGTCGGTGACGTGCAGGGAGTCGGCCACCGGGTGGGTCCAGACCTGCACCCCCTCCGGCCGGGCTACGTTGGGCGTCACCGCCGCGCCCGCCGGCGCGGAGAGCTTGAGCTTGGTGAGCCCCATCATCGACCACAGCGAGTAGCGGTAGCTGTGGCGGAACTTGGCGGTGAACAGGGTCTCGTCGGTGGGCGCGCGGTGGATCTCCACGGCCAGGACGTTGGCGCCTTTCTTTAACAGCGACCCGGGTATCCCGGCGGTCAGCTTGCGGTCGCGCCTGGCGAAGCGGTCCTTGTACTTCTCCGGGTCGCCGAAACCCACCCACCGGAGCAGCTGGCCGTCGGGGTTGACGTAGGCCTCCCGGGGATAGGGCTCAGCGGGCGTGCCGGGCCCGAGCTTGCCCTGGGGCAGGCCGCCGCGGGCCACCTCCTTGCCGTTGACGTAAACCACCGCGCCGCCGCGGTAGGCCAGGCTCAGCTTCAATGCCTTGACTCCAGCGGGGTCTTTGACCTCGAACCGGCCGCGCAGGCAAAGCAGCGCCAGGCTGCGCACCATCCGGGCGTAGAAGGGCCCGCGGGCCCGGGCCCAGCCGCCGTCGTCGAACTCTCGCGCGGTCCAACCCTCCGCGGGCGGCGCGGTGGCGCTCACCTTCTCGGCCTTGATCAACTTGTAGCGACCCCGCGAGGCGCGCCTCAGCCTGATGAACTCGGCCTCCCCCGAGGCCCGCCTGGCCTGCTCGGTCTTCCAGGTGAAGTGGCAGCGCCAGAAGCCGGTGGTCTTGAGGATCTCGGTCCCCGAACTGGGCTCGGCCGCCCGGGCCGGCCCGGGCGCTGCGGCCCAGAGCGCCGCCAGGGCCAGGATCGAAGGGCAACGGGGCAAGCAAGACATGGATGACCTCCCTCTACCGCAGGACCTTGACGCAGACCTTGCGCATGCGGGGGCCGCAGGGCACGTGCTCGGTCCAGGCCACGGCCGGCTTGCCGCCGAGCACGGCCAGTGCCGGGCGGTGCGCCGAGCCCTTGCCCGGCGCGGCGTTGAGCGGCCCGCCGATCAGCGTCCACCTGGCCCCGTCCCACTTCTTGACGAAGAGCAGCGGGGGGCGACCGGGCAGAAACTCCGGCCAAGCGACGTAGAGATTTTTCCCGTCCGAGACCAGCGCGGGCTTGAGCGCGCCGCTTCCCTTGCCCAGCACGTTCAGCGGCCCGGAGCCCAGCAGCTGCCACCCGCTGCCTTTCCAGGCGCGAACGTGCAGCTTGGCTCTGCCGCCGTCCGTGCCCTCACAGATCGCCGTCACCGGCTCGCCGTTGTGCAGCTTCATGGCGTAAGTGACCGCGCGCGCTTTCGGGTTTGAAATCGGCACGGCCCTGCCCAGCTCGGTCCACTTGCCGCCCTCCAGCCGGCGGACATGAACCCGCTCCGGCGTGGCAGTCTTGCCGCCCCAGTCCGGCTTATGCTCCTGCCAGGCCAGGACCAGGCGGCCCTTGGAGTCGCGCTGGAGCTGCGCCCAGCGGGCGCGGACCCTGTGCGGCTCGATCACGCTCATCGGCTTGCCGCCGGCGAGCGGCTTCCACCTGCCGCCGTCCAGCTCGAAGGCGAAAACCGCCGTGCCCCGGTAATCGCCGCCGGTGACGTGAACCTCGTGGGCCAGCGTCGGCTTGCCCTTGTTCCCGACCAGGGCCGGGAATGCCGGTATGACCCCCTTGATCGGCGCGGCCAGCGGCTTCCAGGCGCCGCCCTCGAAGCGCGCCGCGTTCAGCGTGGTCCCCTTCCAGGCGCGGTAGGCCTGGCTGATCACCAGTGGCCGGCCCTTCGCGTCGAAAGCCGCCGCGGGCGTCTGGCTGGACCAGCCCTTGGGAACGACGGGGCCCTTGAGTTCCGTCCAGGCGCCGCCCGCGCCCCGGAAGACGCGCACGTCCCAGCCCACGTCATGGAACTTCTCGGGGCATTCGGCGAAGGCCAGGAGGAGTTCGTCGCCCTTCGAGGCCAGCGAGGGCCAGAAACACCAGCCCTCCAGCGCGGCCAGCGGGCCGGTGCTCAGGGACTTCCAGCGCCCCTCGGGTGCTGGCAGTTTCTTGAGATCGTAGGTGGGGACCGGCTCGGTCTTGAGAGACTGCGGCTTCGCGGGTTCCTCTCCCTGATATCTGAAGGCGTACACCCCGCAGGAATATCCGTAGTTGAGCTTGCGGCGGCCGACCATCAGGAAGACGTCGCTGGCCGGATCGTAGGCCATGTGGTTGCGCACGCCGGCCGAAGGCGTGGCCGCGTTCTTGATCTGCTTCCATTTCAGCTTTTTGAGGTCCAGGACCCAGGTGTCGCGGTGGGACTCCACGACCCCATGCTTCGAGCGCGTGCCCGTGGTGCCGTTGCTCATCAGCACGATGTCCGCGGCGGTGCTCAGGGCCATCTGCGGCCAGCCGCGAGCCGGCGGCGGGTTCTTGGGAGCCAGCTTTTTCCAGGACTTGGCAGCGAGGTCGTAGGCCCACAGGGCGTTGTAGGTCGTGAAACTCTTTCCGCTGTACTGGCCCGCCGAGCCCCCGAAGACCAGCACCCGCTTGCGCTTGGGGTCCCAGACCGCCTCGGCACAGGTGCCCGCCGGGCCTTTGCCGGGGGGAACCGGCCACGCCCAGCGGTTGGCGGCTGCGCCGTAGAGCCAGGTGCCCGCGTTTCCGTAGTGCTGCAGGGTGCGCTTGGCCGCGGGGACGTAGACGCTGGCGCCGTCGCATTTCTGGCGGGGCGTGGGGCTCGGGGGGCGCGCGTCCCAGCCGACCAGCGCGCGGGGGTCAAAGGCCCAGGTGCGGTACCAGTCGTTGCGGCTCATGCTGATCATGCCGTTGTAGACCAGGATCTTCCGCTCGCGGTCGTAGGTCATCCGCCCGGAGGTGTGGCCCCCGTCCGAGCACATCTCGCTGCGCACGAAGAAGAGGTTCAGGTGCAGCAGGTGCCAGCGGTTCTCCTTGAAGCGATAGAGCCAGAGCGCGTTCTGGTTCTCGCTGGTGTAGCTGCGGTAGGCGCCCCACATGAGCACTCCGCCCAGCTCCGGCGCGTAGCGGATCTCGTCCCAGCCGAGCATCTGCACCCCGGCCGCCGGCTCCTTCATGGACACCCACTTGTTGGCGGGCAGTTCCCCGGCCGGCGCGGCCGCGGCGAGCGCCAGAACGGCGGCCACAAGCGAAATGCGCTTCATCGCTTTGCCTCCTCCCGGATCTCCAGCCGGGCCGGTACGGTCATCCTGATGGCCGGCACTTCCGGGCGGGCGCGCCGCTCGGCCAGCCGGGCCAGCGCGGTCTCGGCCATCACCCGCGTGCTCCAGACCACCGTGGGGGGCACCGGCCCGCCTTCAAACAGCGGCACGAAGCCCTGCTCGTACACCGCCTCCGAGCTCCAGCCCACCATCCGGAAGTCGCGGCCGATGCTCAGTCCCAGCTCGCGCGCGGCGGTGATGGTCGCGGCGGCCATCGGCCGCCAGAGGGCCAGCACCCCGTCCGGCCGGTCGGAAGCACCGAGGACTTCCCTGGCGCGCGTGGCCAGGTCCGGGGCGCCCAGGTCCCGGTCGAGCACGTGCGAGAAGCTCAGCCCCTCTGCGGCCAGCGCCGCGGCGGCGCCGCCGTAGCGCGCCCGGGCGTGGTGGTCGCCGGTCACCGAGCCCAGCCAGGCGATCCGCCGGCAGCCGGCTGCCAACAGATCTTCGGCGGCCAGCTGCCCCCCGGCGAAGTCGTCCTGGACGACCGCGTCGAAGTCCGCGCCCGGCCGCCAGACCTCGACCATCACCACCGGCAGCCCGCTGGCCCGGGCGCGCTCCAGGAGCTCGGTGTTCACCGAGTCGAGGATCAGCCCGCAGACCCGCGCGCCGCTGAGCTGCTCGAAGAGGTCCTCCTCCCCGCCGCGCTCGGTGATCATGCGCATCAGCGACCAGCCCCGCCGCCGCGCGGCGCGCTCCAGCGCCTCGGAGAGCTGCCGGTAGTAGACGTCCCAGCCGCCGACGATATTCTCCCCGGAGAGCACGTAGGCCAGGGGCGCGCCGCGGTCCGGGTCGGCCGCGCGGGCCAGCACCCGGTAGCCGTGGCGCG
>CAZONU010000034.1:0-2760 GCA_964581145.1 uncultured Planctomycetia bacterium
GACCGACGAGCCGGTAGTGCCGGTGGCTCCCGGCGCGGGCGAGCGCTGCAGCGCGATCGCCGCGCTGGAGGACGGGAGCGTCTGCGGAATTACCGACCGGTGCGCCTTCTTCCGGGTGGAGAAGGGCGCCCGCCGGGCGGTGACCCGGCAGCTGGAGATCCGCGGGGCGGTCAACGCCTGGGGCCCCTGGGTGGTCCGCGACGGCGGGGTCCGGAAGGCCTTCGGCTCCACCCACGTCCTGCAGCGCTTCTGGGAGATAGACCTCGAAAGCGGCAGGGGCCGCGACCTGGGCGACTCCGGGCCCGGCGGCGGGCAGGTCAACGACATGCTCTGGGATCCCGACCGCCGCCTGCTGGTCATGGGCAGCTACGGCAGCGCGACGGTCGTAGTCTACGACCCGGCGGCGCCGGGCCGCTTCCCGGAGAACCCCCGCGTGGCCGCGCGCATAGGGCACAACCAGATGCGCCCCACCCAGATGCTCCGCGAGGGCCGCAGCGCCTGGATCATCAGCGGCGCGCATTACGCCCGCCTCGGTGGAGCACTGAGCCGTTATGATCTCGACTCCGAGGAGATCGAGGTCTACCTCAATCCGGTCGGAGAGCTCTCTCCCACGCGCATGCTCCTCGCCCCCGGGGGCGGCCGGCTGTACCTCTCCACGACCATACACGGCGACTGCGGTTCGGCGATAACCACCGAGAAGTCCGCGAAGCTCTTCGTCTTCGACACGGGGAAATGCAGGCTGACGGGCAGCTTCGTTCCCCGCGAAGGGGCCGAGACGCTCAAGCTGCTCAGTTTCGACCTGGACGGCGGGGTCATCTACCGCGACGGTGATGACCTCTGGCGCTGGAAGCCGGACGGCGAGTCCGTGGAGCGCATCGGCGCCGCGCCCTCCGGCCTGCGCGAGATATTGCCCTCGCCGGACGGGAAGGAGCTGTGGGCCACCGCACACGAGGGCGTGGGGCCCGTCCGGCTGGGCGACCCCTGCCGCGTGGAGCCGGCCATCGACCCCCGGCTCTCGCGGGACGCGTTCGACGGGCTCTGCAAGTACCTGCAGTGGGACGGGGAGGCGCTGTGGTTCACCACCGGGCGCCAGGTGATCGCCGCCGAGCCGGAAGCTTGAGGAGGAAGGCAATGGGCGCCCTCAGAACCGCGTTGATCCTGGCCTTGGCCGCCAGCCCGGCGCTCGCCGGCGAGTGGGTCAAGCTCGGCAAGAGCGGCGGGTCGGTGGGCTCGGCGACGGTCTACTCGCCGGCGCGCAAGCAGGTCCTGGGCTGGGGCGGCCTCAAGAGCGGCAACGAGGTCCGTGCCCTGGACCTCGCCGCCAGGAAGTGGGTCCCGGACTACGCACCGGACCGGGCCGGGCTGGGCGGCAACTTTTACGGGGGCCAGGGCCACGCCGGCTGGGTGAAGGCCAGCGACCGGCCAGGGCCCTTTTTCCTCTTCCGGCTGGCCTGCTGGGACTCCAAGCGCAGCCGGATGGTGGTCGCCGCCCACAACCTGACCGCGGCCTACGATCCCGGGTCGAAGAAGTGGACCGACCTGAAGGCCGGCTTCGAGGGCGCCGACGGCAAGCGCCGGGAGGGCCACGCGCCGAAGGGCCACGCCGCGCCCTGGTTCGCGCCGGTGCCCGGACAGTGGGGCGCGATGGTATATGACCCGGTCAACGACGAGATCCTGCTCTTTCCGCTGTGGCTCACCCGCCTCGGCGGCTACAACAAGCGAACCGGACCTTTCTCCACGAGCCCGGAGCGGCCCGAGGACGCCGGGGTCCGCGCCAGCCACTACGGGTCGCTGATCTATGACTGCAGGACCAGCACCTGGAGGCGGCCGGAACTGGGCGGGAAGAACATGCTCGCCCGCCGCAAGGCGCTGGCGGCCATCATCAACGAGCAGCGCGAGGCGACCCGCGCGGGCTGGAAGGCGCTGATCGCCGCACGTCAGGAAAGAAAGGACGAGGCCGCGAAGCTGATGAAGAAGGCGGCCGAGGCGCAAGAGAAGGTTGCCAAGCGGCTCCAGGAGTACACGCTGGAGAAGACCGAGCTCGGGTGGCTCGCGCAGAAGCTTGAGGACTACGAGCGCAAGCAGGTCAAGACGGCGCAAAAGAACTTGGAACCGGTGCTGGCTCGCGCCGGGAAGGCACAGGAAGGTCTGGCCACGGGCAGGGTTGGGGACCTCCCCGCGCTGTGCAGCCAGCAGCGCGCCCTTTACCGCGAGCTGCGCCTGATTCTCGACCACGACCTCTACGTCCAGCCGCTCCCGCGCTGCTCGACCGGGGTGGTCTACGACGCCAAGAACAAATGCATCGTCATGGCCGGCGGCAATCACCTCGACCGGCTGCTCTCCGACACCTGGGTCTACGACTGCAAGACCAAGAGGTGGCAGCGGAAGTCCCCCGCGCCGGAGGCCGCCAGCTGGCCGGGCACCTGCTACGACTCCAAGCGCGGGCTGGTGCTTTACGCCGCGGGAAAGGGCACCTACGCCTACGACGCCGCGAAGGACAAGTGGGCGAAGGTCGGGCCCGGCCTGAAGTTCACCTACTGCGACATGGCCTACCACGCGGGCGAGGACCTCTACGTCCTCAACGCCTCCAACAGCAAGTACGGCGCGGACGAGACCACCTGGACCATGAAGCCGGCCGGGGCCGGGGCGCCGGCCGCCACCAGGCCCGCCCCGCGCGAGAAGGCCGACGACGCGCCCTTCCCGCCGCCGGCCGACCCGGCGGTGCTGAAACTGGTCGTCATGGCGATCAAGGCCGCCGAC